>JASGFW010000044.1:0-30600 GCA_047605305.1 Gordonia sp. (in: high G+C Gram-positive bacteria)
CCGGATCGCGTAGCGCGGGGCGGTCGGCACGGAATGGTTCGATTGGATACTTTGTGGCACCGCCCACGGCGAGATCGGCGAGGATTTCGCCGATGAGTCCGGCGAATTTTCCGGCGTGTGCGGCACCATTTCCGACCAGCACGTGCGGATTACCGGGCAGGAAGTCGAGAATGAAGTCCCGGTCCGGGGGCAGATCGTAGGGGCAGGTCTTCGCGTAGAGGACGCGTCCGACGGCCTCGGGTAGGCGCTGACGGAGGAAGTCCATCAAAATCTCAGTTTCGTCCTCATGTGGCGTGAGGCTGCGCGTGTCCTGGGTGACGACGCGCCGTAAGTTCTCGCGAGCTACCTTGACGGCGGCCTCGCCATAGGTGGGAAAGCCGTAGTGCAGGTAGTCGCCGTGCCATCCCCAGATCGGGAAGGTGCCCACCGAAAACTCTTTCAGGTGGGGACTGGACACGTAGAGCACTTGTTCCTCGGTGATCGTCGTCTTCCAGGTTTGCCCGAGAGGCGCGAGGAGTTCATCGGCCCAGCTTCCGGTGGTTACGATCACGGTATCGGCGGTGAATGTGTCGTGGTCGGTGACGACGCGTGCACCCCCGTCGACGCTTTCGATGCTGCGGACGGCGGTGTTTTCGCGCAGCGTCGCCCCGGCCCCCTCAGCGAGGGCCAGATGGGTTTGCGTCGCACGCCGGATATCGATGAGCCCGGATTCATCCTGATAGGTGGCGATGATGTCGTCATCGCCGAGATCCCATTGTGGGAATCGTTCGGTCAATTGCTTGTTGTCGAGGACATCGAATGCGATGCCGTTTGCGGCCATGACGCTGCGGTATGTTTCTACATTGGCTGCGCCGGACGAACCCGCGACGGCGATATCGAGGCCACCGGTCTGCACGAACACTTTCTGCCCGCTGACGTGATCGAGGTGGCGCCAGTTCTCATATGCTGCCCGAGTCAAACGGCCATATATGTTGTCGTGGTAGCTGTGTCGGATGATCCGGGAGTGATCGCCGTGTGAGCCATTCCCGTGCGCGAAGGTGAATTGTTCTAGCACGAGAACGTCAGTCTGGCCCTTCTCGGTGAGCCAGTAAGCGGCTGCACTTCCGAGAGACCCCGCACCAACGACGATGGTCTGAAAATGATGTGCCACGAAAAACTCTTTCTCTATGTAGTGTTCACAGTGAACGGCGCTGTTCGCTACCCGAGCACAGTTCCCGATGACTCGGCATTCGGCTGCCGCTTACGGGAAAACGCCCCGAGATTGATGGACATCCCGGTGGTGCGGCCGGTGTAGTGGACGGGATCTCGATCATGATCGTGACCAGACTGAACGGCGGTAATTATCTCTGTGAGAAATTCTCCTGCGAGGGGTGCGTTTTTAAATTGGTTTCCGCTGGTTCCCATGGCGACATAAAAACCGTTCCGATCCGTCCGGTCGTAGATCGGTGTCCAGTCGGAGGCCACATCGTATACCCCCGCAATGCCCTTGGGTTGGGCCGGCACGGTCAGGTGAGGGAATCGTCGAGCCGCACGCAGCACCTGTGCCTCGAAGCGGCTCGCGGTTCTGTTGGGGTTTGCTGTGTCAGGATCATCGATCCATTCGAGTGGATCGCATTCGGGTTCGGTCCCGCCGATCAGTAAGCCCCCGCCGGGTTCGGGGCGGGTGTAGATCCCCACATCCATATCGGCGACGCCCGGACCAAGGTGGGTGTCGCTGTTGTAGCCCGGTGGAGCGCTCACGTGGTGGACCTCCTGGCGCATAGGCTTCACCGATACGGTGAAGTCACCACCCACACCGGCCATCTCGTTGATCGCTCCAGACCATGGACCTGCCGCATTGACCACCACTGGCGTGTCGATCGTGGCTCCGTCGTCGAGCGTCACATGCCACGACTCATTGTCGAATTGTGTGATCGCGGTGATTTCGGCGCGGTATGTGAAAACGGCTCCATGTGCGCGAGCAGCATGAGCAAGATTCGCGGCAGCCAGTTGCGGGTCGTCGATGAATCCTCCATCCGGCGTGTAAAGGCCCCCCAATGTTGTGCTGGCTTCGGCAAAAAATTCCTCCGACGTCACCGGTTTGGGGGGAAAGTATCTACCGACATCGATCCCGGGTAGCCGCCGAGATAGCTCTGCGCTGTCCCATTCCTCATACCGAACTCCCACTATCTCGAAAAGTTTGATTGTGCGATCTCGGGGAGCCAGATCGACATCGAGAAAGACCATTCCCGTCTTGTAGAATATGGCGGCGGCATCAATGCTGACGCCGAGATAATCTTTCCATTTGGTCCAACATTGACCAGACTCCCAGGCGGTGATGACGCCGTCGAGTGTGGAATAGTTGTAGCGGATCACGGCGCTGGACGCGCTGGTCGATCCGTATCCCGGGCCGCCTGCCTTATCCAGGACGAGTACCTCGTATCCCTTCTTGGCGAGTTGGAAAGCGATCGAACTACCGATTACCCCGGCTCCGATTACCACCACATCGGGAGGCGCATTCATAGTGTGTTATGCCTTTCGTTGCAGCTATGGCTGCGTAAGGGATCGAGACGACTGTGCGGTCGATTAGCTGCCGGTGATGTTCTTAGGATTAGTGATGCCGTACTTGGTGAGTACGCCTGCGACGGTGCCATCTTTACGTGTGGCAGCGATGAAGTTCTGTAGCGCGTCTCCGAGCTTCGAGTTCGATTTGGTGTACGGGAAATTCACCATTCCTCGTTGCGTCAGCGTTGTGTAGTGGGCATCTTCGGGAACAGGAGTGACCGTGATGCCGCTATCTGCACGCTGGTGCACCTGGTAACCCAATTCGGATGATGTGCCGAGGCCGGCATCGAGTCGTCCGGCCGAGATATCGCGCAGTACCGCGTCCATTGTCTGGTACTGCTTTACCTTTGCGTCACCAATGACCGCAGCTAGCGGTTGCACATACAGTGAACCGGCAACCACGCCGACTGTTTTGCCCTTGAGTGCGTCGATAGTGGAGAGTTTCTCCTTGGAGGCGATTGCGTTGTAGTCGTACCATACCGGATCTGTTTGACCGATCTTTTTTCCGCGTTCCGGTGTGGAATACCAGCCTCCGGCGGCGACATCGGCAGTACCCTGAGTCATTGCAGCAACTGCGGCCGGCCCACCGAGTGATTTGAAATCGACTTTGAGGCAGGCGCGTTTAGCGAAATTAGTGAGCAGATCGCTATCGATTCCCTTCGCTTCATTGCTGCCGGGCTCGACTTCCACATAGGGGAGCGAATCCACTGTTGCGACAGTCAGAGCGCCGTGATGGATGGTGGGAAAGGTCCATTCCGGTGTACATCCGGAAGCGGGAGATGAGCTGGAATCTGTTGACGTACAGCCTGATAGTGAGGAGATCACGGTTGCCGTGAGCAGTGTTGCGATGGTCGTGCGGCGATATTTCATGACAAGCTCCGTTCGAGGGTGCGTCGAAGAATGGTGCGGGTACCCGCGGGCAGTGAACTGTGCGTGGGGTCGGTGCGGCGCTGCACCGCCTTGGTGATGTGGCCGAGTGCAAGAGAGACGACGAGATAGAGAACAGCGGCGATGAGTAGGGATCTCATTACGTCGAAGCTGAGGGTGCCACGGTCGTAAGCGCGACTCAGGAGTTCACGAAGACCAATGCTGTAGGCTAGCGCGCTGGCTTGGAACACAATAATGGCGAATCCGAGCAACGGCACCAGCACTATTTTCACCGCCTGTGGAGCAACCACCCGACGCAACGTGACCCAGCGTGACAATCCAAGTGCGGCAGCAGCATCCAACTGCGAGGTGGGTATCGCGGAAAGAGCTGTTCGGAATATGTCCGCGGTGTATGAGGCGGTGATGAAGCCGAAGGCAACCACCATCGCCGTGAAACCGGCGAGTACGACGCCCGCTTCGGGAAGGCCGAAGTAGACGAGATAGACGGTGACCAGCGCGGGGAAGCCACGCCCGAGCTCGGTGGCAGCGAGCACTGACCACCGCTGCATTCGGCCACCCTCGTGGAGCACGAGACCGGCGGCCAAGCCGAGTGGTAGCCCGACTGCCAGCGATGCCACAGTCAATTGCACGCTCAGCGCTAAGCCAGGTAGTAGGGCGACAAGATCTGACCACATCACGCGGCTCCTCGGCGACTGAGTGTTCCACGTGCTTCGATTGCGCGGGCAGCGACACCGATGGGGACGCTGAGTATGAGGTATGCCAGTCCGGCAATGAGAAAGGTAGTGAGGCCATTTTCGCCCTGCGAAACATCGTAGTTGGCGAGGAACGTGATTTCCTGAACACCGATCAGGGAGGCGAGGGCGGTATCCTTGACGAGATTGATGCCATATGAGGCACCTGCAGCCAAGATGAGTGGCAGGCACTGCGGTAATCTGACCGATCGCAGCGCTGTCCATCGTCCTAAGGCCAGTGCTCGGATAGCATCGACCTGTCCTTGGGGAATCGAATCGAGTGCGCCACGATAGATCTCGCCCATATAGGCAGATCCCACCAGCCCCAAACCGACGATTGCCGCCCCGGTTGCCGTTGGTCGTTGCGTACCGATGGTAACTCCGAAAAATAGGATGAATATCCAGACAAGGGGCGGAACGCCGCGAATCACATTGACCCAGCAGGAACCTATCGTGCGGATGATGAGAATCTGAGATCCGCGAGCGGCACATACCGGGATTCCGGTGAGCACCGCGACGGTAAAGGCTCCGGTCCAGAGAATGATGGTGAGGGTGGCACCATGGAGTAACACGGCCAGGCTCAGCATCAGATTTCTCCGTCGACCGCTGCGAGAAACTTCTTGGTGCGGTCATGGTCGGGAGAAGTGAAAACTTTCTGCGGTGAACCCTTTTCGACGATATTCCCGTCTGCGAAAAACACCACCGTGTCCGCGACTCGCTGCGCGAAGTGCATCTCATGCGTCACGATGAGCATCGTCATGCCCTCATCTGCCAGATCGCGCATGACGCGCAGTACCTCGACCCGGAGTTCCGGATCGATAGCGGAGGTAGGCTCGTCAAAAAGCATGACGTCGGGGTCGAGGGCGAGTGCGCGTGCGATGGCCACGCGCTGTTGCTGCCCACCGGAGAGCTGTCCGGGTTTGTGGTTCGCGTGGTCTTTCAATCCGACTCGATCAAGAAGTTTCCGTGAGCGTTCGTCAGATTCCGCGCGAGTGCGTCCGCGTGCGTGAATTTGTGCCAGAGAGATATTTTCGAGAGCGGAGAGATTGGGGAATAAGTTAAATGACTGAAATACCATGCCCATTTGTAGGCGAATATTCTGAAGTTGTCGTCGATTCAATGTGGTTTCGGGTCCGAATATCTCGTCACCGTGATGGTTTATAATTCCGGAGGTAGGTGTTTCCAGTAAGTTTAAACATCGGATAAATGTGCTTTTACCCGATCCGCTTGGTCCGATGAGGGCTACGACTTCGCCGCGGGCGACCTGCAGAGTTACCCCCTTGAGAACCTCGTGTGATCCGAAAGATTTGCGTATGTTGAGGGCTGAAACGGCAGTGGTCGTCAACTGCGTCCGTGTTGCGACATTGTTGGCGATATTCATATCCACACTCCGATCTATTGGGATGTGATTAAGGCTAGTTAGCCCCGAACGGCGGTTCATCCAGTGATCGTTTAGAGTTGTTTAGACGATCGTCTAGTATGTTGATGAAATTTCTTCGAGGGGGAATGATGGTACGTAATAATAAAATGAACGTAATATTTTTGACACAAAGTTTCGCTAGTTGCGAGGGTCTCGTTCCGTCCGATCCGCCGCGGTTCGTCGCGTCTGGTCGGCTGTCATGTGAGACCGTGCCACGGTGCTCGATTCCGGGGAGGAGGGCATGAGTCTGCAGAATCTGGTGGATGACCTGGCCGGAGTGCTGTCCCGACCCGTCAACGTCGATGATTTGGATGTGCAAGTTCTGGCGGTGAGTGCGCAGATCGGGGTGGATCAGGCGAGAACAGATGCCATTCTGCATCGTCGGACTAATCCGGCTATCGTCGAATACGCGAAAAGTTTTGGAATTTCCCGGATCGTGCAGCCGATTCGTATACCGGGCAAAATCGAATTGAGTTCTAAACCTCGGGTGTGTATCCCGTTACTATACCGTGGCCGTCGATATGGCTATCTATGGCTGATCGACGAGCCGAAAATTACCGCAGCTGAAATAGACGTTGCGTGGCGGGCTGCGGAGGAGATGGCCCAGACTCTCGCCGATGCCAGCCATGACGCGGTGCTTGTGGCGGAGTCATCGGCGCGGGTGGCCCTCAACGCGTTACACGCAAGTCCCTACGCCGCGCTCGATGTTTTGACCAGGGCGGAAGCAGAGGGCCTACTTCCGGTAAGCGGTGAGCCGACCGTTTTCGTCTGCAACATCGTGTCGGCATCGACGCGATTGGGGATAACCGGTGATACGGAATTGCGTGCGGTACTCGCGGATATGGCGGTGGACATGGTCGGTCGCGGCATCTTCGTCGCCTGTGTCGATCGCCATGCGGTTGTCGTGATCGCCAAGATCGGAACCGAACGAGACTTTGCGGCGATTGTGGCCGCGTGCCGTGCGTCCGCACGTCGATGCGGTAGCGACGTGCGTGCTATCGGCACCGTGCGGACCGAATCGTTTGCCGAGATCCCCGCCGGGTATAGGCGGGCTCGTTTCGCGTGCAGAATAGCGCCGATGCTGCGGGGAGTCGGCCACGTCGCGAGTTGGGAAGATCTTGGCCTGTGGTCAGCATTGATGTCTGTGCCCTGGTCGGATGACGGTGTCCGGCGTATCAGTCCGGCGGCCGCGCAGCTGATATCTCAACGGAATGCGACGCTGTGGCATACGGTCTTGACGTATCTCGACACGTCGCAGGATATTGTGCAAACGTGCACCCGGATGAATGTGCATAGGGCAACGCTGTACTACCGGCTCGATAGGGCAAAGGCCGTCATCGGTGCCGATGTGTTCGACGACGGATGGCAGCGCACATCACTGCACGTCGCGCTGGCCCTGCGCTCGGCCATCGATCAATCGCTACCCCAGGACACTGCTCTTCACGACGGTATTGACGAGTGGCGGGGCGACCTATCGCGGTGACCGACAGATCCGGTCAACGCGGCTATCGCAGCCGAGCATCACGTCCCGATGTGCAGACCGAAGCCGGTGCGCCCTGGAATTTCCAACCCGGGACGAAGTTGCAGCGACGGAATCTCGTAGTCGCCAAAGTTCTGTCGCCGGAAGGAGATCGGCTCGGTGGTAGCTACGCTGAGTAGGCGCTGCTCCCACGCCGAGGCGATATGGGTGTAGTCGTGTGCGCTGATGCGGTCGGCGCCGTAGACGATGAACGGCGGCAGCACGTCGAAACCCGGATACCAGAGGATGCCGTGCTGGATCGGGAAGAGGAGATCGTCGATGGGGCCATTGATCCCGCGGGCGCTGTAATGCGTGCGTGGCCCGCCGACCGTCACCGATAGCAACGCTCTTCTGCCGGCGAGGGTGCCTTCGCCGAAGCGTTCACCGTATTTCGTGTCGTTGTGTTCGCCGACGCCGTAAGCGAAGCCGAAGGTGAACACCCGATCAACCCACCCCTTGAGAATGGCGGGCATCGTGTACCACCACAACGGGAACTGAAAGATGACGGTATCGGCCCAGAGTAGCTTCTGCTGTTCGACGGCGACATCGGCGGAAAGTGCTCCGGCGTGGAAGGCCCGTCCGGAATCGCGGGCGATACGCAGCGGACTGCCGGAGTGCGGTCCGTAGTCGGCAGCATCGACACAGGCCTGCCAGCCCATCACATACAGGTCGCTGACGTCAACCTCATGCCCGCTCGACTGCAATGTTTCGACGGCGACATTTTTGAGTGAACCGTTGAGCGATGCCGACTCGGGGTGGGCGTAGACGATCAAGACTTTCATCGGGACATCCTTCCGAAAAGCGGTGTCCGTTCATCGTCGCGGGCGCCACGGATGCGATTCAGGGGTGCGTGTGCCAACGGCCGGCGGTTCCTGGTACTGGCAGAACCACGTTGGCGCGCGGGACGACACGTCATACTGGAGGATGTGAACGATCTCGCCGGCTTCCTGCGTACCCGGCGGTCCCGGGTTGACCCGGTCGTCGCCGGAATCCCGGTAGTCGGTCGCCGCCGCGTGCCGGGCTTGCGGCGTGAAGAAGTCGCTCATCTGTCCGGAGTCAGCGTCGACTACTACGTGCGTCTGGAACAAGCCCGCGCCACCGGGCCATCCGAACAGGTTCTTGATGCCTTGGCTCGTGTCCTCGAACTCGACGAGACCGAGCGTGCACACCTGCACCGCCTTGCTAAGCAGCCACGTACACGCGACAAGATTCCGGGCAGCCAGATCCGGCCGGAGCTGAGCCGTACGCTGGATCTCATGACCACCGCTCCCGCAGTGATCATGAACCACCGGCTCGATGTGCTGGCAGGCAATCGTCTCGCGCGTGTGCTCTATGGCCAGCCCATACCGGGCTTCAACACTGCTCGTCATCTGTTCCTGCACGAGTCCGAGCGTGGCTTCTACGCCGAATGGGAGCAATGCACCCTTGACGTGGTGGGACATCTGCGGCTGGCTGCGGGCCGCTTCCCCCACGACGCCAGACTGACCGCGCTGATCGGCGAACTATCGATCGCCAGCGAACGATTCCGCCTTTTATGGGCGCGCGCCGATGTCCGCGCACGCAGTCACGGAGATAAGGCATACCGGCATCCGCTCGTTGGCCTGTTGAAACTGCATCAGGAGAATTTTGCGATCCCCGACGCCCCCGGAATGGAGATGCTCGTACTGACGGCGGCCCCCGGTAGCCCGGCAGATGATGGACTTCGGCTCTTGGCGGCGTTGGATGACGACACGCGAGGGAGCGTCGCACTGAGGTAGCGGTGTGGGCTGGCTACCGTAGTACCAATGAACGACGAGGAAGCGATCCAGGCGCCGCATGCGCGCGGGTGGCTGCGTGATTACGCGGCGCCGGCGGCATTGGCGTTCGTCGCGCTCGGCGTCACCGTGATGTTGCTGCTGACGCTCGGCGATCGCCGCGACGCACCGGTCACGACATCGGATGCTCCACGCCATGTGGCCGCGAAGGCCATGCGAAGCGCTGCCCCGGCCCAAGCAGTCGACCTCTGTCATGGCAACACCGCCGCACGGATCGTCATCGTGAGTCTGAGCGTGCAAAGCATGTCCATGTGCGAGCACGGTACGCAGGTCGCGAACTCGCCGGTCACGACCGGGCGCGTGGCATATGGGGCGGGTACCCCGCTGGGCACCTGGCGGATCGATAGCCGCGAGACCAACCGCTATCTGAACGGGCCGAACTATCGGGTATTCGTGCACTATTGGCTTCCGTTCTTCCGGGACTTCGGCTTTCACGATTCCTCCTGGCAGCGATTTCCCTACGGCGATAGGACCCTCTACAAAAAGCACGGCTCACTCGGGTGTGTGCACGTCCCGGAGTCGGCCATGGTCAAGCTCTACGACTGGGTGCATGTTGGCACGATGGTCTCGATTATCCGATGAGGTCGGCACAGATATGACACCCGATACCACGCCTTTGCGTGACGTCCAGATCGTCGACGCCCTGGGCGCCGACCTGCGTGCGGCCGGCTATACCCCTGCGGGGGTGTCCGCTCTTCTCGGAGACGACGTGAATGCGGCATTAGCACAGGGAATCTGGTGGCCGGCGCTACGTGCGACACGTACTACGGCCGGTGCTGGGGCGCTGGGGACACTGGTACGACTTTTCCTCCTCGGGTCGGACGAATCAGCGGCAGATGTGGCCCGGGCGTTCCCGGTCGCGGGACTCGATCCGCTGATCAGGTCCGGAGTGATTGAGCGAGTAGCGGGCACCCGAGTACGGGCGGCCCTGGATATCAGGCCCCACGCCGATGACGCCCACGAGTACCTCGTTATCTCCGACCAAGATTCCGCGATGCGATCGGGTCCGGTCGGCCACGACCACGTACTCGGCATCGGTGGCGCGTCGGTCTCGCTGGCGCGCGCGATCATTCGTGATCCAGTGGAATCCGCACTCGACCTCGGTACCGGTTGCGGCATCCAGGCATTGCACCTGGACGCCCACTGTGGCCGGATCGTCGCTACCGATACCAATCCGCGGGCACTGGCACTGGCGGCGGCCACCGCGCGGCTCAACGGCATGACGTGGGATCTGCGCGCCGGCAGCCTCTTTGAGCCCGTCGCCGGAGAGCGTTTCGACCTGATTGTTTCTAACCCGCCCTTCGTCGTCGGGGCCGGATCACAGGACTACATCTACCGGGATTCGGGGATGGCGGGCGATACGCTGTGCGCCGACCTCATCGCGGGCCTACCCGATCACCTAGCCCCCGGTGGGACAGCTCAACTACTTGCGAACTGGATAGTTCGTGACGGAGCAGACTGGCGTGAGCGTGTCGCCGGATGGATCGAACCGAGCGGACTCGACGGCTGGGTGGTGCAGCGTGAGCTGGCCGACCCCATTAGCTATGTGTCCCTGTGGCTTTCGGATGCAGGTGAAACCCCCGAGCAGGTTGCTGCCCGCGGCGCGGACTGGCTCGACTGGTTCGCCGCGGAGAACATCACCGGAATCGGTATGGGAGTGATCACCCTACGGGCCCGACGGCAGGGGGAGACAGGCCCGCCCGATGTGGTGGCGGAAGAGATCACCGGCGGGGGAGAAGAGGTGACAGGTCCCGAGGCGCGTGCCTTTCTAGACCGGCGCAACTACCTGCGCACGGTCACCGATGCCGAACTACTCGCCGCCCGATTGCGTACCACCGCGGTATTTCTCGAAACCCATGCGTTGCCCGGTGAGGACGGCTGGCAGGAAATAGGAGCATCGGTGCGCCGGCCGGGCGGCCCCGGTGCCGTCCTCGGTGTCGACGAAGTATCGCGCGCCCTGCTCGCCGGTAGCCGCGGGCAGGTTCCGCTCGGCACACTCATCGAACTTCTGTCCCAATTCCACGGGGTCGACGCCGATGCGCTCGCGCAGGCGGCGATGCCGGTGATCCGCGAGGCCATCGGTCGAGGCATCCTTTACGAAGTTCGCTGAACGGCGAACGCACGAGCGGCCGGTAGGCAAGAGGTCACTCGGTGTTCACCGAATAGTCGGTTCGGTGTCGACTCCGGATGCTCAGGTAGGAGGGTTGGCATCCATAGCAATCCGGCACCGTGGACGACGGTCCGGGAGAAGGTAGGAGAAATGCGCCACCCATCGCGTCGACGGCTGATCACCGCTCTGGCGATCCCATTGGTCGCCATGATCGGGCTATCAGTGCCCGCCCACGTTGCGGCAGCCCCCGCGAGTTGTGCGTTCACACCCGCCGCAGTCGGGCATCAGAGCGGATTCACCCCCGCGCAGCAGGCTGCGCCGTTCGCCACCCCGGCACCCGCCAATCACATCGGGCTCCTGGATGGTTTCAGCACGCTCTCCGCGGCGGTGAAGCAGCAGAACCTCGCCGAGGCGATCGCCATCAACAACACCGCATCGCCGGCGGACATCAAGTACGCCGTCAACGATAATTACGCGGTCGAAGATTCATCGATCTTCAATGCGCTCGGCTCACGACTGGCGCCGGCGTTCTACGCCGCTCTCGGCGCGGGACAACTGCCCAAGGTTTCCCAGCTTCTGTTCGGTGATAACTCGATCATCGGCTCTCGGTACAGCACGTCGGCTGAAAAGAAGTACTTCAACTACAAGCGCCCCTTCGAGGTTGCGCCCAGCCTGATCCGTCACTATGGGGATGGACGCGCCGACCTCTACAAGTCGGTGGCCGGCAACGGCTCCTTCCCGTCCGGACACACCACGTGGGGCTACACCCAGGCATTTATCATCGCGTCGCTGCTCCCCGAGTTGGGCCCCCAGCTGCTGGCTCGCGCTTCCGATTACGGAAATCACCGCATCGTGCTGGGTGTGCACTATCCGCTCGACGTGATCGGCGGCCGGATCACCAGCGAGGCTGTCGTGAGTGAGGCGCTCGCCGACCCCCGTTTCGCCGGACTGGTCGCACAAGCGCGTACCGAGCTGCGCAGCGTGCTCGCCGCACGGGTGGGTGCCCCGATCGCCCGCATCGTCGCATGCCAGCAGCAGTACGTCTCCACCACCAACGCGCTCGCTACCTACCGGCAGCGCGCCACATACGGGTTCCTGCCCACCGGAGCGGCCACACCGATCCATGTTCCGGCCGGTGCAGAGAATCTGATTCGCGCGGCGCACCCCGGATGGTCGACGGCGCAACTGCGTGCGCTGCTCGCCCGCACCGCGCTTCCCGGTGGCTACCCGCTCGACAAGTCGGGCCCGCAGGGTGGATGGCAGCGCCTCGACATCGCCCGCGCCTGGACGGCTCGCTGAGCTAGATTGCCGCAACGCTCGACCGGACCTTCAGCTCAGCTGAAGGTCCGATCGAGCGCCTGGCGTATGTCGGCGATGAGATCGTCGGCATCTTCGAGGCCCACCGACAAACGCAGGTGCCCCCATCGGCGGAACGGTTCAGGATATGCCGCTACCCGCGGGCCGTCGGTGCCGACATGTACGATCAGCGACTCGTCGTGACCCAGCGACACCGCTGAGGTGATGATCCGCAGATGCGACACGAAGCGGTTCTGTGTGGCGGGGTCACCATCGACGGCGAAGGCCAGCATGCCTCCGAAGCCCCGGCCCCCGAATTGCCGTTGCGCCAGCGTGTGTTGGGGATGCGAGGCCAGGCCCGGGTAGGCGACGAAGGCAACTCGCTGATCACCGTCGAGGAATTCGGCGACCCGCTGCGCCGATGCCTGATGCTGGGCCAGCCGTAGCGGCAGCGTGATCGAGCCTCGTTCGATGAGCCAGGCGTTGAACGGCGAGATCACCCCGCCCACATCGACCATCGCCTGACGCTTGATGTCGGCGATCAGCTCGGCTCGGCCGATCACCGCACCCCCCATCGCGTCGCCATGACCGTTGATGTATTTGGTCAGCGAATGCACCACGAGATCGGCGCCGTCGCGCAGCGGCCGATACAGCGGTGGTGGGGTGAAGGTCGAGTCCACCACGAGAAGAACCCCGCTGTGGTGGGCGATGTCGGCGAGCGCGGATACGTGGGCCACCTTGGTGGTGGGGTTGGCGATCGCCTCGGTGACGAGTAGGCGCGTGTGCGGCCGTAGCGCGGCCCGCACCGCGTCAAGGTCGGTGATATCGACGAAAGTCGCCTCGATTCCGTATTTCGTCGGCAACAGTTCGGTCCACAGCTTCCAGGTGGCCTCGTAGGTGGTATCTGACACCACGATGTGGTCGCCGGTGCGCAGCAGGGTGAAGAACACCGCATGCAGGGCCGCTACCCCTGAGGCGAGTGCCACCGCATCGTCGCCCTCGTCGAGGGCGGCCAGTTTATGTTGCAAGGCAAGCTGATTCGCACCCGAATTACGGGTGTAGAACAGTTGGTCGGTACTCGACCAGTTGAGCAATTCCGGTTCTGCGGGCAAATGGTAGGAATTCGCCATGGTGATCGGCGGCCGGATCGCGGCGCCGGAATGATCGTTGCCGCTGTGTACGGCGATCGTCATATCCCCCAGTGCTTCAGGATTTGTCATCGATGTTCTCCTGTTGTCGGTGGTGTGGGTGGTGGCGATTGGGAGGCTGAACCGATTGAGAGGCTGGGGCGCGCCCACGGTAGGGATCTCACGATGATCAACGGCACACGGTGCAGCTTGTCGATGCCGGCCTGCGCGCGCAGTTCGGCCCAGCCCCAGCAGGAGAGGAAGACCAGCAGTGTCACCGCGCCGCAGGTCACGGGCGCCCACGGCCGATGAGCAACATTGATCGGGATCACGACCAGCGCGGTCGCTTGCAGCACGTAGGAATCAAGGCTGCGGCCACCGGTCATCACCAATGGTCGCAACCAGTTATGCCGGCTGCGGCGCCCGATTGCCCGGAATGCGCCGTACACGGCGGCTACCGCGATCGGAGCGCCCACCGCGCGGGCCGGTGCGAAGTTGATCTTGTCGGCGAGGTCGGGCTCGAGGTGGGCGAGCGGCCCGGTGTCGATGATGAAGTGGAAGGCCAATGCCACCACGATCGCGGCGGCGATGATCGGGCCCAGCCACCGATCAACGAATGATGCGCCGCGCCAACGATTCCATCTCCAGCCGAGCACCATCGCGGGGATAAATACGAACTGCCAGGCCGCCCAATTCTCGCTGTGGCCACCCGTTGGATAACGAGTGAGATAGAACCAATCCGGTGCCGCCAATTGTGATACCGCATACAGTGCAAGGGATGCGATCAGTACCGGACACCACCACCCGTAGTGCAGCAGCACAAGCACCCCGCACGCCATGAGCATCAGGACGAGATAGAGCAGCAGAATGTTGCCGCCGGACGGCAGATAATCCATCGTCAATGCCAGTTCGATGCCCTGTTTCCAGCCCTTGACACGGGGCAGTCGGGTGAGCCATCGATGATGTGTCACCGCCGCGGCCACCGCGACCACCGCGATGGCGAATTGGCACAGGTAGAGGACCACAATCCTTTTGAGTAGCCGCCAGTAGGCGTAGCGCAGGCCCTCGCGGGCGGTCCAGCGCTGATGGACGAGGCCGAGTACGAAACCCGACAACAATACGAACACCGACATTCCGTCCACATACGGGAACGCATGGGTAGGCCACGCGAGAGGGGTGCCGGTGGCGAAATGGGCCGTAATCATGCTCCAGATCGCAACTCCGCGGGTGGCGTCGATGGCGAGGTCGCGGTTCATCGAATGACGAGCCTAATCGAGCCGGGAGCCGGGAAAGACGGACGCCCCGCGCGTTCGATGCGGCTTGTAGCCGCCTTGCCCATTAGAGTTGATGTGATGACTGGGATATGGAGACCATGACAGATAAGCACGCCCCCGACTCCTCCGACGGTGATTCCGGCCCGTCGGTTACCTTCGACGATCTCGATATCGACCCCCGGGTGCGCAGCGCCATCGCCGAGGTCGGATACGAGTATCCATCGCCTATCCAGGCCGCAACGATCCCGCCGCTGACCGCCGGCCGCGATGTTGTCGGATTGGCGCAGACCGGCACCGGTAAGACGGCGGCCTTTGCCATCCCGGTGCTTTCTCGGATCGATCCGTCTCAGCGGCGGCCGCAGGCACTGGTGCTCGCGCCGACCCGTGAACTGGCGTTGCAGGTCGCCGAGGCATTCGGCCGTTACTCGGCTCATCTGCCCGAGGTTCGTGTGCTGCCGATCTATGGTGGCCAGAGCTACGGGGTGCAGCTGGCGGGCCTCAAGCGGGGTGCGCAGGTGATCGTCGGCACTCCGGGCCGCGTGATCGATCATCTCGATAAGGGCACCCTCGATATCTCACAGCTCGATTTCCTCGTCCTCGACGAGGCCGACGAGATGCTCACAATGGGATTCGCCGAGGATGTCGAGCGCATCTTGGCCGAGACCCCGGACGAGAAGCAGGTGGCACTGTTCTCTGCGACGATGCCCAGCGCTATCCGCCGGCTCGCCCAGCGCTACCTGCATAATCCCGAGGAGATCACGGTCAAGGCGAAGACCGCGACCGCCCAGAACATCACACAGCGCTACCTGCAAGTCTCTCACCAGCGCAAACTCGATGCGCTCACCCGGTTCCTCGAGGTGGAGACATTCGACGCGATGATCGTGTTCGTCCGCACCAAATCGGTCACCGAGGAGCTTGCCGAGAAACTTCGTTCACGCGGATTTTCGGCGGTGGCGATCAACGGTGATATGGCCCAGGCGCAGCGCGAACGGACCATCAATCAGTTGAAGAGCGGCAGCATCGACATTCTGGTCGCAACCGATGTCGCGGCCCGTGGTCTTGATGTCGACCGCATATCGCATGTGGTCAACTACGACATCCCGCATGACACGGAGTCCTATGTGCACCGTATCGGCCGGACCGGCCGCGCGGGTAGGTCGGGAAATGCGCTGCTGTTCGTCTCGCCGCGTGAGCGGCATCTGCTGCGATCCATCGAGCGAGCCACTCGGCAATCACTCACCGAGATCGGGTTGCCTTCGGTCGACGATGTGAACGCGCAGCGGGTGGCCCGTTTCGCCGATTCGATCACCGAGAACCTCGCATCGGATAACCTCGACATATTCCGCACACTCGTCGAGAACTACGCTCGCGACCACGACGTGGCCATGGCGGATATCGCCGCGGCACTCGCCCTGGAGACCCGTGACGGCGGATTCCTGATGGCTCCCGACCCGCCACAGGGGCAGCGTGAGGAGCGTCGGGAGCGCACCCCGCGATCGGGCGGCGGGAACTTTGCCACCTACCGCATCGCGGTGGGGCGTAAACACAACGTGTCCCCGGGTGCGATCGTCGGTGCGATCGCCAACGAGGGCGGACTCACCCGAGGCGATTTCGGGAATATCAGCATTCGGGACGATTTCAGTCTCGTTGAGCTGCCCGAGGATCTCGACCGCGAAACTCTCGATCAGCTGCGGCAGACCCGGATCGGTAAATATCCGATCGACATACGTCGCGACCAGGGCGCGCCACGTGCTCGCGGCGGGAAACGCGGTGCCCCCAGCCAGCGCGGCCATAGCCGGGATGGGCATGCCAAGCGCAACGATAGTTGGGGCAAACGTGGCACACCGCGAGTCGCTGGGCGCGGTCGCGGCTAACGGCTGCTGTGGTCCGGTAGGTCGCCATGTGCACTCCGGAAGGTTTCCCGCGCATCGGCGCGAAACTTTACACACAGAAATATTTCCGTAACCTTTGTGGAGGAAACGGGGCGGGCGATGGTCGGCGCTGATTCCGGAGAACGAGCATGACAAGCACAATCAAGCACAATCAGGAATGGTGAGTCACCAGTGTCAGTGGTGAATTCGATGTCAGCAGCAGAAGCGATGGACCGCTACGAACGTGGCCGCGCCGTGGTCGTCGATGCCCGACCACAGGTTGTCCGCCACCAGGGCAGCCTGCCCGGTGCGGTAGTGGTCGAACCCACGGATGTGGCAGAGCGTTTTGCCCCCACCGAATCAGGGACTTTCCCGGTGATCCACGATCGCAACACAGAGATCGCGGTCGTATCGGTGAAGTCGCAGGCCCCGCGGATCGCCGCGCAGATCGCCGACCTGGGCTACACGAATGTGCACTACGTCGACGGCGGCTACCGAGAACTTCTGGGCAACACCGCACGGTGAGTCGGCACTCCTGACGCACATCGCGATCAGGTGTGGCGGGTTACCGCTTAATCGTCGGTGATTCCCGATGCCGTCCAACTTGATCGGGCAATTGGTGCGCATGAGCCCACGTTGACGGTGGGGGTCCCGGATACCTATTTTCCTTGTTGCGCATCAGATTTGGTCATGTCGTCGGAGGCATGACCATTTCTGTTTGATGCCCGAGATCATCGAATATTCATCCAGGCAGTGTTAGCGCGGGTCGCGGTGATCAGCTGGCCTGTTGCGCAATCGTTTGACACGGACCGAATCTCGTCGTCGCTTCAGTGTGTCGGGCCTCCCTCGCGATGGATCAGATGTGGCTCTTTCCATCCGGCGAGTCTCGATGATCTTGGCCGTGAGGTAGCGGGCGATACGTGTGACAGCACACATAACGATTCGGTAACAAATTCTGCGCGGGGTTTCGAGTCGGATATTTCGCGACTAGGGGTACTCGAACAGCGGCGATGGTCGCGGCCGCGCAGGGCGTGCGGGAGGGCGTGTGTGTTACCCGCCGGGTTACTCGTCAGTATACCCACGAGTCGCCGATAAACATGAGGAACACCTCATCTTCGTATGTCATGATGTAGGCAACGTTCATGCCGGCAGTGCTCGTCGACGAGTAGCTATGCCCTCGACGAAGCGATGAAACACGTTGTGGGATAGGCATGTTCGCGTGGCTTTTGAGCCCAGAACGTCGCGAGGATGCGATTTTTCGCTTGCCGACGCGCGCATCGAGATGTCTACGTACGAGGAGAGTTTGTGACCGTCGATCAATATCGTCCCGGAGCGTCTGGCACCGCGAATGCGGGCAACCCCGCCGAGTCCCTGATCGAGCGGCTCGCCGGCGGCGAGCCCTACGGGATTAGTTTCGGTGGTCAGGGCGGCCCGTGGCTGCCGACTCTGGCGGAGTTGGTTGTCGACGCAGACCTTGAGCACAGGATCTCCACCATCGTGGCCGCAGCCGAACGGCTCATCGCACCGGTGGCCGACTCGCTGGCCATCACGCGTTCGATCAGCTTTGATCCGCTGACCTGGGTTCGGGCACTCGACGCCGGGGATAGCGTCCCGGCAGAGGCCGTGCTCGCCGATTTCGCACTGTCGGGGCCGGGTATTCTACTGAGCCAGCTGGCAGCCATCGAATCGTTGAAGAAGCAGGGCCTCGATACCGCGCTGATCGCGCCGCGCACGGTTATCGGGCACTCGCAGGGCTCTCTGGCCGTCGACGCGATCGGACGCTCCGACGCCGTGGAATCGGGCCCGGGGCTGTTGCTGGCGGTGGCCCACCTCATCGGTGCCGCCGGTAGCCTCATCGCGCGCCGTCGAGGATTAGCGGCCGGATCTGACAGTCCGATGCTTGCCGTCAGCAACGTCGATCCGGAACGGATTCGATCCATCCTCGCCGATTATCGAGCCCGTTGCCGCGCCGACGATCTTGACGTCGCCCCCGTGGTTGCGATCGCTAACAGCCGCCGTTCGGTGGTCTTGTCGGGGGCGCCCCGGCATCTCGCCGCCTTCACCGCCGAATGCGAACGCATTGCCGCAGACGAGGCAGATGCCCGCAAGCGCAAGCTCACCGGCGGTGCCGCGTTCGCGCCGATCTTCGACGCGCTGCCCGTCACCGTGGCATTCCATCATCCTGGCATGGCCGAGGCGGTCGACCTCGTCCGCGACTGGGCCGCCACCTGCGGTATCGACGCCGACCTGGCTGCACGGCACGCCGATCTGATTCTCGTGCAACCCGTCGACTGGGTGGCGGCCGTGAACCATGTGGTGCAGGGTGGAGCGCGCTGGATCATCGACCTGGGCCCAAGTGATTTGGCGACACGTCTGGCGGCCACGTTGGTGCGCGGCCAAGGTGTTGGGCTGGTCTCGGCCGCGCAGCGTGGCGGACAGCGAAACCTGTTCAGTCCCGGAGGCATTCCCGAGGTGGCCCGGCAATGGTCGCAATTCGCGCCGACGGTGGCCACGCTGCCCGACGGGCGCACGGTGGTGGAGACCGCATTCACCAGGCTCACCGGTCGTTCACCGATGCTGCTGGCCGGTATGACACCGACGACGGTCGATCCGGCGATCGTCGCCGCCGCCGCCAACGCGGGTCACTGGGCCGAACTCGCCGGTGGCGGACAGGTCACCGAAGAGATCTTCACCCGCAACATCGAGCGGCTCACCGATCTCCTTGAGACCGGCCGTGAGGCACAGTTCAACGCATTGTTCCTCGACCCCTACCTGTGGAAGCTGCAACTGGGCGGCAAGCGGATCGTGCAGAAGGCGCGTGCGCAGGGCGCCCCCCTCGATGGCGTTGTGGTCTCGGCCGGTATTCCGGAACTGGCGGACGCGGTGGCGATGGTGGATGAATTCGTCGAGGCGGGGCTGCGTTTCGTCGCTTTCAAGCCGGGAACCATCGAACAGATCCGCTCGGTGGTCCGGATCGCCGCGGAGGTGCCGCATCATCCGGTGATCGTGCAGATCGAGGGCGGGCGTGCCGGCGGACATCACTCCTGGGAAGATCTCGACGATCTGCTGCTGGCCACTTACGGGGAATTGCGGGCGCGCGCTAACGTCGTGATCTGTGTTGGCGGCGGCATCGGCACACCTGAACGCGCCAGTGAGTATCTGACCGGAGCGTGGTCGGTGACGCACGGGTACCCGAAGATGCCCCTCGATGGCATTCTCGTGGGCACGGCCGCGATGGCCACGGCTGAGGCGACCACCGCACCCGAGGTCAAGCAACTCCTCGTCGACACCGTCGGCTGCGATGAGTGGATTGGCGCAGGTCATGCCAACAACGGAATGGCTTCGGGCCGCAGTCAGCTCGGATCCGACATTCACGAGGTCGATAACGCCGCGTCGCGCTGCGGACGGCTACTCGACGAGGTCGCCGGTGACGGCGACGCGGTAGCCGATCGCCGTGATGAAATCATCGCCGTGCTGGCCGACACGGCCAAGCCGTACTTCGGTGATGTGACCGCCATGACCTACCGCGAATGGCTTGATCGCTATGCGACGCTGGCTGTCGGTGATGCCACCGAATCAGGAGCCGGGGCGGCCCGGGAGCTACTTCCTTGGGCCGACATCACCTGGCAGCAGCGATTCGTCGGGATGCTGCAGCGCACCGAAGCGCGCCTGCACCCCAAGGATTCCGGTGCTGTACCAACGTTATTCGGGGATATCGGCAGCACTGGCGATCCCCATGCTGCCATCGACGCGCTCGTCGCCGTCTACCCTGCGGCCGACACCGACATCCTGCATCCGGCCGATGTGGCGTTCTTCCTTGATCTGTGCCGTACCCCCGGCAAGCCGGTGAACTTCGTGCCGGTCATTGATAAGGATGTACGACGCTGGTGGCGCAGCGATTCGCTGTGGCAGGCCCATGATCGGCGATACCGGGCCGATCAGGTGTGCATCATTCCGGGCCCGGTTGCCGTCGCCGGAATCACCCGAGTCGACGAACCGGTGGGCGAACTGCTCAACCGTTTCGAGGCGCAGGTGGCGGCCGACCTGGTAGCCGAGGGGGCCGAACCGGTCACCATCGACGCACGTCGGCGTAATGGCACGGGTACGCAATCGCTCCTCAACGCCATCATCGACGCCGACGACGTCTCCTGGGCGGGACGGATCGTGCCTAGCCCGGTGGTGGCCCTCGGCGACCGCGAGCGGTGGGAGGTTGTCAGCGAGGACCGTGCAGAGCATGCGGTGACCGGTGCGGTACTTGAGCGAGCGGGTGAGGATCGCTTCGATCTGCTGGTACCGGTGTCGGGTGCCTCGGTGCGTATCCCGCTGCGGGTTCCCCGCGCCATCTACGACGGCGGTAATCCGAGCGTCGAGGCCGACGATGCCGCCGCCGCGATGAGATCGATCCTGACTGTCGCCGCTGGTGGAGAGCTGGCCGAGGTCACCGATGGTGTCTCGGTCACCACCGCGACGTGGAATCCGGATGCCATCGCCGATCATGCCGCGGTCACCGGCTACACGCTGCCCAGCCAGTTGCGGCCGACGACCCCGAACGAACCCTTCGGCTTCGCAGTCCCCGACACACTGGTCGGCGTGTGCTGGCCGAGCGTGTTCAGTGTGATCGGCGCAGCGCGCACCGACCGGGGAGCCCCGGTGGTTGAGGGTCTGCTCGATCTCGTCCATCTCGATCATGTGATCGCGATAACCGGCGAAATTCCCACCACGGCAACAGAACTCACCGTCACGGCGAAGACTGGCGGGGTGTATGACACCGAGGTTGGCCGGGTCATCGAGGTCAGCGTCGAGGTATCCGGGGCGGCTGGCACTATCGCGACCCTTGATGAGCGTTTCGCCATCCGGGGGCGTGCGGGTGATGCCGAACTGGCCACCCCCGTCCGGGCCGGTGGTGCGGCGGATGCGGAGCAGTCGGCGACACGTAAACTGTTGCGCCAGGTGGAGATCAGCGCTCCGCGCCGGATGACCGGATTCGCTGCGGTCTCCGGTGACCGCAACCCCATTCATACCGATATCGTGGCGGCACGGCTGGCTGGCCTCGGCGAGCCGATCGTGCATGGAATGTGGCTCTCGGCGGCGGCGCAACATGTCGTCACGGCCACCGACAGCCGGAGTCCGATTCCTACTCCGCGGCCGCTTATCGGTTGGACCGCACGCTATTTGGGCATGGTTCGCACCGGTGACTCGATCACCGTGCGGGTTGATCGGGTGGGCCTGGACGCAGGCCGTGAGGTTATCGAGGTGACCGCGAAGGTCGGCGACAACCTCGTCTTGGCGGCAACCGGTCTGCTCGCCGCGCCGCGGACGGTCTACGCATTCCCCGGCCAGGGTATTCAAAGCAAGGGGATGGGCCTCGACGCGCGATCGAGATCCAAAGCCGCGCGCGATGTCTGGGATCAGGCCGATAAGCACACTCGTGCTGCGCTCGGCTTCTCCATCCTTGCGGTCGTCCGAGATAATCCGACGACCCTGGTGGCCAAGGGCACTACCTACCATCACCCCGATGGTGTGTTGTTCCTGACGCAGTTCACCCAGGTGGCCATGGCGACACTCGCCGTCGCGCAGGTCGCCGAGCTACGCGAGGCGGGCGGATTCGTCGACGGTGCGATCACCTGCGGTCACTCCGTCGGCGAGTACAACGCGCTCGCCGCCTGCGCCGGAGTGATCCCGCTTGACGGGCTGCTGGAGGTGGTATTCCAGCGTGGTGAGGCCATGCATCATCTGGTTCCGCGAGACAGCAAAGGCCGCAGCGATTATCGGATGGCGGCCATCCGGCCAAGCCAATTCGGCCTCGCTGACAGCGAGGTCACCGACTTCGTCAACGGCATCGCGGCACAGACCGGTGAATTCCTTGAGGTCGTCAACCTCAATCTCCTCGGCTCGCAGTATGCGATCGCCGGCACGGTAGCCGGTCTGCAACGACTTGAGGAGGAGATCGAGCGTCGCCGGGCGGAATTCGGCGGCCGGCGATCCTTCATTCTGGTGCCCGGTATCGACGTGCCATTCCACTCGACGGTGCTGCGCGCGGGCGTGCCCGATTTCCGGGAGAAGCTCGACGAATTCCTGCCCGAACATATCGACGCCGCAATCCTGGTCGGCCGCTACATCCCGAACCTGGTGCCGCGACTGTTCACTCTCGAACGTGACTTTGTCGAGGAAATCGCGGCCCTGGTGCCGTCGGAGCCGCTCGGTGCGGTCCTGGCTGAATGGGATTCGTGGGCCGCACGGCCGGATCAACTCGCGCGCGTCATCCTCGTCGAACTGCTTGCGTGGCAGTTCGCGAGCCCCGTTCGTTGGATCGAAACCCAGGAACTGCTGTTTGCGCCGAGCGCACGCGGCGGCCTGGGGATGCAGCGGTTCGTCGAGATCGGGTTGAAGGGTGCGCCGACGCTTTCGGGCCTCGCCACAAACACCCTCAAACTCGATGACTACGCCGCGTCGATCATCGAAGTAGTCAACGTTGAACGTGATTCGGACGTGATCCTGGCCAAGGATTCCGGCCCGGAGCCGCAGGACGACGTCGACGAGGTGGCCGCGACCGCGGATGTTCCCGCGACGGCGGTGCCGTCGGAGCCCGTAACCGTGCAGGCGGTGCCGGCCGCCGCGGCCGGTCCGCGCCCGGATGACATCGCCTTCGGCCCCGCCGACGCAGTCAAGGCGGTCATCGCGCTGTGGACCAAGATGCGTACCGATCAGATCGGTGCCGCCGACACCATCGAAGCCCTATGCGATGGTGTCTCCTCGCGGCGCAACCAGCTACTGCTCGATATCGGCAGCGAACTGGGGCTGGGCGCCATCGACGGCGCCGCCGACGCCGATATGGTCGCGTTGTCTTCCACGGTGTCGGCGCTGGCCCGCGGTTATAAGCCGCTTGGCGCGGTGCTGACCGATGCCGTCGCCGATCAGATCCGCAAGGTGCTCGGACCGGTCGGTAAACGCCAGTCCTACATCACCGACCGCGTATCCGGTGTGTGGCAGCTGGGCCCGGGTTGGGGTCTGCATACTCTCGTCACCCTGGCGTTGGGCACTCGCGAAGGCGCGAGCGTACGCGGCGAGGGCCTGGGTAATCTGCTGGACGGCCCGATTGCCAATGTCGGCGCGCTCGATGCCCTTGTGGATCGCGCGGTTACCGCAGTGGGAGCCGCTCGCGGGGTCACGGTGACGTTGCCCGCAACCGAAGGCGGTGGCGGTGCCACGGTGGATGCCGCTGCCCTCGGGGAGTTCACCGCGGCGATCACCGGTCGTTCGGGCGTGCTGGCCTCGGCCGCGTACACCGTGCTGGCCAAACTGGGATTCGCCGATGAAGCCGGTACGGCCGAACTCGCCGACGCGCCCAACGGGGCCGAACTGCATAGCGCAGAACTCATCAGCGCAGAACTCGGCTCCGACTGGGCACGTACCGTCGCCCCGGCATTCGACGCGGACAAGATCGTTCTCGTCGATGACCGTTGGGCCACCAGCAGGGAAGATCTGGTGCGGCTCTGGCTCACGGACGCCGCAGTGCTCACCGCCGACCACGACGAGATAGTCGATCGTTTCGAGGGGGCCGGGCACACCGTCGCACTGCATGCCGACTGGTGGCGAGGTAAAGCGGAGGAAGCCGGAAACACCGCACATGCCAGCATCTTCGGGGATATCGCGAAGGTAGCTGAGATTGCCGGTACGGGCGCATGGTCGGATGAGATCGTCGTGGTCACCGGTGCGGGTAAGGGTTCGATCGCATCGGGTGTCATCGCCGCCCTGCTGGCCGGAGGTGCGACGATCGTCGCCACCACGTCGAAGCTCGATTCGGCCAAGCTCGGTTTCTACAAGGAGCTCTACCGCGACAACGCCCGGCATGATGCGGCGCTGTGGGTGGTGCCGGCCAATATGGCGTCCTATGCCGATGTCGATGATCTCGTTGCCTGGATCGGTTCGGAACAGACCGAAAACCTCGGCGGCACAAAGTCGGTGATCAAGCCGGCGTTCACGCCGACGATGCTGTTCCCGTTCGCCGCACCGCGGGTCGCCGGTGACCTCACCGACGCGGGTAGCCGCGCCGAGCTGGAGATGAAGGTACTGCTGTGGTCGGTCGAACGGCTGATCGCCGGGCTCGGTGACATCAACGCCGACCACGATATCGACTCGCGCGTGCACGTTGTGTTGCCCGGCTCACCCAATCGAGGCATGTTCGGCGGTGACGGCGCCTACGGAGAGAGCAAGGCCGCCCTCGACGCGCTGGTGACTCGCTGGGGTGCCGAGGATTCGTGGAATACGAAGATCACGCTCGCCCATGCCCTCATCGGCTGGGTGCGCGGCACCGGTTTGATGGGTCATAACGACGGTATGGTCGCCGCAGTGGAGGCGGCCGGGGTCCGTACCTGGAGCACCGGGGAGATGGCGGCAAATCTGCTCGGACTGTGCACTTCGCAGCAGCGGGAAGCTGCCCGCCAGGCACCGATCATCGCCGATTTCACCGGCGGACTCGATCCGTCCATCGATCTCAAAGCGCTTGGTGCTGCTGCGGTTACGGCCGCGGCCGAGGCGACAAAGGAGGCTGAGGAGGCCGTCGATACCATCGCGGCGCTGCCGCCGCCGGCTCGTGCGGTGCGCGGGGCCAATAACCCGCAGTGGTCCTCGATCGACGCCCGGCCGGAGGATCTCGTCGTCATCGTCGGCACCGGTGAGCTCGGTCCCTACGGTTCGTCGCGGACCCGCTTCGAGATGGAAGTCAACGACAAGCTCTCGGCCGCAGGCGTTATCGAACTCGCCTGGAATACCGGGCTGATCCACTGGGACAGCACACCCAAGCCGGGCTGGTATGACACCTCCTCGGGTGAGCCCGTGTCGGAGGCCGATATCGCCGAGCGCTATCACGACGCCGTCGTGGCGCGCTGCGGTATCCGCCGCTACGCGGATGAGGGCGCGATGGTGGATAACACTGCGCCACTGCTCACTTCGGTGTTCCTTGAGGACGATCTGACCTTCACGGTCAGCACCGCGGCCGAGGCACGCGCCTTCGCCGCGGCGAGCCCCGGCAAGACACTGATCGCGGAGAATCCCGAAACCGGCGACTGGAAGGTGACCCGCCGGGCGGGCACCGAGATCCGGGTGCCGCGTACCTTCGAGCTCAGCCGGACCGTCGGCGGTCAGATTCCGACAGGTTTCGATCCGACCCGCTGGGGTGTCAGCCCGGATATGGCGGAATCTATCGACCGGGTAGCGCTATGGAATCTGGTTGCCACCGTTGACGCATTCCTCTCGTCGGGATTCACCCCGGCAGAGTTGATGCGGTGGGTGCATCCGGGACTGGTGGCCAATACCCAGGGCACCGGTATGGGCGGTATGACGGCGATGCGCGAGCTCTACATCAACACGCTGCTCGGCGATGCCAAAGACAATGACATCTTGCAGGAAGCATTGCCCAATGTTATTGCCGCGCACGTAGTTCAGTCCTACGTGGGCAGCTATGGGGCGATGATCCATCCGGTGGCCGCATGTGCGACCGCGGCGGTATCGGTCGAGGAGGGCGTCGACAAGATCCGTCTCGGCAAGGCATTGTTCGCGGTGGCCGGAGGGTTCGATGATCTAGGCATCGAGGGGATCGTGGGCTTCGGCGATATGTCGGCGACCGCCGAATCGGCGAAGCTGGCGGCCCGGGGCATCGAGGAGCGACGTTTCTCCCGCGCCAACGACCGGCGACGCGCTGGATTCATCGAATCCGCTGGCGGCGGAACCATTCTGCTCGCCCGTGGTGACGTGGCCGCGCAGATGGGCCTGCCGGTTCTTGGCGTAGTCGGCTGGGCGCAGAGTTTCGGCGACGGAGTGCATACGTCGATTCCGGCACCAGGACTCGGCGCGCTCGGTGCCGGACGCGGGGCGATCAACTCGCCGTTGGCCAATGCGCTTGCGGCACTGGGTGTTAGCGCGGACGACGTGGCGGTGGTGTCCAAGCACGATACGTCGACCCTGGCGAATGATCCCAATGAATCCGAACTGCATGAGCGGCTGGCCAAGGCCATCGGCCGTGCCGAAGGCGCACCGCTTTTCGTCATCTCGCAGAAGTCGCTCACCGGTCACGCCAAGGGAGGGGCGGCGGCATTCCAGCTCATCGGTTTGTGCCAGGTGCTACGCGACGGGGTTATTCCGCCCAACCGCAGTCTCGACTGTGTCGACGATCAGATGCGTGAATATCCGCACCTGGTGTGGGCCCGCGAACCACTCGAACTCGGCAACCGCTTACCGCTTAAGGCGGGCGTGCTGACGAGCCTCGGATTCGGCCATGTTTCCGGACTGATCGCGGTGGTTCATCCGGAGGCATTCATCGCGACACTGGATCCGCAGCGGGCGCAGGAATACCGGCAGCGGGCGGCCGAGCGTGAACGCGACGGAGCGCAGCGTCGGCTACTCGCCATGTGTGGCGGGGAGCCGGCCTACCGCCGGCCCGCCGGCCGGCGGTTGGACCCGGCCCGCGACGAGCATGAGGCCGAAGCCCAACTGCTGCTCGATCCGTCGGCGCGGCTGAACGCTGCGGGTGCCTATGCCGTTCTGACGAGCGAATCCGGAGCGAACTGAGCGATGGCCGTGCTGGGAGTGGGGATCGACATCGTGTCCATCCCTGAGTTCGATGAGCAATTGAACCAGCCGGGCACCACCTTCGGTGATCGGTTCACGGTGGGGGAGCGGCGTGACGCCGCGACCGGCACCGGCCCGCTATCACGTCATCTCGCGGCGCGTTGGGCGGCGAAGGAAGCGGTGGTGAAGGCGTGGTCGGTGAGCCGGTTCGCGCGGTCTCCGCTGCTGCCTCTGATCAGGCACAGCGATATCGAGGTGGTCACTGATAATTGGGGCCGCCCGGCTATTCGCCTGGCGGGGGAGATCGGAGATCACTTGCGCGACACCACCGTGCACGTGTCGCTGACCCACGACGGGAATACCGCGGCAGCGGTGGCCATCATCGAGGACTGACGGGGGAGTATCGCGGGGCCGGGACCGGCCCCGCGATATTTTTTCACTGCCCTTATTTTCGCCGCTTCATTCCTCGCTGCGTTGCACCTCGGTGAGCACCAGGTATCCGGTGAGCATCCGTTTGAGTTCGGCGACCGTCTCGTCGTGGTCATGTCCGTCTTGCACGGAGAAACTCAGTAGTGAATATGCGGTGTGGACGAGGACCTGCGCCATCAGCTCGCGTCGTTCGCGTTGAGACGGTGTCAGCGGAGCCAGGATGCGGGCAACCTGCTGGGCGAGCACACGCTCATTGAGCGACGCCGTGGCTCGGGTGGCTGGAGTGGACTGGACGGCGAGCCATACGGCGCGCCGCGACGGGTCGTCACGCCAGAGGGCCGCGAGGTGATCGAGGAAACGCTCGAGCAGGATCGGCCATTCCAGCGACGGCACTTCTGACGAGAACGCGAGCAGTTCCTCGCGCACGCCGACGGTGTCCTGACGGTCGAGTTCGCAGACGATGACGTATTTGTTCGCGAAGTATTGATAGAGCGTGCCGATGGGCACACTGGCTCGGGCGGCGATCTCTTCGCAGGTCAGCGATTCGAAGCCCTCCTCGATAAGCAGGTCACGGGCCGCGCCGAGCATCGCGGAGAATTTTCGCTTGCTGCGTTCCTGCGTCGGGCGTTTACGAGGAACGAGTGGTTCGGCTGTCATGGCTGGTCGAGGCTCATCGGCTGCCGATTATCGCGGTCTCAGACCGAGAGGTCGCGCCGGAGTTTGGCGACGTGCCCGGTGGCACGCACGTTGTACTGGGCAAGTCCGATCCTGCCATCGGGTTCGACCAGGAAGGTGGAACGAATGACCCCGGTGACCACCTTGCCGTAGAGCTTTTTCTCGCCGAAGGCGCCCCAGGCAGTCAGGACCTCTTTGTCCACGTCGCTCAACAGCGGGAATGTGAGTCCCTCGGCGTCGGCGAAGCGGGCCAACTTCTCGGGTTTATCGGGGGAGATGCCGAGTACGGCGATTCCCTCGCCGTCGAGATCGGCGAGGGAATCGCGGAAGTCGCATGCCTGTTTGGTGCAGCCGGGGGTGGCCGCAGCCGGATAGAAGTAGACGATCACCTTGCGTCCGGCGTAGTCGGAGAGGGATACGGGGTTGCCGTGAGCGTCGGGCAGGGTGAATGCGGGAGCTTTGTCGCCGGGTGAGAGGCGTGCTGTGCCAGCCATGGACGCCAGGCTAGTCGATCGGCGTTCATGAACGGGTATGACCCCTACCGGCAAACCGGTCATTATCGCAACAGGCGGAAGGTGCGTCGGCGCTGGGTGGGGCGGGCGATGGCGTATTCTCGACTTATCGATCCGCACCACGCTTAGTCACAAGGGTGCAGCACTATATCTGGGAGGACCGCAGTGGCCGGGGACACCGACCGTATCGAACAGGACATCGCGAAGGCGCGTGAAGATCTGGCCAACACGCTCGACTCGCTCGCCGTGCGGGTAAGTCCGGAGCGACTGTCCACTGAAGCGAAGTCCGCCGTTTCCGCTTTATTCGCGAAGCCGGCGGTGAAATATTCACTCGCTGCGGCGGGCGCTCTCGTTGTAGCTGTCATCATTCGACGGGTCGTTGCGTGAAACGGTGCTCGATCCCTGATCGAGTCCGGGCGGAACGCGGTGTGCGCGGTACCCGTCGCGGGCTGATCGCTCTGACTGCCGCCGGGACGGTCGTCGTCGGCGTTGCCGGTTGTTCGCAGCAGCCGACGTACACCGATGCGGTGACGAATGCCCCGGCATTGCAGTCGATTGCGCAACCGTCCATTGCGGTGACCGGATGGAATGGTCGGCCGATGACCGATCACGGGGTGGGCGTCATGCCCGGCGCTCCGATCACGGTGGCTGCGCGCAACGGCAACCTCACCTCGGTGGTGGTGTCGGGTCCGAGCGGACAGGTGAAGGGGCAGATCTCGGCCGACGGTTCCACCTGGACTTCGGCCCAGGCACTCGACTTCGGCGGGCAATACACCCTGACTGCGGCGGCGAAGGGGGTCGAGGGTAACGGGGCGCGCAAGATCGCGTTCACCACGGCCTCCGCGGAAACGCTTGCCAATGCCAGCACGGTGGTCGCCGACGACGAGACGGTTGGCGTCGGCCAGCCGGTGGCAATCAATTTCGACACCCCGATCGCCAATAAACTCAACGCGCAGCGCGCGATCACCGTGATCACCGACCCTCCGGTCCAGGGGGCGTTCTACTGGATCAATGACAGCATGGTGCGGTGGCGGCCGGAGCATTTCTGGAAGCCGGGCACCAAGGTGCGAGTTGCGGTGCGTACCAAGGGAATTGATCTCGGCGGTGGTGTGTTCGGTGATAACGATCTCGACACCAACTTCACTGTGGGCCGCAGCCTCATCGCGGTGGCCGATGACGCCACTCATCAGATCACCGTCTCGATCGACGGCAAAGTGGTTCGGACGATGCCGACGTCGATGGGCAAGGATTCGTCACCGACCAACAACGGCATTTACATCGTGGCCGAGCGGGTGCCCAGTGTGGTCATGGATTCCTCGACCTACGGCGTGCCGGTCAATGCGCCCGGCGGCTATAAAGAGGTCGTCTACAACGACACCAGGCTCTCCTACAGTGGTATCTACATCCACGCCGCGCCGTGGTCTCTCGGCGACCAAGGCTACGACGACGTCAGCAACGGCTGCTTGAATGTGAGCCCCGCGAACGCCGAGTGGTTCATGAACACAGCACTGCGGGGTGACATTGTGATCGCCAAGAACACCGTCGGCCCCGTACTGCCCGGCGACGACGGGCTCGGCGACTGGAACGTGCCGTGGTCGGTGTGGAAGAAGGGCAACGCCTGACGCGATCGGGACTGACGCCAGAGGGGCGGCGAGACCCAAGAAATAGCGTTCTAGCAGGCGATTTCATTTCTGCGCGGGTGACAGTGTAATGTTCTTTCTCGCAAGGCAAGCGCCATTAGCTCAATTGGCAGAGCAGCTGACTCTTAATCAGCGGGTTCGGGGTTCAAGTCCCTGATGGCGCACCAAATAAATCCCTTACCAG
>JASGFW010000045.1:0-30545 GCA_047605305.1 Gordonia sp. (in: high G+C Gram-positive bacteria)
CTGAGCGTGCGTGAGACGAAGAGCGTCGATCTCACCCAGGTGTGATGCGTGCAGGGGGTCTGATGTGCGCCGGCGTGCGGGCTCGGTGTAGCCAACTCAGCGCGGCTGGAATCCAAACTGCCGACTGAGATCGTCGGCGGCGTGGATCACCGTGGCCGCTATTGTCGGCGCCTGGGCGGGATCGAGCCGGTATCGCGGCCCCGAGATACTCAGTGCGGAGATCACCGCGCCCGTGTGGTCGCGAACCGGTGCTGCAATGGCCACCAACCCCACTTCGAGTTCCTCGTCGGCCACCGCCCATCCGCGTTCCGCGGTGAGGTGCACCTGTGCCACCAACTTGTCGATATCGGTGATGGTGTGACCGGTGTATCGCGGGAGCCCCGCCGCGAAGGTGGCCCGCACGTCTGCCTCCGACAGCCCGGTGAGCAGTACCTTGCCCGACGAGGTGGCATGCGCGGGGGAGGCCTGCCCCACCCAGGTCTGCAGCGCGACCCCTGATTTTCCCTGCGCTTCGACCACGTTGACCGCGTGCGGGCCGCTGAGCACGGCGAGGTTAGTTGTCTCGCCGGTCGCCGCGGCCAGTGCCGTGCAGATCGGTTGGCCGAGTTTGGTGAGATCGAGTGTCGCGGTAGTCGATCCGGCCAGACGTACGACGGTGAAGCCGATCCGGTAATGCCGTCCGTCGGGGATCTGTTCGACAAAGCCGCGGGCCTCCAGCGATGCCACTATGCGTGAGACGGTCGACTTGTGTACCCCGAGCCGCACGGCCAGATCGGTGATACCCGCCGTCTCCGACTCGGCGATGAACTCCAGGATCTGCAGGGCTCGGTCCACCGACTGCACGGCACCGACAGTATTTTTCTCGGGTCCGGTGTTCTTCTCGGGGACAGGGATCTCGGCACTCATCGCGCCCATCACCCTACTCGCCGCGGGGAACGCCTCCGCGGCGGATAGGGGTCGGGCGACGGCGTGTGTCACTCGCCGGAGACGATCAGATCGGCGAGCTTTTCCGCCATTGTCATGACCGTGATGTTCGGGTTGATCACCGGCAGCTTCGGCATGGCCGACGCATCGACGACCCGCAGACCACGCACACCCTTGACCCGCAGCCGTGGATCGAGCACCGCCATCGGATCCGATGCCGCACCCATGCGGGCGGTACCGGCCGGATGGTAGACGGTGTTGTGCGTCTTATGCACGTAGTCGATGATCTCGTCGTCGGTGAGCACATCGGGACCGGGAGCGAGTTCGCGTTCGATCCACCCGGCCAGCGCGTGCTGCGCGGCGATCCGACGCGCCAGGGTGATGCCGGCGAGCATGACCTTCTCGTCGTGGCCGTCGGGATCGGTGAAGTAGCGCGGATCCACCTTGGGGCGGTCCCGGAAATCACGTGAGCGCAGCCGTACCGTACCGCGGGAAAGTCCCTGCGTCACATTGGGTGTGAGGCAGAATCCGTTCTCCGTGGTGGGGTAGCCCCAGCGGAGGGTGTTCATGTCGAAGGGCACGCTGCCGTAGTGCATCATCAGATCCGAATGATCAAGGCCGGGTTCGGTTGTCGCGAACAGGCCGATCTCCCACCACTGAGTGGATTCGGTAACCATCGGTTGGGCGGCCTCCCAGAACACCAGCCCCTCGACATGATCGTCGAGATTGGCGCCGACCCCGGGTGAATCGAGCACGACCGGCACCCCCATCTCCCGCAGATGCTCAGCGGGACCGATGCCGCTGAGCATCAACAGCTTTGGGGTATCGATCGCGCCAGCGGAGACGATCACCTCACGGCGGGCAAGCACCTCGTCATAGCCGGTGAGGTCGGGACGTTGGAATCGGATCCCGGTCGCACGCTTAGCATCGTCGATGAGTACCTTGCTGATCCAGCGGTCGGTGAGCACCGTCAGGTTAGGGCGTGTGCCGAGAATCGGATGCAGGTAGGCGTGCGACGATGACATGCGTTCACCCGCGGCATTGGCGTTGATCTGCAGCCAGCCGGCCGCGTTGAGCTGCCAATCATCCCGGTTGAACGATACGGTGGGCAGCCCGACGGCCGCGGCCGCGGCCAGCACGGCGCGGCCACATGGATCGGCGGGCGGCACGTCGCGTAGCTGTACCGGTCCGTCATGGCCGTGCGGCTGACCCTGATAGGTTCCCTCGGCGACGTTATTCTCCACCCGGGTCACATACGGCAGCACACCATCGGGACCCCAACCCGTCGCACCCATCGCTTCCCAGTCTTTGAGCCCCTGAGCCAACGGCCAGAACGCGATACAGGAATTATGCGATGAACACCCGCCGAGTACTTTTGCGCGGGCATGACGCATAAAGCTGTTGCCCTTCTCCTGCGGTTCGACCGGATAATCCCAGTCGTATCCGGAGTCGAGCAGATGCATCCACTCGGCAAGCACCAGGATGGCTGGGTCGTCGACATCGGTCGGCCCTGCCTCTACCAGACACACGGTAACCGCGGGATCTTCGGAAAGCCGTGCGGCAAGAACACATCCTGCGGTTCCGCCGCCGGCGATCACATAGTCGTAGGTAGCTGTCATCGGGGCCTCATGCCTTGGTGGGTGTGACTGAAGTGGTGGAATGCGAAGCGAGCACACCGATGCTGCGCCGTCCGCCGGCGACGTACCAGAGCAGTCCGACCCCCAGAATGACGCCGATGTAGACGAATGCACCCCACGTGTTGAACCAGGGTGTGCCGTATACCGCTGACCTCGGCCAGGCGAGATTGAGCGCCATGCCGATTCCCCATACGACGGCGACGATGTTCACCGGCAGACCCCAGCGGCCCATGGTGAAGTAGCCTTCGTCGGCCAGATCGGTGGGTGGCCACTGGCCACGGAATCGTTTGAGCAGCATGGGTCCGGTGACCATGAGATATGCGAGATAGATCATGATGATCGCGATCGAGGTCAGCACGGTGAAGATTTTGGGCTGATTGATGTTGATGACAAGGATCAAGATGGCGAGGATGCCGACCACGAAGGCGGGGATCACCGGAGTCTGTCGCTTAGGATCGACCGCGGCGAGACGTTCACCGAATGGCAGGGCGTTGTCGCGGGCCATCGCGAACATCAATCGGATCGCCGCCGTGTGGACTGCGAGCGAGCAGACGATCACCGCGATCACGATCGCGACGAGGAAGATTTTGCCCAGCGGTCCCCACATGACCGATTCGACGATGTACTGCAGGCTGCCGTCGGGCTGGCCGAGTTTGGCGTCGGTGATATCGGGAGCGGCCATGATGGCGAATACCAGGATTGCACCGCCGATGACGAAGGAGGCGAGGATCGCGCGCAGGATTGCCTTCGGTGCGGTGCGGCGGGGTTCGACGGTCTCCTCGCCCAGGGAACTGGCCGTGTCGAAGCCGTACATGACGTAACCGGATGCCAACGAGGAGATCAGAAAGGCACCGAGATATCCGCCACTCTCACCTGCGCCGTATCCGTTGGTGGAGAAGAAGATTTGTGGTCCACGGGTGATGTTGCACGCCAGGATGATTGCGATCAGTACCGCCGCGATCAACTCGACGAAGACGCCGATGCTATTGATGAGGGCCATCAGCCGCACGCTCCACGCGTTGATGGCGGTGGTGAAGGCGATCAGGACGGCGCCGAGAATGACCGCGTTCACCGCATACGAGGTGGCGCCGGAGCCATCGCCGTAGAGCTGAAAACCGCTCCACAGTCGCGGCAAGTTGAGCTGCAAAGCCAGCGCGACCGCGGAGAGTGTGACGATCGACGCCGTCAGCATCAGCCATCCGGCCGACCATCCGACGAGTTCGGTGCCCAGCCGCTTCGCCCAGTTATACACCGATCCGGCCACCGGGTATTTCGCCGCCAATTCCATGAAACACAATGCGACGCAGAGTTGTCCGATAAATACCAGCGGCCAGGACCAGAGGTAGGAGGGACCGGCAGTACCGAACCCGAAGTAGAACAGCTGGAAGGTGCCGGTCAGGATAGAGATATAGCTGACCCCGGCCGCGAAGCTGGCGAATTTGCCGATGCTGCGATCAAGGGATTGTTTGTATCCGAAATCTTCGAGGCCATCGGACTCAGGGTCGGCGCTCGATGCGGGTGTGGTGGTCATTTCTCCCCTTCATCATTGTTTAACCAGTGGTGAACCACTGCGACGCCGACGGCGCAGTGTTCTGCCAGATATGTTTTATTTCTTGATATTCGGCTAGTCCGGTCGGTCCTAGTTCGCGGCCGTTACCGGATTTTCCGAAACCACCCCACTCCGCCGCCGGGGTGTAATAGCCGAAATCGTTGAGCCACACGGTGCCGTGCCGAAGGCCGCGGACCATCCGCTCTCCCCGAGCCGCGTCGCGGGTGCGCACCCCCGCCGCAAGTCCATATGCGGTGTCGTTGCCGAGGAAAAGCGCCTCGTTCTCGGTACTGAACCGCTCGACAGTGAGGATAGGGCCAAAGGTCTCCTCGCGCACGATACGCATCGACCGGTCGCACTGGTCGAAGATGGTGGGCGCGAAGAAGTATCCACCGGGATGCAGCTCCGGGCGATCGGGCCGGCCGCCACCGCAGCGCAGCACCGCGCCCTCGTCGAGCCCGATCTTGATGTAGTCATACATCTTGTCCAGCTGTGCCTGGGAGACAAGCGGTCCGGTTTTACTGGTCGGATCGAGGCCATCTCCCATCGTGATCTGTCCGGCCCGGGTGACGAGTGCGTCGACGAATTCGCTGGCAATCGACTCATGCACGATCAGCCTCGTGCCGGCCGAGCACACCTGCCCCGAATGCAGGAATGCGCCGGCCAATACCTGTTCGACCGCAGAATCCCAATGGGCGTCGGGAAATACGATGTGCGGGTTCTTTCCGCCGAGTTCAACGGCGACTTTGGTGACGTGTGTGGCGGCCGTGCGCGAGATGACGGTCCCGGTGGCCAGTCCACCGGTGAACGATATGAAATCGACGTCCGGGGAATCGGTCAGTGCGGCACCGAGTACCGCCCCAGACCCCTGCACCAGATTCAGCACCCCGGCCGGAACTCCCGCCGCTACGCACAGTCTGGTGAATGCGATCGTCGAAAGTGGCGTCACTTCACTGGGTTTGGCGACCATAGTGCATCCGGCCGCTAATGCGGGTGCGATCTTCCATGACATTTGCAGTAACGGATAGTTCCAGGGTGCGATGAGCACACACACCCCGATCGGTTCGCGGACCACCCGGCTGATCACCGCCGGATCGCCGACGTCGATCAGCCGATCCGCGGTGGTCTCGATCGTGGCCGCGTAATAGCGGAACACCGATTCGACATCATCGATGTCAATGGCGCTTTCCGCCAATGTCTTTCCCGTATCCAGAGTTTCGATGCGGGCCAGTTCGGTCTTATTGGCGGAGAGTAGATCAGCGATGCGACGCAATAACGCGGCCCGCTCGGGGATCGGTGTCGACGGCCAACCGCCGGCGTCGAAGGTGGCTCGGGCCGCCGCTATCGCCGCGGTCGCGTCGGCTGGGCAGGCTTCGTCGATCGAGGTGAGGGGTGCTCCGGTGGCCGGATTGATCAGTTCGCGGCGTCCGCCGTCGGCGGCGGATCGCCACTGCCCGGCGATATAGAGCGCGCAGTGTCCGATCAGATGGCTGTGGAAGTCGGTCATGGGACGCCGATCGTTGGTGGTGGATATGCGGTCAGGATCATGCTCGGTTAGGTGAGGTTGCGGGGGACCACCATGGCCGGTGCCGGAACGTGACGCAGGATTTTCGCGGCGGCACTGCCCAGAAAAACCTGAGTGAGCGCGCCCGCGGCGCCGGAACCGAGGATGACAAGATCTCCCGGTGTCCAGCCGACCGCGCCAACCGCTTCGTGCCAGTCGATGCCCGCTCCCAACGCGAGTTCGACGTCGGGTAACGCGACGGTGTTGCGGACCTCGGCCAGATGTCGGCGCAAGGTGGTGTCGGTGCGGTGCGCCCACTGTTTGATCACCAGATCCTCGGCGGTGGCCTCGATGGAACCGCCGTAACTCATCGGCGGGCGAACCGTGAACGATGCCACCCGCATCGGCACCTGCCACCGCACCGCGTATTCGGCGGCGGTGTGCACCAACCGTTCCGCCCGTGCGGCGCCGCCGTATGAAACGGTGAGATGGGTGAAACGCCCACCGCCGCAGTACCCGCGCGGGGCGAACGCCACCGGCACCGATGCGGTGTGTACCAGGCGTTCGGTAACGCTGCCCAGCGTGATCCGGCCGAGCAGACCCGACGATGACGAGCCGACCACCACGAGCGACGCGGAGAATTCCGCTGCTAGTTCGGTGAGACCACGCGGTATCGACACCGCATTGTGGATGACCAGGCTGATGTCGCACTCGCCGCGGGCCCTCTCCACGACGGGTTCGAGTTGCCGCCGGGTCTGAGTGGTGAGGTAGGCCAGATATTCCGCTTCGAGGGGATCGTTGCCGGCCGGCGGCGCGCTGTCGAGCACGGTCACCGCGATCACTCGCTCGCCGGTGGTCCGGGCGAACTGGGTTGCCAAATGCAGTGGCGCGGTCGCGTGTTCACCGACGGAGATCGCCGCGAGAATGGTCATGACTCACCCACCTTCGACTTGCGGGGAACGGCGCCGTCCGAGGCGGGCGCCGCGGGTGCATCGAACAGGATCTGAGGTTCGTCGGGACGGGGATGACGTGCAACGAAGACGCGGTTGACGAGATAGCCCACGATCACCACGCCCCACGACAGCAGACTCAGCACAAGCTGCGAACGCGAGTCGGATTTCACCCCCATTTGCACCAGGATCGCCACGATCGCGGCAACGGTGACCATCGAAAGTACCGGGAAGAGCCACATTTTCACGCGCAGGGTCGCCGAGTCGCTGCGGTAACGCAGCACGATCTGGGAGATACCGATCAGGCAATAGATGAAGAGGATCACCGCGCCACTGGAATTCAGCAAAAATGAGAACACGGTGTTCGGTGACACGGCGGCTGCGATGACACAGAGGAAGCCGACCACCGACGATGCCAGAATCGCGGCGGCTGGCACACCGCGACGGGTCACGGTGACTAGTTGCTGTGGTGCCTCGCGGCGAGCGGCGAGTACGAACAGCATCCGCGACGCGGTGTACATCCCCGAGTTCAGGCAACTGAGCACCGCGGTGAGGACCACCGCGTTCATGATGTGATTCGCTGCGGGAACACCCATCTCGGTGAAAGCGGCGACATAGGGAGAGGCTGCCATCGAATCGGTATTCCACGGCACGACCGCCGCGACGAGAAAAATGGAACCGACGTAGAAGATAGCGATCCGGGCGATCACCGAATTGGCGGCCTTGGCCACCGCACGTTCGGGATCCTTGGATTCGGCGGCCGCGATCGTCGTCACCTCGGCGCCGGTCATCGAGAAGATGACTGTCACGATGGCCGCGGTGATTGCCCAGGCGCCATTCGGGAAGAATCCGCCGTGCGCGGTGAGATTGGAGAAATCCATCGACTTGTGCGGCCATAGTCCGAGTACGTAGCAGGCGCCGACGACGAGGAACACCACGATCGCCGCGACCTTGATACCGGCGAACCAGAACTCGAATTCACCGAATGAGGAGACCGACAGGAGATTGGACACGGTCATTGCGGTGAGTAGCAGAAGTGAACACAACCACAGCGGGATGTCGGGGAGCCAGTATTGGATGATCTTGGCACCGGCGATGGCCTCAAAACCGACGATGATCACCCAGAAATACCAATACAGCCAGCCCACCGAGAAACCGGCCCAGCCGCCGAGCGCGGCGCGCGAATAGTCTGCGAAGGAACCCGTCGATGGACGCGCGACGGCCATCTCGGCGAGCATCCGCATCACCATGATCACGATGACGCCGCACAGCGCATATGGAATGAACGAACCGGGACCGGTGGCGTGGATGACCACTCCCGATCCGACGAAGAGCCCGGCGCCGATGACACCGCCGATGGCGATCATCCGCAGTTGTCGTTCGCTGAGTCCCTTGTGTAGTCCTGGGCCGTGTGCACTCATGGGTAACTCCTTGTTTTCCGGTGATGGGAATCGCCGGTGTGTGGGGGGTTGCCGGTGCTTCGGTGAACCAGCGAGACTGGGCCTATCAGCGCCTGATGCGAGCCATCTCGGGATCGACGACGGGATCGGCGACGACGTCGGCGTCATATACCTGGTGTAGATATGACACGCAAACATGTGTGCCGACGGCTGTTTCGGCAGGTAACCAGGCGTAAGCCAGGCAGGCGCCGATTGTCGGCGACCACCCTGCGCTGGTCACATAGCCCACCACCTTGCCGGCAATCGATACGGGTTCTTTGCCCAGGACGACGGCGTCCGGTGACCGTAACCGCAACGTGCGCAAGATCTGCGGGGCGCCGCGTGTGGCGAGAGCGGCTTTGCCGATGAAATCGGTCTTACTCGGGCGAACGGCGAAACCGAGTCCGGCGGCATCCGGGGTGTGCTCGGTGGTCATATCGGTACCCGCCGAACGGTAACCCTTCTCGATGCGTAACGCGTTGAATGCGATTCGACCGGCCGCGATAATCCTGTGCGGTGCACCGGAACTCATCAGCAGATCCCACAGTGCGCGGCCATATTCGGCGTCGGTATATATTTCCCAACCCAATTCACCCACATAGGAGACGCGCATCAGGGTGACCGGAATGGAGCCGATGCTCGTGTGTAGGCAGCGGAAATATTTCAGTCCGTCATTGGTGAGGTCGGTGGGAGTGAGCGGAGCGAGTACGTCGCGAGCCAGTGGACCCCACAATCCGATGCAACAGGTCGATCCGGTGATGTCGCGCAGGGCTACCGGGGCGGGGGCCGAAGCGAGTTTCCTGCTGATCCAGTCGTAGTCGATCGGGCCGTTGGCGCCTATCTGGAATATCTCCTCGGCCAGCCGTGCGACCGTTAAATCGGAACGTACACCGCCTTTTTCGTCAAGCATTAGCGTGTATGTCACCGAGCCGACCGATTTGTCGAGATTATTGGTGGTCAGTTGCTGTAAGAGGTCCAGCGCCCCCGGCCCGCTGAGTTCGAAGCGGGTCAGCGGGGTCATGTCGTAGATGGCGACATGAGTGCGGGTGTGGTGTGCCTCGGCAACCGAGATCGGGGACCAGTGCTGTGCAGACCACGAATCACGTTCGGGGATAACGAACCCACCGGAGAGGAGTTCATCGAGTACAACCTTGTTCGCTTCGAACCATGCCGGCCGTTCCCAGAGCCCCGCCGACCAGAACTGCGCGCCGAGAGCGGCCTCGCGGTCGTAGAAGGGGCTCGTGCGGATCTGGCGCGGCGCCTTGAGCTGATCGTGCGGGTGAATGATGTCGTACAGCTCGACGAAGGATTGTGCGCTCGTAGTGTTGATGAAATCGTCGGCGAGCGCGGCTTTCTCGAATCGATAGAGGTCGAATTCGTGGGTATCGACCGTAGGGGTGCCGTCGACTATCGCCTCGGCGACGGTGCGGGCGATACCGGCCGAATGGGTCACCCACACTGCCTCGGCGACCCAGAATCCCTTAAGTTCGCGGTGTTCGCCGACCACCGAGTGGCCGTCGGGAGTGAAGGAGAAGATGCCGTTGAATCCGTCATCCACCTTGCCGTTAGCCAACTCGGGCAGCAGGGCGGTGGTCTGCGTCCAGGCTTCCTCGAAATCATCGGGGGTGAACGCCAGCTTCGAGGGCATCTCATCGAGGGAGATGGGGGTGTGGTAATCGAGGGTGCCTACGTCGGTCGGCATTGGCCGGTGACCGTAATAGCCGATACCGATTCGGTCGCCGTGCTCGCGGTAGTAGAGATCGTGATCCTGGTGGCGCAGGATCGGCAGCGAGGCCTCGGCGAGGGCGGAGTTGGCGCCGCTGCGTGATTCGACGGGTGTGGTGAAGGCGTACTGGTGTGCCATCGGCACCAGGGGGATGGTCAGCCCGACGCGACGGCCGAATTCGCGCCCCCAAAATCCGGTGCAGCACACCACGATATCGGCCTCGATGAGGCCTCGCGCGGTGCGTACCCCGGTTACCTCACCGTTGGTGTCGATGACGTCGATAACGTCGCATTCGGGTTGAAAGACCGCGCCGCGCGACATTGCGCGCCGCGCCTGTGCCTCGACGGCACGCAATGCCTTCGCCAGTCCGTCGTTGGGGGTGAAGAACCCGCCGACGACGGCGGATTCGTCGAGTAAGGGGTGGCGGGCGACGCACTGCGCCGGTGCGAGTAACTCGTAGGCGACGCCACGCGATGCCGCCCACCCGGCCTTACGATGCAGATCGGCCCAGCGCGCCTCGGTCGTCGCGACTTCCAGGCCGCCGACGGGATTGAAACACCAGCCGTCAGGATGTTCAAGGCTGCGGAATTTTTCGATGGTGTAGGAGGCGAGTTCGGTCATCGTCTTCGATGGATTGGTGGCAAAGACGAGTCCCGGTGCGTGCGACGATGATCCGCCGGTTGCGAACAGCGGTCCACGGTCGAGCACGGTGATATCGGTCCAGCCGCGAGCGGTGAGTTCGTCGGCGAGTGAACAGCCGACGATGCCGGCTCCGACGATGACGACTTTCGGGTGTGTCATGGGTGTCCTTCGGGGTGCGGGTCAGCTGAAGACGACGGTGCTGGTGCCGTTTTCGAGGACGCGATTTTCGCAGTGCCAGCGGACCGCGCGAGACAGGGCTAGTGCCTCCGCATCGCTGCCGACGGTGGCGAGGCGGCGCGGATCGTGGGTGTGGTCGATCCGGATCACCTCCTGCTCGATTATCGGACCTTCATCGAGATCGGGAGTCACGTAATGCGCGGTGGCGCCGACATATTTCACGCCACGCTGGTGGGCTTGGTGATATGGCTTGGCGCCCTTGAATCCGGGGAGGAAGGAGTGGTGGATATTGATCGCCCGCCCGCGCAGCGCGGTGCAGGTGTCGTCGGAGAGGATCTGCATGTAGCGGGCCAGCACGACCAGATCGGTGTCGTAGTGTTCGACGAGGTCGAGGAGTTGGCGTTCGACGGCGGACTTGGTGTCGGGAGTCACCGGCAGATGATGGAACGGTAGTCCAGCCGAGGTGGCCATCGGTTCGAGTGCGGTGTGATTGGACACCACGGCCACCAGCTGCCCGCCGAGAGTACCCGCCCGCCACCGAAAGATCAGGTCGTTGAGACAGTGTCCAAGGGTGGATACCATTACCAGGATGCGTTGCGCAGTAGTGTCTTTGATTTCGAAGGTGGCGTTGATGCCGGCGGCAAGATGACCGAAGGCACGCGACATTGCCTCGGCGTCGGTGTCTTGCGCTGAAACGAATTCCGTTCTGGCAAACAGTGTCCGACTGGTCGGATCATCGAATTGCCGGTGATCGAGAACCTCGCAGCCGTGGCTGTAGAGAAACGATGACACTGCGTGCATGATGCCGCTGGTTGACGGGCAACGCAGCGTCATGGTGAAGGTGTCGGACATGGTGGGCCTCTAGCTTCAGGGGTGTTGGGAAACGCGGAGTGATGGCGGACGAGTGATGTACTCGGTCGACGCGTCGGTGAGCCAGCGAGCAAGGTAGTCGGCGTAGGAGGAGCGGACGAAAAGGGTGAAGCCGGTATCGGTCCCGGCGGTGCGGTGCACCAGGACGCCAGCCTGAGCAAGCAGCGTCTGCGCGGCGTGATCGGGACCGAAAACCCCGGGCGACACATCGATTGCACATCCGTGCGCCAGGATCGTCTCCGCGTACGGCCCGTCCAGCAGCAACCGGGTGCGTTGGCCGGTCGCATCGATCAGATACGTGCCGGCTCTGGCATTGTCGGGGACGCCGGAGAGGCGGTTACCTACCTCGGCCAGATACTCGTGTCCGGTGCGGCCGGGACGGTACAGCAGCCATTCATCGGGGCCGAGCCACACCGCGACCTCATCGCCGGTGCGGCGCACCCGACATGCCGATGCCAGTCCCAGCGTCGTGGCAACCGCGGGGTCATTGGTGCGCACCACCACCGCTGCGACGGGCCGTTCGGCGAGCAGTACCGCCGGTGCCAGTGCGGCAAACCGCTCGGACCAGTTCGCGAGCGGTGAAATAGCGTGCTCAACAGTCGAAGTGATGTTATCCATCGCGCCTGGCCCCTTCCTCGTCAACGAAGACGGTGCCGGTGACCTCAACCGCGCATAAGGTGTCACCGATAGGCACGTGCAAAATCTCGCCGAGCCGTTCCCGACCACCGCGCACTAGTGCGAGGGCGAAGGTGCGGCCGAGTTCGGCGCTGAGATAGCTGGAGGTCACGTGTCCGAGCATCGGCACGGGTGCGGGCGGCAACTGCGCGTTCGCGATCACCTGTGCGCCCTCGGGCAATCGGGTGCGGCCGTCGACCGGAAGTAGGCCGACCAGATGCTTACGGTCGGCGTCGTTGTTGGCGGCCCGGGCGAATGAACGTTTTCCGAGGAAATCGGGTTTCTTCTTCGACACCGCCCACCCCATGCCCAGATCGTGCGGGCTGACGGTGCCGTCTGTGTCTTGGCCGATGATCGGATAGCCCTTTTCGGCGCGCAGCACGTGCATGGTCTCGGTGCCGTACGGGGTGATTGCGAACGGTGTGCCGGCGCGCACCAGCGCCTCCCAGATCGCGAGTGCGTACCCGGCGGCGACATTCACCTCGAAGGCCAGTTCACCGGAGAAGCTGACCCGACCGATACGCACCGGGATATCCCCGAATATGGTGTCGCGCCAGGTCATGAAGGCGAAGTTCTCGTTGGAGACATCGAGGGTGTCAAAGACCGCGCCGATCACCTCACGTGATCGGGGGCCGACCACCGGGAAGGTGGCGACGTGATCGGTCAGCGACGTACAGAACACCCGCAGCTGCGGCCATTCGGTCTGGAGCCATTCCTCCATCCAGTCGAGCACCGCCGCAGCGTTTCCGGTCGTGGTGTAGACGGTGTAACGGTCTTCGGCGATGCGCATCACGGTGCCATCGTCGCGGACCATGCCGTCGGGACCGCACAGCACGCCGTAGCGCACCTTGCCCACCGCGAGATTGCTCATCAGGTTGGTGTAGAGCCGGTCGAGGAATACCGGGGCGTCGGCTCCGCTGACGTCGATCACGCCGAGCGTTGAACCATCGAGAATACCGACTCCGGCACGCACCGAAGCACATTCACGTAATACGGCGTCGCGCATATCCTCGCCGTGGCGCGGATAGTAGCGCGGGCGTTTCCACTGGCCGACATCCTCGAAGACGGCGCCCTGGGCGAGGTGCCACTCGTGCAGCGGGGTGCGGCGGATCGGATCGTAGAGATCCCCCCGATTACGTCCGGCCAACGCGGCGAAGGACACCGGGGTATAGGGCGGCCGGAAGGTGGTGACACCGGCGCGATCGGGGGTTTCCCCCAGCATCTCGGCGACGATACCCGATGCGACGATACCCGACGTTTTGCCCTGGTCATGGCCGGTGCCGATGGTGGTGTAACGCTTGACATGTTCGACCGAGCGCATACCGGCGTGCAGCGCGCGGGCGATATCGGCGACGGTGGCATCACGTTGCATATCAACGAATGACGTTGCCGCCGAATCTGTATCCGAGTCAGCCACATACCAGCATGTCGCCGGGGCGGCCTGGATGCGGTCGCTAACCCGGGGCACCGCGCGCAACTCGGGGGCGGGGATGTGCAGTGAGCGTAGCGTGGCCAGGCCGCCGCGGCGGCCATCGGTCAGGCAGGCTCCCTCATGGACCATTCCCGCTGCGGCGCCGACGATCTCGACACCGTCGAGTGTGCCGGTCGGCAGGAAGGCGCTGGCGTGTGCGTCGAAGGCGATTGACCCCCGCAGCTGACTGAACAGGTGCACCGCCGGATTCCAGCCGCCGCTCACCAGGATGGTGTCGCAGTCGATGTGCCGGCCGTCGGCCAGGCGCGCGGCGTGAAGTACGCCCCGCTCGTCGGTGAGTGCTCGTACTACCGCCCCGCCGCTGTGCAGGGTGATACCGCGGCGCGCCGATTCGGCGGTCAGGTCGGCGGAGACGATGTCACGAACATCGACGATGGCCGCGATCGCGGTGCCGGCATCAGCGAGGGCGAAGGCCGAGTCATAGGCCGAATCGGTGGCGGTGAAGACGACGGCACGGTCGCCGACACGTACACCGTAGCGGCGCAGCATGTCGGCCGCGGCTCCGGCGAGCATTACGCCGGGTAGGTCGTTATCGGTGAATACTATTGGCCGCTCGTGAGATCCGGTGGCGATGATGATGCGCCGAGCACGGATGCGGTGGATTCGTTGCCGGGAGATACCGGTGGGCGCGAGGGTCCCCAGATGATCGGTGCGGTGCTCGACCGCCAGCACAAAACCGTCGTCGTAGGCGCCGAACGCGGTGGTACGTGACAGCCGGGTCACGCCCGGCAGTGCGTCGAGTTCACGCAGCGTGCCGGGTAGCCACGGCGCCCATGGCGTCGCCCCGCCTGGCTCGGCACGTTCATCCACGATCACTACCCGTGCTCCGGCGCGGCCAGCGAGCAGAGCGGCGATCAACCCGGCGGCACCGGCCCCGATGACCAGGATATCCGGATGATGATGGAGCGAATCGTAGCGTGCCTCATCGGGTTCGGTGGATAATCTCCCCTGCCCGGGCACTCCGTGTGCGGCCAGACCTGGGCATAGTTCAACCATCGTCGCCGGGATCATCGGCTCGTAGAACGGTGCATCGATACCGACCTGGGCGGTGGCATCCTCGGTCCAGGAGCCGGTGACCCCGCGCGGGCGCCCGAGATTGACGCTCGTAGTTATGGTTCTGACCCCGTTGGCCAGCAGCGCCGAGGCGAGGGTGTCGCCGGAGTAGCCCGTGTAACCGACACCGTCGAAGGTGAATTCGATCGGTCGCGATCGATCGATGCGGGCGCCAGTGGGCTGCCGGTAGTGGTGTGTCACTGTGGCTCTCCGATCGGATCGATGACACGACGCGCCGGCTGTGGGTCGCCGGCGAAGCGGTAGGTCACGGTGTCGCGGCGAACGGTGAACCACTGGCGGCAGCCAACCGAATGGCACCACCGTTCACCCAACTCGCCCTTGGGATTCGGGCGGAAGAACAGATACTGGGCCCAGGCATCGTCGTCGAGTTCGGCCGGGGCGGGCGGGTAGGCGATACCGGCGGCGGCGCCGTAGTGGAATTCCACTTCTTCACGTGGCCCGCAATACGGGCAGGTGATCAGTTGCATCGGGGTATCTCTCGGGCTGGGGTGAATGGCGCGGGTATGGATGAGATCAGTGGGCGACGGCGGCGGCGCCGTGCTCGTCGATGAGCCGGCCGGTGACAAATCGGTCCAGGGTGAAGGGAGCGTTGATCGGATGCGGTGCGCCGGTGGCGACGGTATGCGCCAGACACCATCCGACCGCAGGTGTTGCTTTGAAGCCGCCGGTACCCCAGCCGCAATTGAGGAAGAGATTCGAGTACGGGGTGGCACCGACGATCGGGGAGGCATCGGGGGTGACATCCACGATGCCACCCCAGGTACGCAGCAGGCGCGCGCGGCCGAACACCGGGAACAGCTCGACCGCGGCAGCCATCTGCCGTTCGATGATATGGAAGGCGCCACGCTGACCGTATCCGTTGTAGGAGTCAACGCCGGCGCCCATCACAAGCTCACCCTTATGCGCCTGGGAGACATAGACGTGCACCGCATTGGACATCACCACGGTCGGATGAATCGGCTCAAGTAACTCCGATACCAGCGCCTGCAGCGGATGTGACTGCACCGGCACCGCAAAGCCGAGACGGTCGGTGAGGGTGGAGGTGTGGCCCGCTGCGCACAGTACGACGGTTCCGGCCGCTATATCTCCCCGAGAGGTGCGCACCCCGGTGATCCGATCACCTGCGGTGGTGAATCCGGTGACTTCGCACTGCGAGATGATATCGACGCCGGCCGCGTTTGCCGATCGCGCGAAACCCCATGCGACGTAGTCATGTTTAGCGATACCGCCACGAGGCTGAAAGGTGGCTCCCAGTACCGGGTAGCGGATGTTAGGCGAAATATTGACGATGGGACAGACATCGGCGACCTGTTTGGGATCGAGCCATTCGGCGTCGATTCCGTTGAGCCGGTTGGCCTCTACTCGCCGGATGCTTTCCCGAACGTCCTGTTCGTTGTGGGCCAGATTGAGCACACCGCGCTGGCTGAACAGGATGGGATAGTCGAGTTCCTCGGCTAATCCCTCCCACAGTTTGAGGGAATGCTCGTAGATGGCCGCGCTCTCATCCCAGAGATAATTGGACCGGATGAGTGTGGTATTGCGGGCCATATTCCCGCCGGCGAGCCAACCACGTTCGAGTACAGCAATATTCGTGATCCCGTGATGGCGTGCCAGATAATGGGCGGTGGCCAGACCATGCCCGCCGCCGCCGACGATCACGACGTCATAGGAGGGTTTCGGTTCGGGATTGCGCCACAGGAATCCGGGGTGTTGTGGCAGGTGTGCCCCGGGTGGCGTCGCCGGTGGCGCGGTGGGGGCGGCGCTGGCTGGGTGTGGTGTCATGGCTGGATCCTCAGTAGTCGATCTCGACCGGGGAGAGCGGTTCGGAGCAGCAGAGCAGGATCTTGCCCTGCTCGATTTCGCGCGGCGCGATGCCGCCCTGATGGTTCATCACTACGTCGCCGGATACCTTGCGTACCTTGCATGAACCGCAGATCCCGACGCCGCAGGAGGAGGGGAGGGTGACGCCGGCACAGGCGGCTGCGGCGAGGATGCTGCTACCCGGGGAAACTGTGATCCGCCGGGCGCGGCGGGTGAAGTCGACGGTGACACCCGATCCGGTGGTGACAACTTTGTCGGACGAGGGAACGGCAAAACCGAAACTTTCCTCGTGGATGCGGTGGAGCGGAACACCGGAGGCGATGAGTATGTTTCGTACCGAGCTGCGGAATCCTCCTGGGCCGCAGAGGAATACCTCGCGGCAGGTGAGGTCGGGACAACTGTATGCGAGCAGGGCGGCGTCGATACGCCCACGATGACCACTGTTGTCGAGGGTGCTGTGCGTGGTCCGGGTGAGGGCGAACGTGGCGTTGATATTGGGGTGCGTGGCGACAAGAGTTTCCACGTCGTCGCGGAACGGGATGTCGGCGGCGGTGGGAGCGCTGTGCACGAACGCGATATCGGCGTCGAGTCGCTCGTCGGCGGCGGCGGCGAGCATTGATATCACCGGAGTGATGCCGCTACCGGCGGAGATGAAAAGATATTTGTCGGCGGGTGCCCGCAGATAGCTGAATCGCCCGGCCGGTCCGGTGGCGGTGAGGGTCATCCCGGTTCGTAGGTGGGTGTGTAGCCAAGTTGAGACCTCGCCGCCGGGAACGCGTTTGACGCAGATCGACAGTGTTTCTGGTCGTGTCGGCGAGGAGCAGATGCTGTAGCAGCGTTCTACCTGGCGGCCGGCGATCATGAAGGCGAAGGTGAGGAATTGGCCGGGCTGAAAGCGTAATGGCGAACTTCCGTTTACGCCGAAGGTGAACGAGGTCATCTCCGGCGTCAAGTCATCCCGGGCCAGGCACGTTAACGTGAGTTCGTTCATGGCGTTGCATCTTGGGTTGCGCTGGATAATCCGAGGTTGGTGCGCAATGCGGTGATATACCAGTTCACGAAGGCCTCGACCTGGAACTCCGACGGTCCATAAGGGCCGGGAAGGTATGCGGGGCTGCTGATTCCCTGATGAGCGAGTGCGACGAGATCGGCGTCTTGCTGGTTGGTGACCTCCCACACCCCGGTCAGCTGGTCGCTCTCGTAATCGACACCCTCGACCGCATCGGGATGCACAAGCCAGGTGGTGCGCACCAGCGTTTTATCGGGGGCAACCGGAATCACCGAGAACAGCACCGCGTGATCGCTGGTGACGTGCAACCACATATTCGGTTGCATATGCATCGATAACCGGCCGAGGCGTCGCGGTGGCATGTCGGTGAGTAGCCGGGTGCTCGCGGCGCGGCCGTCGAGGGTGAAGGATTCTCCGGCGAGGTCCATGGCCTCGCGTTCGATGTGGAATCCCGTTTCGCGCGTATCGAGTTGCTCTATCCGATGGTAGGGGAGTCCGAGGTAATCCCATACCTCGATCATTTCGGCGGTGGCCCGACGGTATTGACCGAAAACGGGACGCAGGCGGGCGGGGATCGCATCGTCGCTGTCATAACCCCAGGTGGGGAAGAAGACGTTGAGGAGTTCTGGATGGCCCGCGCAGTGATAGCACTCGCGATTGTTTTCCATCACCAGTTTCCAGTTGCCGTTCTCGATGAGATCGGTTTGTTTGGCGACCTTGGCGGTGGCTAGGTGATGCGGGGCAAGGTAGGGCGAGACGATCGCGGCGACCTCGTCGATATCGGCGGGGGGATCGTCGGAAAGACACAGGAAGACTAGCCCGGCGATGGCACGGACGTGCACGGGCCGCAGGCTGAAACATTTTTTGTCGAACCCGGGGGCCTGGGCATCGGCGTAGTGCAGCCGGCCATCCATCCCGTAGGTCCACGAGTGATAGGCGCAGACGATGGTGCCGACGGAACCGGCCGCTTCGGTGAGCAGCCGGGCGCCGCGATGGCGGCATACGTTGTGGAAGGCGCGAATAGTGCGATCGTCGTCGCGGGTGAGAATGACCGACCGGGTACCGAACGTGACGGTGACGTAATCGCCGGGATCGGCGATCTCGGCTTCGGCAGCGGCGAAAAACCATCGCTCGGAAAAGATCTGATCGAGATCAAGGTCGAAATACTCCCGATCCACATAGAACGCGGCCGGCAGGCTCTGGCCGACGATGCGCTGGCTGATGAGTGCGCTCATCGCGGCGTCGACGGTGCTTCCGCGGGTGTCCGCGAGGTGTGCGGTCATTGGCACAAACCTGTTCCGTGCGTTGGGGGGATTGTGTGGCAGATCGGGAGTGCGGGGACGGGTATCGACCGAGCGCGAATACGAGGGCCTGGGGCTGACCGGACCCGGCATCAGCACGAGGAGCGTTGCGGTATGCGCAACGATGCGCATGTACTGCAACAAGTGTGGCTGCCGTGGGTAATGCTGTCAAACCGAGCGCGCGACCCGGCCGAAATTGATGTCGATCGCGCATCGGCTGAGCCGGGGCGTGTGTTCTGGCTATGGTGTCGGATATGGCGAGCAACCCATCTGCTCGGGCGTGGGCGGTGGCGTGGGCGGTGATGACCGCGCTGGTGCTTGTTGTGCGTCTGCTCGCGTCGCTCGGCACTGTGGTGTGCGTGATGGCCTGGGTAGTGGCGATGGTGCGCGACTCCTGGCAGAACATCTTCTTCTGGCCGGCGTTGGCGTGCGGTGCGGCGCTGCTACTGAGCACCTACGCGTACAGCCTTTTGCGGGCGCATTACCCGCGGCGTAGCGGGCGGCGGCCCTAACTCGCGCAGGATTTCCTCTCCCCGGCGGGGAGATGAGTATGCGTGATTGAGTCAGTTTGTTGCCGCGGTCACACGCATGGCGGCACAATTGTGAGAACACAGCGATTGACGGAGGACGCATGGCCGATGGTGCACAGGTGTCCTCATCGGTCCGTCGCGCATATGAGGACTTCATCTCGGGCGCGCAGTTGTCCGGTGCGCAGTTGTCGGCGGCAGGGGTGCGGACGGTAGTCCGGGACTCCTGGTTGCGCTCGCGCAGCGGCGGGGTCAATCCGGGCGGGTCGAAGGTGGATGGGGCGTCGGGCGACGGCAACACGATGACTCCCGAGGAGTTCACCCGCTATCGCGATGCGCACCCGATTACCGCGATCCGGCCCATCGTGCGATCGCTGATGCTCGACGACATCGCCGACACCGGAGTGGTGGTTGCGCTGACCGACCATCTCGGTCGGTTGCTCTGGGTGGAAGGCGAATCATCGGCGCTTGACGGTGCGAGCCGGATCAACTTCGTCGAGGGTTCGGTGTGGAGCGAGGAGGTTGTCGGCACCAGCGCGCCCGGACTCGCACTCGCGGTCGACAAAGGTGTGCAGGTGGTGGGGCCCGAACATTTCATCACCGCGGTGCACGAGTGGAGTTGCGCGGCTGCGCCGGTGCATGATCCGGCGACCGGGCATGTGATCGGCGCGATCGATGTCACCGGTGGGCGTGCGGTTGCCGAACCGTTCGCATTGGCGGCGGTCCGATCCGTGGTGGCGGTGGTGGAGCGTGAACTGCAATCTCGTTCGGTCGACCTGTCCGACCCGGCGATCTTTGCCCCCCAGGTTTTTGCGTCACAGTCTTCCGGTGCCCCGTCGAACACCATCCGGATGTGTGTCCTGGCTGATGGCCGTTATCGCTGGCATCGCGAGGGTGATCGGTTCGGCGAGCGGCCACTATCGCGTCGGCACGCAGAGATCCTGGTACTCCTGCAAAACTATCCGGAAGGTCTCAACACCGAACAACTCGCTCTGCTGCTCGCAGACGGCGGCGTTGATCCGGTCACCGTGCGTGCCGAGATTTCACGGTTGCGCAGAGATATCGGCACCGATGTGCTCGGTTCGCGGCCCTACCGATTGGTCGCCGACCTGCGCTCGGATATCGGTGACCTGCGTCAGCGCATCGCCGGCCGCGGCGATCTTGCTGCGATCATCAACGATTTCGGCCGCGGCGGATTGCTGGTCGAATCCAGCGCGCCGGGCATTATCGAGATCTTCGAAGAGGTACGCGAAGACGTGCGGTCCCGGGTGATCGCCGAAGGCGATGTTGCGGCGTTGCGTGCCTGGACGTCGTCGGTGCATGGTCGTGATGACCTTGGCGCCTGGCGCCGACTCGGTGATCGTCTGCCTGCCGGGCATTCGGATCGGGCATTGGTTGACGGCCGTATTCGGTTGTTTGATCGCCGCTACGGGCTGTGATCGGCTAGCCACCCGCTCCTGAGCTCCGGTTTTATCTCGCTGCGGGATCGCATGTCGCCATGCAACGTGTCTGCAACCACGTCGATCATAGAATGTGTAATAGATCACATGAGGTCGATTGACGGCGCATGTGACATCAAGGAAACAGCACCGAGGCAACAGCACCGAGGAAACGGAACTGAGGAGCTACACATGACTGTCTACGCGAAGCCGGGAACCGAGGGCTCAGTGATGAGCTTTGAATCGCGCTATGACAACTGGATCGGTGGTCAGTGGACCCCGCCGGTTAAGGGGCAGTATTTCGAGAATCCGTCGCCCGTCGACGGTAAGACCTTCTGCGAGGTCGCCCGTTCGACCGCCGAGGATATCGACCTCGCGCTCGACGCGGCGCACAAGGCGGCTCCGCAATGGGGCAAGGTGTCGGTCGCCGAGCGTTCGCTGGTGCTGCTGCGTATCGCCGACCGGATCGAGGAGAACCTGGAGAAGATCGCCGTCGCCGAATCCTGGGACAACGGTAAGGCCGTTCGGGAAACCCTCGCCGCCGACATCCCGCTCGCCGTCGACCACTTCCGCTACTTCGCCGGCGCGCTGCGTGCCCAGGAAGGCTCGATCTCCGAGGTCGACGAGGACACCGTGGCCTACCACTTCCACGAGCCGCTCGGTGTTGTCGGCCAGATCATCCCATGGAATTTCCCGATCCTGATGGCGGTGTGGAAGCTGGCTCCGGCCTTGGCGGCGGGAAATGCGGTGGTGCTCAAGCCCGCCGAGCAGACCCCCGCCTCGATCCTCTACGTGATCAGCCTTATTGCGGATCTGCTGCCCCCCGGGGTGGTCAATATCGTGAACGGCTTCGGAGTGGAGGCGGGTAAGCCGCTCGCCTCCAGCAACCGCATTCGCAAGATCGCCTTCACCGGTGAGACCACCACCGGCCGGCTGATCATGCAGTACGCGTCGGAGAACTTGATTCCGGTGACGTTGGAGCTGGGTGGGAAGAGTCCGAATATCTTCTTCAACGATGTGCTCGCCGCCGACGATGGCTTCCTGGATCGCGCGCTGGAGGGTTTCACCATGTTCGCGCTCAATCAGGGCGAGGTGTGTACCTGCCCGAGCCGTGCGCTGATCCAAGAGGACATCTATGACAACTTCATCGGCCGTGCCGTGGAGCGCGTGAAACAGATCAAGCAGGGTAATCCGCTCGATACCGAGACCACGATGGGTGCGCAGGCGTCCAACGATCAGTTCGAGAAGATCAGTTCCTACCTGGCCATCGGCAAGGAAGAAGGCGCGAAGGTGCTCGTCGGCGGTGGGCCGGCCGACCTCGGAGGTGAGCTCTCGGGTGGTTTTTACATCCAGCCCACCGTCTTCGCCGGCCACAACAAGATGCGTATCTTCCAGGAGGAGATCTTCGGTCCGGTGCTGGCTGTGACCACCTTCAAGGATTACGCCGACGCCATCCACATTGCCAACGACACTCTCTACGGCCTCGGCGCAGGCGTATGGAGCCGAGACGGTGCCACCGCCTACCGTGCTGGCCGCGAGATCCAGGCCGGTCGGGTATGGACGAACACCTACCACGATTACCCCGCTCACGCCGCCTTCGGCGGCTACAAGCAGTCGGGTATCGGCCGGGAGACTCATCTGATGATGCTTGAGCATTACCAGCAGACAAAGAATCTGCTTGTCGGCTACGCGCAGAGTGCTAAAGGATTCTTCTGATGTGCTCGCGATGGCATCCGCAGTCGTAGTTTTATCGGCATGAACCCGTCGCCGCGCAACCAAATCTGGCTGCGCGGCGACGGATTTTGGCTATCCTGCAACGGAATCCGTAAAACCGCGGAGGAGATCGCAGTGAGAGGTGGGCGAGGAGATGGGCAGCGCACAATTTGACATCGGCTGTGGTTACACCGCGCCGCCGGCGCATGCTTTCGCCCCCGAGGGGCAGGCGCCGGTGCGAGTGGTTGCCACCGACGTCGCCGTCGCTCTGTTGACAAAGTTGTCGGAATTGCACGGCGGGCTGATGATTCACCAGTCCGGCGGATGTTGTGACGGCTCCGCGCCGATGTGTTACCTGGCCGGGGAATACCGTGTGGGTCAGCGCGACGTGCTCGTCGGCGAGATCTCGTTGCCGAATCCACTTCCTGCCGTGCGAGTCTGGATTAACGGCGACCAGTTCGAGCTATGGAAGCATACGCAGCTGATCCTCGACGTGGTCAAGGGCCGCGGCGCCGGATTCAGCTTGGAAGCGCCGGAAGGGGTTCGGTTCCTTTCACGCTCACGAGCCTTCAGCGATACGGAGAATGCACTTCTGGCGGCCTCACCGCCGCTGACCGGAGCGAGCGTTGCGGGCTGAGTTCTGAGCGTGATGTGCCGGGAGCTCTCCTCACGGCCCTGACCGTCCTACATCCTGCACGATCGATGCAGATGTGGTAACCGGATTTCAATACCGGGCACCCGCCGTGAGAAAATGATCCGTAATGCTCAAACAGCAGTGTGATGTGGGCCCGGTCACTCTCGCCCGCATCCCGGTCGGCAATGGCGCCGGCGGCAGGCACAGCCGGAAGAGTGATCGGATCGTCCCTGGTCAGCCCCCAGTGCAGGCGGTTCCGAGAGTTCCGGGCTAGACGTGTCTTCACAGACCTATACGGGTGAGAACCGTGCGCAACGGCGCGCACCAAGTGAGGCAAACAATGAAGCAGGCCCCGGGCCCTATCGGGCTCTACGACCCGGCCAATGAACACGACTCGTGCGGTGTTGCCTTCGTGGTCGACATGCACGGTCGGCGTAGCCGCGACATCGTCGAGAAGGCGATCACCGCGCTGATCAACCTCGAACATCGTGGCGCCGCCGGTGCGGAACCCAACACCGGCGACGGTGCGGGCATCTTGATCCAGGTCCCCGACCGCTTTTTCCGGGAAACCGTCGACTTCGAGTTGCCCGCGGAAGGCGCCTACGCCACCGGTATCGCATTTTTGCCACAAGGTTCCGAGGATGCCCGACGGGCCGCCGAGGGTGTGGAGAAGATTGTCGCGGCCGAGGGCCTGACGTTGCTCGGTTGGCGCGAGGTGCCCATCAACGAGGCGTCATTGGGGGCACTGGCGCGCGATGCGATGCCCACCTTCCGGCAGGTGTTCATCGGCGGAGCCCACGGGATGGAACTCGAGCGTAAGGCGTTCGTCGTGCGTAAGCGGGTGCAGTACGAACTCGTTGACCAGGGCGCCGGGAGTGATCGCACCGGCCGCGAGAGCGTCTACTTTCCGAGTTTGTCGGGTAAGACCTTCGTCTACAAGGGGATGCTCACCACCCCGCAGCTGCGTGAATTCTACCTCGACCTGCAAGATTCCCGAGTCGAGAGCGCGCTCGGCCTGGTGCATTCACGATTCTCCACCAACACGTTTCCATCGTGGCCGCTGGCGCATCCATTTCGCCGGGTCGCCCACAACGGCGAGATCAACACCGTCACCGGTAACGAGAACTGGATGCGAGCCCGTGAGGCACTCATCGACACCTCGGTGTTCGGCGAGGATGCCGCCGAGAAGATTTTTCCCGCATGTACTCCGGGTGCTTCGGACACGGCACAATTCGACGAAGTGCTTGAGTTGCTGCATCTGGGCGGACGCAGCCTTCCGCATGCGGTGCTGATGATGATCCCTGAGGCGTGGGAACGGCGCGAGTCGATGAAGCCCGCGCATCGCGCGTTCTACCAATACCATTCGGCGCTGATGGAGCCGTGGGACGGACCGGCGTCGGTCTGCTTCACCGATGGCACCGTGGTGGGTGCGGTACTCGACCGCAATGGCTTGCGGCCCAGTCGGATCTGGGTGACCAAAGATGGTTTGGTGGTGATGGCGTCCGAGGTGGGAGTGCTCGATATCGACCACGCCGACGTGGTACAGAAGCTGCGCCTGCAGCCGGGCCGGATGTTTTTGGTGGATACCGCGGCCGGACGTATCGTCGACGACGAGGAGATCAAGGACTCGCTGGCTGCACAAGCGCCCTACGCCGACTGGCTCGATGCCGGGATGGTGCACATCGACCAGGTCAAGGCGCCGCCGCACGAGCACATGTCCCATCGTCGGGTCACCTTGCGCCAGCTGGTTTTCGGCTACACCACCGAGGAGCTTAATCTGCTGGTGGCGCCGATGGCGCGCACCGGCGCCGAAGCGATCGGATCAATGGGTACCGATACCCCGATCGCGGTGCTCTCGGCGCGCCCGCGGATGCTTTTCGACTATTTCCAGCAGTTATTCGCCCAGGTGACCAATCCGCCGTTGGATGCGATCCGCGAAGAAGTCGTCACTAGCCTTGGCGCCACGATCGGTCCCGAGGCAGACCTACTGCATCCTGGACCGGATTCGTGCCGCCAGATCATATTGCCCACACCGGTTCTCGATAACGACACCCTGGCCAAGATCGTCCGGATTAATGACGCCGCGAACCCGCCCGGCTTCCGTAGCGCGCATATCCATGGTCTATATCCGGTGGCCCAGGGCGGTGCGGGGCTGCGCGTGGCGCTCGACGCGGTACGCGCCGAGGTGAGTTCGGCGATTGACGCCGGGGCGAATCTGATCGTGTTGAGCGACCGGGAATCCGACGAGACGATGGCACCGATCCCGTCGCTGCTGCTGACCGCTGCGGTGCATCATCATCTCGTTCGCGAACGTAAGCGTACGCAGGCGGGACTGGTAGTGGAATCCGGTGACTGCCGCGAGATCCACCATGTGGCGGCGCTGATCGGTTTCGGTGCGGCCGCGGTCAATCCGTATATGGCCTTCGAATCGATCGAGGATATGGTCGAGCGGGGGGTGCTCGATGATATCGACTTCGCCACCGCACGTGCCAACTACATCAAGGCCGCCGGCAAAGGCGTACTCAAGGTGATGAGCAAGATGGGTATCTCCACCCTTGCCTCCTACACCGGGGCACAGCTCTTCCAGGTGATCGGTTTATCCAAGGATACCGTCGACGAGTTCTTCACCGGCCTGCACAGCCAGCTCGGCGGTGTCGGGCTCGATGAGATCGCGGCCGACGTGGCGGCCCGCCATGCGCTGGCCTTTGCGCCCCGTCCCTCCGAACGCGCGTATCGGGAACTACCTGTCGGCGGTGAATACCAGTGGCGCCGTGAGGGAGAGTTCCATCTTTTCAACCCCGACACGGTGTTCAAGCTGCAACATTCGACGCGCACCGGCCAATACAAGGTGTTCAAGGAGTACACGAAGCTCGTCGACGACCAGTCGCGCAAACTTGCCACGCTGCGGGGGCTCTTCGATTTCAATTTCGGTGACCGTGACCCGATTCCGATCGAGAAGGTTGAATCGGCCCGGGACATCGTGAAGCGATTCTCCACCGGCGCGATGAGTTTCGGTTCGATATCGGCGGAAGCCCATGAAACCCTCGCGATCGCCATGAATAGGCTTGGCGCCCGATCGAATTCGGGTGAGGGTGGCGAGGATCCGCGTCGGTTTGACCGCGATGAGAACGGCGACTGGCGGCGCAGTGCAATCAAACAGGTTGCGTCGGGACGCTTCGGCGTCACCTCGCATTACCTGGCCAACTGCACCGACATCCAGATCAAGATGGCACAGGGTGCCAAACCCGGTGAGGGCGGCCAGCTTCCGCCGCATAAGGTGTACCCGTGGGTCGCCCAGGTGCGTGGTTCCACCCCGGGTGTCGGCCTCATTTCGCCGCCTCCCCACCACGACATCTACTCCATCGAGGATCTCGCCCAGCTGATCCACGATTTGAAGAATGCGAATCCGGCGGCTCGTATCCACGTGAAACTGGTGTCGGAGGTGGGTGTGGGCACGGTGGCGGCGGGTGTATCCAAGGCGCACGCCGACGTGGTGCTGATCTCGGGTCACGACGGCGGTACCGGGGCCTCGCCGTTGACCTCCCTCAAACATGCTGGCGCGCCATGGGAACTCGGATTGGCGGAGACTCAGCAGACGCTGCTGCTCAACGGCCTTCGTGACCGCATCGTCGTTCAGGTGGATGGTCAGCTCAAGACCGGCCGCGACGTGCTCATCGCCGCGCTGCTGGGCGCAGAGGAATTCGGCTTCGCTACCGCCCCGCTGGTGGTGTCGGGCTGCGTCATGATGCGCGTCTGCCATCTCGACACCTGCCCGGTGGGGGTGGCCACGCAGAACCCGCTGCTGCGCGAACGATTCACCGGTAAGCCGGAATTCGTCGAAAACTTCTTCCTGTTTATCGCCGAAGAAGTGCGGGAACTGCTCGCCCGACTGGGATTCCGCACCCTGCGGGATGCTGTTGGACACGTCGAAGCTCTCGACACCACCAAGGCGTTGGCGCACTGGAGTTCGGCCAAAGCGGGCAAGCTCGATCTGTCATCGGTGTTGGCAAGTCCGCAATCTCCGTTCATGAACCAGGATCTGTATTGCTCGGGCGTACAGGACCACGCGCTTGACAAGGCGCTCGATCAGCAACTGATTGTGCAGAGCCGCGAGGCCATCGATCACGGCACGCCTGTCGCGTTCACCGCGAAGATCGCCAACGTGAATCGTACGGTGGGCACGATGCTCGGCCACGAGGTGACGAAAGCGTATGGTGCGCAAGGGTTGCCCGACGGCACTATCACTATTGATTTCACCGGATCGGCCGGAAATAGCTTCGGCGCTTTCTTGCCGAGCGGTATCACGTTGCGTTTGGCCGGCGACGCCAACGATTTCGTCGGCAAGGGGCTTTCCGGTGGTCGCATTGTGGTGCGTCCGCCGGTGAATATCCCCGAAGGTTTTGTGGCCGAACGCAATATCATTGCCGGAAATGTCATCGGGTTCGGCGCCACCGGCGGGTCACTCTTCTTGCGCGGCATCGTCGGTGAACGATTTTGTGTACGGAACTCGGGTGCGACCGCAGTGGTGGAGGGCGTCGGCGATCACGGCTGCGAATATATGACCGGTGGTCGAGTTGTGGTTCTCGGTGAGACCGGCCGCAACTTCGCGGCGGGCATGTCGGGCGGGATCGCCTACGTCTACGATCCGGATCGGCGGTTGGCGGACAACCTGAATCCCGAACTGGTAGAGATTGAATCGCTGGAGGAAGACGACGCCGAATTCCTCGCTGAGGTGATCGCCGAACACCGTGCGTATACCGATTCGGCGGTTGCCGACCGGATACTCGACAACTGGGCGCGGACCCGGCAGGAATTCGCCAAGGTGATGCCGCGCGATTACAAGCGGGTGCTCGCGGCGATCGATGCCGCCGAACGTGAGGGACGAGACGTGAACGACGCGATCATGGAGGCTGCACGTGGCTGATCCGAAGGGTTTCCTCAAGCACACGGACCGTGAATTGCCCAACCGCAGGCCGGTCGATCTGCGGCTGCTCGATTGGAAAGAGGTCTACACCGACTTCGATCACGATCACCTGCAGACCCAGGCCAGCCGCTGCATGGACTGCGGTATCCCGTTCTGCCACAATGGTTGCCCGCTGGGAAACCTGATCCCCGAGTGGAATGATCTGGTATACCGCGATCAGTGGGCGGCCGGTATCGACCGGCTGCACGCCACCAACAATTTCCCGGAGTTCACCGGGCGATTGTGTCCGGCGCCGTGCGAGGCATCATGCGTCCTCGGAATCAATCAGCCAGCGGTGACGATCAAGCAGATCGAGGTGGAACTGATCGACCACGCGTGGGAGCAGAACCTGCTCACGCCGGTGCGCCCGAGTGAACTCACCGGGAAATCGGTTGCCGTAGTGGGTTCGGGGCCCGCGGGACTGGCAGCGGCGCAACAGCTTACCCGTGCCGGACATCAGGTTTACCTCTACGAGCGGGCTGACCGCATCGGCGGGTTGCTGCGCTACGGCATCCCCGAATTCAAGATGGAAAAACGCCACATCGACCGTCGGCTGGAGCAGATGCGGGCCGAAGGCACCGTATTCCGTACCGGCGTGAATGTCGGCGTGGACATTACCGTCGAACAATTGCGCGCCGATGTCGACGCGGTGGTACTTGCCGTGGGTTCGACCATCGGTCGGGATCTGTCCATCCCCGGCCGTGAACTTGCCGGAATCCATCAGGCGATGGAATATCTGCCGCAAGCCAATCGGGTGCAACTCGGCGATAGGGTGGAGCGCCAGATCACCGCGACGGATAAGAAGGTGGTCATCATCGGCGGCGGAGATACCGGTGCCGACTGCCTTGGCACCGCGTTGCGACAGGGCGCAACCGCGGTCCACCAGTTCGAGATTATGCCGCGTCCGCCGGGCGAACGCGCCGCCTCAACGCCGTGGCCGACCTACCCGCTGGTGTATCGCGTGTCCTCCGCCCACGAGGAAGGCGGTGAACGGGTGTTCTCGGTGAACACTGAACAGTTCATCGGTGCGGACGGGCATGTCACCGGCCTGCGGGCGCATGAGGTGGCACTGCGTGATGGCCGCTTCGAGAAGGTCGAGGGTACCGACTTCGAACTCGACTGCGATCTGGTGCTGCTCGCGATGGGATTCGTCGGTCCCGAACGCGGTGATCTGCTCGATAAGCTCGGCGTCGCCTACGACTCGCGTGGCGCCATCAAGCGCGACGATCAGTTCGCTGCGGTCGGACTCGACGGCGTATTCGTCGCCGGCGATGCCGGCCGGGGCCAGTCATTGATCGTCTGGGCGATCGCGGAGGGTCGCTCCGCCGCCGCGGCCGTCGACCGCTATCTCGCCGGTGCGTCCGATCTCCCGGCACCGATCTACCCGACGCAGGTCGCCCAGCGCTGAGCGGCTGAACGCGGCGGTATCTTCTCACCGCGGCAGCTGAGATGTCGATCACTTATCGGCGCGTGTAGTGCGTCTGAGTGATCGGCAGACAAGAGTTCGCCAAGCGGCCACTGTCGGATGGGCTGAGGCCTGCCTACACTCCTTCATGTCTTATGGGGATCTGGGGGGAAGGTGGAAACGTCTGTGGGTGCAATATTGCGGCTCGCGATGATTCTCGTGCTGGGTATTGCCGGGATCGGTATGTCGGCGCCGACGGCATCAGCGGAATCTGCCGCATGCCCGAAGATTTACGTCCTTGCGATTCCAGGCACCTGGTCGGCCGGGACTCCGGGCCTACTCAAGGCGGTGACCTCCGATCTTGGGCCGCAGACGCAGGTGAAATACGTTGGCTATGCCGCCACCGCATTTCCGTGGGAACGAGCCATCTACGGCAAGTCGAAGGCGCAGGCCGTGGCCAACACCAAAGGTCTCGCACTGCGGATGTTGCGACGCTGTCCGACGACCAAAATCGCGCTCACCGGATACAGCCAGGGAGCCGACGCCGCCGGTGATGTCGCAGCCGAGATCGGTACCGGGCATCAGCGGATCCGGCCGCAGCAGGTGGCCGGAGTGGTGCTGCTTGCCGATCCCCGACGGTCGAGTGAGGACAACCTCGTCGGACCCCCGCTGAGCGGTCAGGGGAGCGGCGGTCCCCGTGTCGGCGGTATGGGGTATCTACGGTCACGCGAGTTCACGATTTGCGTGCCGCGTGACCTGTATTGCAATGTGCCGCGCGACTATTACGTGACGCGCATCATCGGTTATCTCGCCGAAGCCAGTGATCCGACGCCGAGCCAGATCGGTCAGTATCAAGCGGAGGCGGTGACGATTGTGAATGAACTTCTCACGCAAGGCGGGCCGGGCAGCGTCGTGGAGGAACTGAGCAACGCGCACACCCGTGCGCAGATCATCGAATTCAACCGGTTCCTCCAATCCGGCTCGCACGGCAACTACGGGAACTTCGAGGTGAAGCCGGGGGTGACCGCGGTGCGGTGGGCGCACGATTTTCTCGCCGGGCTGGGCTGAGACACC
>JASGFW010000046.1:0-30457 GCA_047605305.1 Gordonia sp. (in: high G+C Gram-positive bacteria)
ACCTGTTGTGCCCTAGACCTGTTGTGCCTTAAACCGGTGCATGCGCAGGCCTTGGAATCAAACTTACTGCGCAGTAAGATGTCGGCCATGGCGATCAACCTGGAGCTCCCGAAGAAATTCGATTCCGTGGTGGAGCAGGCGCATGCGGCGGCCGAACACATCTTCCGCCCGATTTCACGCAAGTACGACAAAGCCGAACATGCCTATCCCGAAGAGCTGGACGCGCTCGGCGAATTCATCAAACAGGCGCGGGCCAGTGCACGCGACGCCGATAAGACGCCGCGTGCGCGCGGCGAGGTGGTCAACGGATCGAATATTCGTGCCGTCCTGCAGGGCGTCGAGACGGGGTGGGGCGATGCCGCACTAATGCTCTCGATTCCTTACCAGGGGCTGGGTAACGCGGCCATCGCCGCGGTGGCCACTGCCGAGCAGCTGGAGAAATTCGCTGATGTCTGGGCGGCGATGGCGATCACCGAGCCGGGATTCGGTTCCGATTCTGCTGCGGTATCGACCACGGCGACTCGCGACGGCGATGACTATCTCATCAACGGCGAGAAGATTTTCGTGACCGCGGGGTCGCGAGCCGATCACGTCGTCGTCTGGGCCACCATCGATAAGAGCGCTGGGCGCGCTGCGATCAAGAGTTTCGTCGTGCCGCTCGATGCCGAGGGCGTCAGCGTCGTGCGGCTTGAACACAAACTCGGTATTAAGGCATCTGATACTGCGGTGCTGCGATTCGAGGATGTGCGGGTGCCCGCCGAGAATCTGCTGGGTTCGCCGGAGATCGATACTAAAAAGGCGTTCGGCGGGGTGATGCAGACCTTCGACAACACTCGACCGTTGGTTGCCGCGATGGCTGTCGGTGTCGGGCGGGCCGCGTTGGAGGAATTGCGCGGACTTATTGAGAGCGCTGGCCATGAAATCGATTACGACAAGCCGGTTGCCGCCGCGCATGCGGCCGTCGCGGATTTCATTCGGCTCGAATCCGATTGGGAAGCGTCGTGGTTACTGGCCCTGCGGGCCGCCTGGATGGCAGATAACGGCCAGCCCAACTCCACCGAGGCCTCGATGTCTAAGGCTAAGGCGGGACGTATGGTCACCGAGGTAACCAATAAGGCAGTGGAGATCGGGGCTACCGCCGCCTACTCCGAGTCCAGTTTGTTGGAGAAGTGGGCCCGCGACGCCAAGATCCTCGATATTTTTGAAGGCACGCAGCAGATCCAGCAGCTCATTATTGCCCGCCGCATCCTTGGGAAGTCGAGCGCGGAACTCAAATGACATCCGCACTCAAATGACTGCACTCAAACAAATGACATCTGCTCGGGCGGGGATCAGTGGTGCGGTGTCTGCGATACCTGGATGAGCGTCAGATCGTAACGTTCGTACCGCATCCGCGCGTCGAGGTGGATCACATTCGCCCCGACTGCGAGGACGGGTTGAGAAATGAGAGCGGTCACCACGATACCGAGTACCAACAGTAGATCACCCGCGAGTTGGGAATCCGGAGCGGCGACGGAGCTCAACGGCAGGCTGATCGCGATGTATGACGGCACGGCCGCGATGACCGTGAGCAGTGTTAACGCCACGAAGTATCGCCAGAAGGACCACGACGTCAATGTGAAGGACCGATGTAGACCGGTCAGCGGCCCGAGCCCTTCGGTGGCGACGCTCGGTAGCGTCGCCACCGTGCGCACCGGGAACCACGTCACAGCGAAGGTGAGCAGCGCCAGCACACAGATCCCCCCGAGCTTTAATGCGCTGTCGTGTTTTTCCCCGATACCCTGATCCAGGGTAAGGAGCAGGCCGAACGTTGCCGGTACACATAGCAGCATTTCGATCGCGCCGAGCAGCAGCAGGGCGCAGGCCAGCCGCCCGATCGCGGGGGTGAACGCCCGCAGGCTTTCCCCGACACCGGCCCGGCGGCCGAGCGCATCCTGGTTAACGGGGTGGGCGAGGATCGACACGAGGGCACTCGCGATGATGGCGACGGTCGCCAGAAGGACGAGGGTGGTGAAAAATTCTCGTGTGTCGGTGTATCCCTGCGGATCTGGCGGGCAGGTCAGATAGATGACGATGATCGCCGCGATAGCGAATGTGCCCGTTACCGCGCAGACCACAGCATTCAACGCGAGCGTCGTTCTCAAATTACGCGCAATCACCCTGACGCTGGCCACCACGATGTCGAGGATGCTCAGTGCCCGCAAGGGTATGCCGCCCGGCCGGTGGTGGACCGGCTTCAGTGGCGGCCACGTTCCAGGCGGGTACACATCGGGCGGGTACACATCGGGCGGGTAAGGCTCGGCCGGGTAAGGTCCGGCCGGGTAAGGTCCGGGCGGGTAAGGCTCGGGCGGGTGTGCAGTGGCCGGTTGGGCGTGCGGATCCGTCGGCTGCACCCAGGTGTCAGCGGGCACCGCCGACCAGCCGTCGGGTAACTCTTCGTGCTGAGAAGGCTGAGTCATCTGCCGCGCTCCTGCCGGGATATCCGATCAGATCTGTGGTTACATCCGCGCTTCGGTACAGCACCCGCCCCGGCGCGGACGGTGTGCGGCGAACCTACCAAATCGGACACCCCGGCGGGGAAATCTATCCACACGGATAACTACCTACTACGAGCGCGGTGCCGCCGGTCCGTCGCGACAATAATCGTCGCGAACGCGGGTACGAGCTGCGGCTATACCGGCGGCGCGCGCCTATCCGCGAGGTATCGGCCGCAGCACGATCTCGGTGGGGTGCGCATCGGCGGGTGTATGGATGGCGTTGACTACCGCGGCGGCTACCGTCGCTGGGGTGAGAAAGTTGTCGGGGTCGTACTCGGCGCCTTCGAGCGCGACCAGTTGTCGCTGCATGTCGGTGTCGATGCGGCCGGGAAACACCGAGGTCACCCGTAGGGTCGGCTCTTCGCCGCGCAGTGCGTCGGCGAGCGCGCGCAGGCCGAATTTGCTTGCCGCATAAGCCGCCCACGCCGGGTTGGCGCGAATTCCGGCACCGGAATTGATAAAGACCACGTGGCCGCCCGCGGCCCGTAATGCGGGCAGCAGCAGCCTGGTGAGTTCGGCCGCCGCGATCAGATTGACTTCCAATACTTCACGCCATTCCTGTACCGGGGTATCGGCGACGGGGCGTAGCGTTGAGCCGATCCCGGCGTTGTGCACCAGCACATCCAGCGAGGGGATCGCCCGTGCCGCCGCCGCGACGGCGTCGTGGTCGGTGAGTTCAACGGCGAATGTCGACGCACCGTCGTAGTGGGCGGCGAGTTCGTCCAATTCCGGTGTTGGGCGCCCGCCCAGCAGCAGGGTATGGGTAGGTGCGAGTTGGCGGGCGATCTCGGCTCCCAGGCCGCGACTGGCTCCGGTGATGAGGGCGGTCGGCATAGGTGTCACCGTAGCTCGCCGGCATAACCGGTCGGCAGCGGGTGAGTCGCCCAATCTCCGGTGGACAAGTCCCGGTGCCGCGTGCAGATGATCTTCACGCGGCACCATCGCCGGGAGCAGGGCAGAATCGACGCGTGGCCCGCTATGGATTCACCTCAACGCAGTTGTCGGCGCGTGCCGCATATCTGCTTCGCGGCAATGATCTTGGCACGATGACCAGTGCCGCGCCCCGCCTCTACCCGCACATGTGGAGCTGGGATGCGGCGTTCGTGACGGTGGGTTTGGCGCCATTGTCGGTGGAGCGCGCGGTGATCGAGATGGACACGCTGCTCTCGGCGCAGTGGAGCAATGGGATGATCCCGCATATCGTGTTCGCCACCGGCCGTGATGGATATTTCCCCGGACCGGGCCGGTGGGAGTGTGCCCGGCTGGCCGCGTGTGCACCCGAGTACCCCGACACCTCCGGCATTACACAGCCGCCGGTGCATGCGATTGCGGTGGCGCGGATCCTCGATCATTCGCGCCGTCATGGCCGGTCAACGCGGGCGGTGGCCAACGAGTTCATCGACCGGCGCTGGGGTTCGCTGATGCGCTGGCATCGGTGGCTCGCGCATGCGCGTGACCCCCTCGGCCGCGGCCGCATCACGATTTATCACGGCTGGGAATCAGGTATGGATAATTCGCCGCGGTGGGATGGCCCGTATTCGCGGGTGGTGCCCGGTGATGATTTACCGCCATACACCCGTGCCGATCTCGACCATGTCACCGATCTTTCGATGCGCCCCACCGACCTCGAATACGACCGCTACATCTGGCTCGTCGAGGAGATGAAACGCGCCAACTATGACGATGCGGTGTTGCCGACGGCGATGAGTTTCGCGGTGGAGGATGTCTTCGTCAGCGCGATCTTCGCCGTCGCCTGCGACGTGCTGGCCACCATCGGTGAGGATTACTCCAAACCACGTGCGGATGTTCGTGATCTGCGGGTGTGGGCCGATCACTTCCGCGCGGGCGTAGTGGCCGCAGCTAATGACCGTAATGGTGCCGCCCGCGATTACGACCTGCGGGCGGGGCAGTGGATTAACACCGAGACGATCGCGGTATTCGCGCCGCTGCTGTGCGGCGGGCTGTCGCGTGACCGTGAACGGGCATTGCTGCGGCTATTCGACGGTCCGCGGTTCTGCGGGCACCCCGACCTGCGTTATGCGGTGCCGCCGTCAACATCGCCGATCGCAATGGACTTCAAGTCGCGTGAATATTGGCGCGGCCCGGTGTGGCCGGTGATGACGTGGCTGTTCAGTTGGGCCTTCGCGCGCCGCGGATGGCCTGAGCGGGCCGCCCGCCTGCGCGAGGAGGGGTTGCGCCAGGCCACCGATGGCGCCTTCGCCGAATACTATGAACCGTTCACCGGCGAGGCGCTTGGCAGCATGCAGCAGAGCTGGACGGCGGCGGCGGTGCTGGATTGGCTGGACTGATGGTGGTGCGGTTAAAACTCCTCGGCACCGATCAGCGCGGCATCCTCGTCGATCTGGGCTGACTGGGCGGTGCCGCTGCGGACGAGTGACACCACTGCGACGGAGACGACGCAGTAGCCCGCGGCGAACCACCAGGGCGCGGCGAGCGAGGTGAACCACTCGGCCAGGTGCGCGACCAGCACCGCGGCCACCGCGGCACCCATCCAGCGCAAAAAGCTGTACCCGGCACTCGATACCGACCGCGGTGTCGAGGTATCGCCGGCCGACATCGCGACGCCGGTGAAGAGCGTGTTGAGCACGCCGGACGGCAGCCCGGAGAGCACCACGGCCAACCCGATGAGCCACACCTGATGTTCGACGGTGCCGACTCCGGCCAGTGCCATCACGGCGGCGTACGCGGCGATGGCGGCGAGCACACCGGCACGCTGGCCGATGAGGGCAGCGAGCCGGGGCGCCAGGAATACCCCGGCAAGGGCGGTCAATAGGCCCCAGCCGAAGAAGACGAATCCGGCGTATACCGGCTTGAGCCCCATGGCAATTGGTGCCCAGGCGATCACCGTGAACAGTGCTCCGGTGTAGAAGGCGGACCCGATGGAGGTGATCAGCAGAGTCCGATTGCGCAGGGCTTTGATCGGGTCGAGAATCGCGATCGCCTGGCGTTCGGTGCGCGGACCATCCGCGGGCAGCATGACCGCGCAGAGGATTGCCCCGATCAGCATGAGTACGGCGGTTCCGCCGAAGGGGGCGCGCCAGGTCCACGAACCAAGCAGCGCGCCCAGCAGTGGTCCCACGGCCAGGCCGACCCCGAGGGCCGCTTCGTAGAGCATGATGGCGCCGTGCTGGCTGCCGGTGGCGGCGCTGACGATGAAGGCGAGCGCGGTCGCGATGAACAGCGCGTTGCCCAGTCCCCATAACACCCGTAATGCGATGAGCTGGTCGATATTGGAGGCTGTCGCGGAGATTGCGGCGGCGATCACGATGAGCGAGAGACCAACGGCCAGTGTCCGTTTGGGGCCGAATCGGTAGGCTGACCAGCCGGTGACCAACATGGCCACACACTGCACGCCGACGTACACCCCGAATAACAGGGTGAGTTTGTCGGCGGGGGCGTGCAGCGCTTCGGCGATGCTGTTGAGGATCGGATCAACGAGCCCGATGCCCATGAAGGCGATTACCGCGGCGAATGCGGTGATCCACACGGTCCGCGGTTGCCCGCGGAATGCCTCTCTCAAGGAATGATTATCGGGTTCGGTGGGCTGAGCGCTGGTGGTCACGGGTATCTCTTCTGTGCTCGTATGTGGGTGCCGGAAATGATTGTGATGCTGCGTGTTTCAGTTATTTAGGACATGCGTTGGGTCGCTGGTGCCCCGTCGAGGAGCCGTTGTAGCGCGTGGAGCGCGGGGGCCGCGGCGATCAGATGTGCGCGGTCTTGGGTGGAGAGCCGTTCAATGGCCCGGGTGAGCACGTCGTCGCGTTGGCTGCGCACCCTATCGAGTACGTTGCGGCCGTGGTCGGTCAGTTCGACGAGTACGGCCCGGCGATCGTGTGGATCGGGGTAGCGCTGTGCGAGCCCGTTTTTATGGAGCCCGTCGACGAGCGCGGTTGCCGTCGGCATGCGGATGGATTCGCGCTCGGCGAGTTCACCCATTCGCATTGGTCCGTGATCGAGCAGTACCGCCAGTGCGGAGGCTTGTGCCGCGGTGTACTCGGGGATGGGTGTGTGCCGACGCAGTGCCAGGTATAGCCGGGTCAGGGTCGGGCGTAGCCGCCGGGCGATCTCGGCACTGTTCTCAGACACATTTCATGAGCCTAATACTTAGTCTCACGAAATAAAAGTCGTCGCGCGCGGGCCAGCCGAGCCGACTACTCTGCTCACACATGGCAGGTCTCATTGCGCGTGCACCCCTCGGGATTGAACCGGGCGTGTTTGGCGCCACCGATCTCACCGAGTTGGCTGAGTTTTACCGCGAATATGGATTTGCCACGCTGCGCGGGCTGCTCGATGAGGAAGCGATCGGCACGATCGAACGCGAGTGTGTCGCCGCGCAGCAGGGAGTGATCTCCGGAGAATTGCCGGCACGCTATGGGTCGACGATCTTCCTCGACGACGAGGCCAAGGCTGAAAAGTTTGCCAACTACGTTGAATTCGTGAATGAAGTGTCGGCGGCGGTGCGCGCCATCCTGGCCGACGATCGGTTGCTCGCCGCGGTGCGCGCGGTGATCGGCCCGAATGCATGGTTACGCGAGAGCGAAGGATTCGGTGTCGTCTATCAGGATGCGCGGCCCGGACGGGAATCGGGCTATTCGCGGATCGGCTGGCATTCGGACTGGCAGGCCAGCCCCAGCATGGATATCTGGCCGTCGGCGGCGTTCACCATTCACATCGACGCGACCTCACCGGCCAATGGCTTCTTACGGGTGGTGCCGGGCAGCCACCGATGGGCCACCCCCGCGCCGTACCGCAACATCAACAACGTCACCGTCCCCGACACGGCATTACCGGCGCGGGGCTGGACCGATCAACCACCGCCGGTGGAGATGCCGCTCGGGTTCGAGAAGGTTCCGGGCGAGATCGGCGTATATCTCGAACGCGGCGACATCCTCCTGCACGACGCCTACCTGTGGCATTCGGCCGCCCGCGCCACCGATGACGACACCACCCGGCGGCACGTGCGTGGCGGATTCTTCGCCGGTACGCGTCCGGCACCCGGTGCCGCGGACGAGTTCGTCAAGAACGCGGCCCGCTAGCGGCCGGACCGCCGCACACGCGGTGCGCAATCGTCTGTGGAATCAGCTGGGCGGCTATTACTTAGAACCGTCCGCCGACACCGATCCGGCCCGAACTCGACGAACCGCCGAAGGATCCGGGGCTGCGGCCGCCGCTGGTGTAACCGCCGCCGAAACCGCTTCCCCCGTATCCTCCGCTGCCGTATCCACCGCCGCGCATCGTGCCGCGTAGAAAACTGTCGACGAGGATTCCACCGAGTACGGCCCCCGCCGCCGCCGACCCGCCACCGGAGTGAGGTTGCTGCGCCTGCTGCCAGCTCACCACATCCCCCTGGGCTGCCATCAGTGCCTGATCGGCCAGTGTGCCGGCGCGGCGGGCGGATTCGGTTGCCGCCGCGGTATCGGTGTTTGCGGCGGCATTGGCTTCGTCGAGCAGGCGAGTCGCCTCGGCGAGACGGGTGCGGGCCGTTGATCCGATGGCACCACGTCGGGTCGCGATGAAATCCGACGCCGCCGACAATTTCGCCTGAGCCGAGACCAGCGCCGATGATAGTGCGGCGGAACGGCGTTGACGTCGCACCGAGGACGTCCGCGCCCCGGCCAGCGCCGTATCGAGCCCGGCGTCGGCGTCGACGAGCGCCGTGAATACGCCGAGCGGATCGGCCTCGAAACCGGTTGTGGCGGCGGCCAGCGCAGCGGTGGCAGTGCGCACCGCAGCGGCCAGTTCGGGTCCACCGTCGGCGGAAAGCGTTGCCGCCTCCGATAATTCGTCGGTCACCTCGGCGATCAGGGCGGGCATCCGGATGTGTGCGGCGGCGATGTTCTCGTCGGCGTTATCGATGGCATCGAGGAGCCGACCGGCCTGGGCGATGGATCCTTCGGCGGAGCGGATCGCGGCGACGGCGGCCCCCTGTTTGCCGACCGGTTGTGCGATGGCGATACGTCCCTGGTCGGTGGTTTCCTCGGCGAAGGCGATCTCGTTGGTGGCCAGCTCGATGTTGTGTGCGATGGAGGTAAGTGGTTGTGTCCCATACTTTGTCGTCAGGGCGGCGAGTTTGGCTGCGGAGTCGGCCAGCCTGGTGTGCAATGCCACGAGGTGCTCAGTGATCGTGGCGAATCGATCCTCGGCGTTGATCAGGAGGTTGCGCATCTCATCGAAGGCCTCCACCTGGCCATCGAGTGCGGTGTCGGCGTCGGTACAGGTTGTGATGATCTGCACGAGCATCGACCGTCGCTCGTCGGGAGTCTCGGCAATGTTGTCGTCGAGGCGTTGCCGCAGCGCGAACGACGCCGCGAGTCCCTGTTTGGCGGCGTCGACCGCCTGGGTGAACGGTGTGGTTGCCGCCCCGCCGAATTCACCGACGGCCAACCGCAATTCCTCCTCGCTCGTGCGGATCGCATTGTCGATATCGGTGAGTACCTCGCGTGACCACGGTTCGAGAACCTCCAGTGGCTGTGCGGCGAGTTGGTCGGCGGTCAGTTCCTGATCGCGGACGGCGTCGAGTTCGGCCCGCACCCGCCGCCGGGACCGTCGGCGCAGGTAGAGCAGGCCACCACCACCGCCGGCCACTACCAGGCCGCCCAGCGCACCGGCAGTGATCAGACCGGTGTGCGACGGACGCAGCGCGTCGCTGACCCCATCGGCGGCGCCGATCGCCGCCCCCGCCCAATCGGATCGCTTCAGCGCAGGTACCACGTGATCGTGTGCGATCTTCGTCAACGCAGCCCGGTCGAGGGCTTTCGTCGCGTCGGGCGCGTCGATTCGGTAGGCGCGATCGTCGGTGGCCACGGCCAGCAACACGTCACGTTCGCCGAGATCGCTGAGCGTGATGGTCTGCGCGGACCACTGTTCGGCGGACAGCCCATTGAAGGTCTTCACGAATACGACCCATAGCTGCACGCTGTGGTCGGCGTAGAGACTGTCGATGGCGTGCTGCACGGTGGTGGTTTGTGCCAGAGACAGTGCCCGAGCCGGATCGGTGATCTGTGCGGGCACCCGCAGGGGCGCCTCGGCATGGGCACGTGGCGCCGTCGCATCGAGCGTCAGCTGTGTCGCCGCCATCGCCGCGAACACCGCCACCGCTGCCATCACCGGCCCGATCGTGCGCACTATCCGGATCTGTCGGCGTTCAGAATGGGGGGTTTGCGACCGCATATCTCTAAATTTAGTAGTCGATACCGAAGATTCTGTGGTCGCACTGCCCAACCTGCGAATCCGACACCGGATTGATGTGGGGGTGTGATCAACCCCGCCAACGAGTGAGGGCCCGCGCTGCGGTGAGGTCGTAATCGGGGCCCCCGGTCCCGACGGTGATCAGGGTGACGCCTTCGGCGCTAATCGCGTCTGCCTCGCGCAGCAATGCGTCGACGTCGCCGGTGAAGTCGATTCCCGCCGAGCGCTCGATGGTCTCGGGATCACGTCCCACCGCCGCACAATGTTCGGCGAGCACCTTGCTCTTGTGCCGGTAGGTGTCGACATCGTTGAAGCCGTGCCAGGCGTCGGCATATTGCGCGACCAACGGCAGTGTCTTGCGTTCACCACTGCCGCCGATGAGTACCGGGATATGACGAGTGGGTGCCGGATTGAGGGCAGCGAGTCGGGAATTGATGCGCGGCAAAGCGTTTCCTAGGTCATCGATGCGGCTGCCCTTGGTGCCGAACTCGTATCCGTACTCGTCGTAATCCTTCTCGAACCATCCCGCACCGATTCCCAGGATGAGCCGACCACCGCTGATGTGATCGACGGTGCGGGCCATATCGGCAAGCAACTCCGGGTTGCGATAGGAGTTGCAGGATACGAGCGCACCGATTTCAACGCGCTCGGTCTGCTCGGCCCACGCGCCGAGCATCGTCCAGCATTCGAAATGGGCACCGTCGGGGTCGCCGTAGAGCGGGTAGAAGTGATCCCAGTTGAAGATGACGTCGACGCCGGCGTCCTCGGCGCGCAGTACCGCGTCGCGGATCAGCGAATAGTCGGGGGCGTGTTGGGGTTGGAGCTGGACTCCGATGCGAAGAGGAAAGGCCATGACCTCAGTGTGCTCTCGGATGGGGATTCCGTCGAGGTTGGGGGTTGAGGTCCTACCGGCGCCACGGCCGGATACAGGCCTTATGGTGTGAGCATGACGACGCCGGCAGAAGCGACCAGTGCAGAAGCGAGCAGTGCAGACGTGACCAGTGCAGACGTGATCACGGTGGATGTGCCGACCCACTGGTACAACCTCGCCGCCGAGCTACCCGAACCCATTCCACCGCATTTGCATCCGGCCACCAAAGAGCCCGTCGCTCCCGAAGATCTCGCCCCGCTGTTCCCGAGTGGCCTGATCGCGCAGGAGGTCTCCACCGAACCGTATCTGGCGATCCCCGAGCCGGTGCGCGAGATCTATGCGTCATGGCGGCCGTCGCCGTTGATTCGTGCCCGTCGTTTCGAGCAGTCGCTCAACACCAAGGCGCGTATCTATGTGAAGTATGAGGGCGTCAGCCCAGTCGGTTCGCATAAAACGAATTCTGCTGTAGCACAGGCATATTACAACAGCGTGGACGGTGTTCGACGGCTGACGACGGAGACCGGGGCCGGTCAATGGGGCAGCGCACTGGCCTTCGCCGGAGCCCAATTCGGCATCGACGTGCAGGTGTGGCAGGTGCGCGCTTCCTATGAGTCCAAGCCCTACCGGGGCCATCTGATCCGCACCTACGGCGGCACCGTCCACTCCAGCCCGTCGGAGCTCACCGCATCCGGCCGGGCCATCCTCGCCAAAGATCCACACACCACCGGCAGTCTGGGCATGGCTGTGAGCGAAGCGGTGGAGGTCGCCGCCGGTGACCCGGGCACCCGCTACGCGCTGGGCAGTGTGCTCAACCACGTGGTGCTGCATCAGAGTGTGATCGGCCAGGAGGCAGTCGCACAACTCGCCGTAGTCGAACCCGGTGGCGCCGACATCGTGTTCGGTTGTGCCGGCGGCGGATCCAACTTGGCCGGACTCTCCTTCCCCTTTCTTCGGGAGAAACTGCACGGCCGGTCGAATCCGCGGGTGGTGGCCGCCGAGCCGGCCGCCTGCCCGTCGATCACCGAGGGCGAATACCGTTATGACCACGGTGATGTCGCCGGACTTACACCGCTACTCAAAATGCACACCCTCGGTATGGATTTTGTCCCTGACCCGATCCATGCGGGTGGGCTGCGCTATCACGGGATGGCGCCGGCGCTGAGCCACACCGTCGAACTGGGTCTGGTTGAGGGGGTGGCGATCAGCCAACACGACGCGTTTGCCGCGGGTGTGCAGTTCGCCCGCACCCAGGGGATCGTGCCGGCACCCGAATCCACCCATGCGATCGCCGCATGTGCGGCTCGGGTCGCCGATTCCGACGCCGAACAAGTGGTGGTTATCGGTCTGTCCGGTCACGGTCAGCTCGATCTGCCGGCGTACGCAGAATTCCTCGACGGAAAGTTCTGAGCCCGCCATCGTGTCCCTGCGTAACACCTCGGGTAGTACCGCCGCATCGATCACCGTGCTCAACGCGCTGCGTTCGCCCCGGCGGCTGCGCACCGAGGTATTCGCCGGCCTGGTGACGGCTCTGGCGCTGATACCTGAAACGATCTCCTTCTCGATCATCGCCGGAGTCGGCCCCGAGGTGGGATTATTCACCTCCTTCATCTTCGCCATGACCATCGCGGTGGTCGGTGGCCGCCCGGCAATGGTGTCGGCGGCGGCCGGCTCGGTGGCATTGGTTGTGGCGCCGGTCGTGCGCGATCACGGAGTCGATTACCTGATTGCGACGGTCCTGCTCGCCGGGGTACTTCAGATAGTGCTGGCGTGTGCCGGCGTGGCGAAACTCATGCGCTTCATCCCGCAGAGCGTGATGACCGGATTCGTCAACGCACTGGCCATCTTGATCTTCAGTGCGCAGGTCCCGCATCTGCTCGGAGTTCCGTGGCTGGTGTATCCGATGGTCGGTATCGGCCTGCTCCTGATGATCGTGCTGCCGAAGATCACCAACGTCTTTCCCGCGCCGCTTGCGGTCACCGCGCTACTCACCGTGGTGGCCTTTGTGTGGTCAATCGATATACCGCGGGTCGCCGATGAGGGGCCATTGTCGGCGCACCTGCCCGTTCCCGGCCTTGCGCACATTCCGTTCGACTGGGAGACGCTGCGCATCATCGCTCCCTATGCGGTGGCCGTGGCATTCGTCGGGTTGCTCGAATCCCTGATCACCGAGCGAATCGTCGACGACATCACCGACACCGCGTCAGATCCCAAACGGGAAAGCTGGGGTCAGGGGATCGCCAACATTGTCGTCGGTGTGTTCGGCGGTATGGGTGGTTGCGCGATGATCGGCCAGACAATGATGAACGTCAAAACGTGCGGGGGCCGCACCCGCATCTCCACGTTTGTGGCGGGTGCCGCCCTGTTGTGCATGCTGGCCTTCTGCAGCCCGGTGCTGGCCGCGATACCGATGGCAGCGCTGGTGGCGGTGATGATCATGGTGTCGGTCGCAACGATGGACTGGCATTCGATCACTCCTAAGACGCTGCGCCGGATGCCTATCGGAGAATCGGTGACGATGCTGTTCACCGTCGTCGTTACCGTTGCGACACACAACCTCGCATTAGGAGTCGTTGCCGGCGTCGTCTGTGCCGCTGCGGTATTCGTCAGGCGCCAGGCGGTGGAGGCAACGGTTACCCCGCATGAGCACCCCGATCGCCATCAGGGCGTACCCGGTACGCAGTGCGTCTACCGGGTAAGCGGGCCACTGTTCTTCGCTTCCAGCGGTCTGCTCGCTGATAAATTCGACTACTCCTGTACCGCAACGGATGTGGTGATAGATCTGTCGGCGGCACATATTTGGGATGCGACCAGCGTGGCGGCCATCGACGGAATCTGCGCACGTTTGCGCAGCCACGGAAAACGGGTCCGGCTCACCGGGCTGAGCGGGCGTTCAGCGGTGTTACACGGCCGGCTCAGCGTTGCCGACTGATACCTGCCGCCTCGCATGCGCCGGTCAATCGATCAGCAACTTCTTCTGCACCTTACCCATGGCGTTGCGCGGTAGCGCATCGACGAAACGAATCTCCCTGGGCCGCTTGTGATTGGAGAGTTGGGTGGCCACCAGGTCGATCAGCTCCGCCGCCCCGACGCGCTCCCCGACGACATATGCCACGATCCGCTGCCCGAGATCGGCATCTGCAATGCCAACCACGGCAACCTCGTCGACGGCCGGATGACCGAGCAGCACGCTTTCGATCTCGCCCGCGCCGATCCGGAATCCGCCGGATTTGATCAGATCCGTTGACGCCCGGCCCACGATACGATGCATCCCGTCGGGTCCGATCACTGCGACATCACCGGTGGCGAACCAGCCGTCGGTGAGCCAACTTTCGGCGGTAGCCTCCGGGCGGCTGAGGTAACCGGCGCCCACCATCGGCCCGCGCACATGCAACTCACCGACGGACTCGCCATCGTGCGGGAGATCGACTGTGCCTGGCGAGTCTTCGCTGCTGCGCAGCCTTGTCGTCACTCCCTGCAGCGGCAATCCCACCCAGCCGGGGCGCCGCTCTCCGTCGTAGCGGGTACTGACCGTAATCATCGTCTCGGTCATGCCGTAGCGCTCGATGATCTCGTGGCCGGTGTGTGCGCGGATCTTCTCGAACACCGGTACCGGCAGCGGTGCGCTACCCGAAACCAGCAGGCGCGCAGCACGTAACGCGCGCGCTGCGGACGGATCCCCGCCCACCCGCGTCCACACCGTCGGCACCCCAAAGTACAAAGACGCACCTGCATCCGCTGCGGCGGCATAGGTCGCCGGGGTCGGCTTGATGGTGTGGATGAGCCGGCCGCCGCGCCGCAGCGGACCGAGCACCCCGAGGATCAGGCCATGCACATGAAATAGGGGAAGCCCGTGTGCGAGTGTGTCATTCGCCGTCCATCCCCAGGCGTCGGCGAGCGCATCGAGGCCGGCCGCGATGGCCCGGCGCGTGATCGGAACGCCCTTGGGTAAACCCGTGGTACCCGAGGTGTAGAGGATCAGCGCGGTCGCGTCGTCACGGGGTTGGGGCAGCGAATGCCACGACCGCGCATACCGACGGATCGGGATGGCACCGAGCGTGGTGTCGGCGGGTGCGGGTCCCAGCCAAGCCTGCGCGCCGGAATCGGTGAGGATATGGGTGAGTTCGCGCGGCCCGGAATCCGGCGGCACGGGTACGATCGCGACTCCGGCGATCAGCCCCCCGACCACCCCCAGAATCGTGTCGATCGACGGTGTCGCGAGTACCGCCAGCGTGTGCGCGCCGTAGATTCGTTCGGCCACGGCCGTCGCGGCGCCGACAAGGTCTTCGCGGGATAACACGTCGTCGCCGATGGTGATCAGGGCGGGCAGATCGCCGGCGGCCGCGGTGAGGGTGGGCAGAAGCACCTATCCAATTTGCCACGGGCCGCCGGTCACGGGCTACGGGTGAGCCCGCCGAAAACACTCAGCCCTTGATAAACGCCTCAAGCTCGGCCCGGGCAACATCGTCGGAGAGTTGCTTGGGCGGGCTCTTCATCAGGTACGCCGACGCCGGCAGGATGGGCCCGCCGATGCCGCGGTCCTTGGCGATCTTGGCGGCGCGCACGGCGTCGATGATGATGCCCGCCGAATTCGGCGAATCCCACACTTCGAGCTTGTACTCCAGGTTGAGTGGCACATCGCCGAAGGCACGGCCCTCCAGGCGCACATACGCCCACTTGCGGTCGTCGAGCCAGGCGACGTGATCGCTCGGTCCGATGTGGACGTTCTTGTCTTCTACCTTGCCGGCGAGCGAGCCGGTCAGGTTGGAGGTCACCGACTGGGTCTTGGAGACCTTCTTCGATTCCAGCCGCTCACGTTCGAGCATATTCTTGAAGTCCATATTGCCGCCGACATTGAGCTGGTAGGTGCGGTCGAGGGCGACGCCGCGATCCTCGAACAGCTTGGCCATCACGCGGTGGGTGATGGTCGCGCCGACCTGGCTCTTGATGTCGTCGCCGACGATCGGCACACCCGCGGCGCGGAACTTTTCGGCCCACTCCGGGTCGGAGGCGATGAATACCGGTAGCGCGTTGACAAAGGCCACGCCCGCGTCGATGGCGCACTGGGCGTAGAACTTGTCGGCCTGCTCCGAGCCGACGGGCAGATAGCTGACGAGGACGTCGACCTCGGCGTCCTTGAGGGTCTTCACCACGTCGACACCCTCGCCGTCGGCTTCGGTGATCGTCTGCCGGTAGTACTTACCCAGACCATCGAGGGTGTGGCCGCGCTCCACGGTGACACCGGTCGGCGGCACATCGGCGATCTTGATGGTGTTGTTCTCGCTGGCGAAAATCGCATCGGAGAGGTCGAAGCCAACCTTTTTGGCATCCACGTCGAAGGCGGCGACGAATTCGACGTCACGTACGTGATACCGGCCGAAGGTGACATGCATCAGGCCGGGCACCGTTGAATTCTCGTCGGCATCCTTGTAGTACTGCACGCCCTGGACCAGCGATGAAGCGCAGTTTCCTACGCCCACAATGGCCACGCGCACCTTATTGGGCTCACCCATGGTCGGGTTCTCCTTCTTTTCTGGACCCTCGGTTGGTTCCGGCTCCTGCCGGGGCACTCTGCGGCACCGGTGTTTTTTCGAGCGAGTCCGGCTCGGGTGTTTCCTGCGTCCCGTCACGGCCGGGGTCTGAGGCCGTGATCGGAAGATCGGTATCGGCGGCAGCCGCCGAGTGTGCGGCCGCGTCGGATTGCGCATCCGACGCCTCCGCTGCGATGAGTTCGTTGAGCCAGCGGACTTCGCGTTCGCTCGATTCGAGACTCAGTTCGTGTAGTTGCCGTGAATAGCGGTCCGAGCTGCGGGTGGCCCGTCCGACCATCTCCCGCAGACCCTCGCGGCGTTCCTCGACCTGGCGGCGTCTGCCTTCGAGGATGCGCATGCGTGCCACCGCGGGAGTGAGGCTGAAGAATGCCAGGTGCACGCCGAATCCGTCGTCGGTGTAGTTCTGCGGTCCGGTATCGGCGACAAGTTCGTTAAATCTGGCGCGACCGGTCTCGGTGAGCTGGTACACGCGGCGGCCGCGGCGCACCTTGACCCCCAACGGGATGCTGGCCTCGTCGATAAGTCCATCGGTCTGCATCCGACGCAGCGTCGGGTAGAGCGACCCGTAGGAGAAGGCACGGAATGCGCCGAGCAGTCCGGTGAGGCGTTTGCGCAGCTCGTAGCCGTGCATCGGCGATTCCAACAGCAATCCGAGAATCGCGAGCTCGAGCACCGGCGTGCGCCTCCGTTCCTGATTTGACCGACCCGGTGGTGTGACCGACGGGATGGCCGACATGGTGACGCGCACTAACGGCGCAACACCTCGATCCGATGTGTTTCCCAATGTATCGCACCGATATAATGGTGTCGAACGATAGGTGATGGCTAGGTTGCCGACCGCCAAACGGTAGGTAATGCGCGTACCTGTTGGGCTGTTGTCGTTCGATCCGATATGAGTGGCACCGGACACCTCGTGGCGACGTGTCGAGTACGGAGGACGTACGCTGAACACGTGCGCCAGATCGTCGATTACGCCTTGCGGCGACGTTCGCGGCTCTCCGAGGTCCATTCGGGACGGATAGCCGTCTCGGAGGTGTGCGATGCCAGCCCCTATCTATTGCGTGCCGCGAAGTTCCACGGACGGCCGTCGGAGACGCTATGCCCGATCTGCCGCAAGGAACAGGTAACCCTGGTGTCCTGGGTGTTCGGTGACCGTCTAGGGCCGGTATCGGGATCGGCCCGCACGAATGAGGAGATCGCACGCCTTGCCACTTCGGCGGAAGAATTCAGTGTCCATGTGGTCGAGGTGTGTCGCACCTGTAGTTGGAACCATCTCGTGCAGTCCTACGTTGCGGGGCTGCCGCCTCGTTCCACCAGGACGCGTCGGGTAGCTAAGTAAGTTCATTTGTTGACTTATGCCGTCGAACCATGCCACGGGACAGCCTCGGTATGCTTCGCGGGCGCGGCGCACCGGGCCCGTGGTGAGGGTCGGATGTTGTTCAGACCCGCGGCGGTGCGACGCAGTGGTGTGGTCATGTGGCGATGGAGAAGTACTGTCATGAGCGGTAAATCGGGAACCTGTGCGGGTGTGGCCGCGACGATGCGGCGGGAGGGCGATCGATGAGCAACGGCACACCGTCGTCCCCCCGTGGGAACTCCAAAAAATTTGGTGCATCGGATGCCGCGGTGTCCCGGCATCGGATTCTTGCGGTCACGTTGGGTCTTGTCGGCGCGATCGTTCCGGTGGTCATCCTCATCGGAATCGCCGCGTTCGTCGCGACGTATCTGTCGGCGACGGTGCCCGCACCGGGCGACATCAAGCAGAATCAGGTCGCCACGATCACCGATTCCAAGGGCAAGACGCTTGCGAAGATCGTGGCGCCGGACGGTAACCGCACCGACGTCGCGATCACCGACATCCCGGAATCGATGCAGAACGCGGTCATTGCCGCCGAGGACCGCCAGTTCCGAAGCAATGAGGGATTCTCGGTGACCGGTATCGGGCGCGCGGTGATCGGCCGGTTCACCAATAACGCCGACGCCGGCGGTGGTTCGACGATCACCCAGCAGTATGTGAAGAACGCGCTGGTCGGCGACGAGCACAGCTACAAGCGCAAGTTCAAGGAATTGGCGATCGCCACCAAGATGTCGGGGCAGTGGTCCAAAGACGACATCATGGCCGCCTATCTGAACACCATCTACTTCGGCCGCGGCGCCTACGGGGTGTCGGCGGCGGCGCAGGCCTACTTCCGCAAGGACGTCCGCAAGCTGACTCCCGCCGAGTCGGCGGTGCTGGCCGCGGCGATCCGCTCACCCTCCTACTACGATCCGGCCGTCGACAAGGATGCCGCCTTCACTCGTTGGAACTACGTGCTCGACGGCATGGTGGATATCGGCGCGCTGACCAAGACGCAACGCGAGCAGACCCGCTATCCCAAAGTAGCGCCGCAACCGGCCGCACAGACCGAGACGCCCGGACCCAATGGGCTCATCAAACGCCAGGTGATGGCCGAGCTTGGCCGGCTGAACATCACCGAGCAGCAGGTGCGCACCGAGGGACTCAAGATCACCACCACGATCGACTCGCAGACGCAGAATGCCGCCGTACAGGCCGGCTGCCGACGCAACAAGATCTATCCCTGTGCCGACGGCATTCTCAACGGCGAACCAGCGGAGTTGCGCACCGCCGTGGTGTCCATCGATCCGCGGACCGGCGGGGTGAAGGGTTACTACGGCGGCGACGACGGCCAGGGCTGGGATTACGCGCAGTCCGGCTTACAGACGGGTTCGTCGTTCAAGGTGTTCGCGTTGATCGCGGCGCTTGAACAAGACATCCCGCTCTCGAGGGTCTATAGCTCGGCTCCCTACACCACGTCCACGGGGTTGACCGTGGAGAATTCGGACGGCGAGAGCTGCGGTTCCTGCAACCTCGCTACCGCGATGAAAATGTCGCTGAACACCGTGTACTACCGGCTGATGATGGATCTGAAGGGCCAGGCGCAGGACGTCGCCGACGCGGCGCATGCCGCCGGGGTCGCCGAATCCTTCGGCGATGTCACAAAGACGCTGCAGCAGCCCAACGGAAGTGTCGAGGGTGGTGTGGTGCTCGGGCAGTATCCGTCGCGCGTCATCGATATGGCTTCGGCATATGCCACGCTCGCCGCGTCCGGCATCTATCGCGAACCGTACTTCGTTCAGAAGGTTGAAACCTCCAGCGGCGAGGTGCTCTACGAGCATCAAGACAACCCCGGTAAACGGGTATTCGCCGCGAAAGTCGCCGATAACGTGACGGCAGCGCTGGAGCCGATCGCGGCGTACTCCAACGGCAATGCCCTCTCCGACGACACATTGGGACCGCGTCCGTCGGCGGCCAAGACCGGTACCGCGCAGCTTGGTGACACCGGCCAGAACAAGGACGCCTGGATGGTCGGGTACACCCCCCAACTGTCCACCGCCGTGTGGGTGGGCACCGACAAGGGCACCGCGTTGGTCAACTATGCGGGCGGACCCGTATATGGCAGTGGGCTGCCCGCGCAGATTTGGCGTCGGACGATGGATAACGCTCTTGAGGGCCAGCCGATCGAGCAGTTCCCGGAGCCGGCCGCGGTCGGCGGTCAGGCGGGTGTGCCCTACGAGGCGCCACTACCGACTGTGACGTCGGTGAAACCCCGTAGCAGAAGTACCCAGCAGACGGATGAGCCGTACACGACGAATCAGCAGTCCAACGGCGGCTACATCACGCTGGCGCCCGGCGTGACGATCCCGTTGCCGGGCTATCTGGGTCCCGGCAATGACGACGACGATGGCGGAGACACCACTGACACGCCCGCCGGATGATGCGGTCGGCCAGCCAGTGGCGGTTGGTGAATTCACTGCGGCGCGTAACTAGCCCTGCGGAGACCGCTGATCCTGTGGGCCTTGCTAACCCGGCGGGACTGACAACTCCGGCGGCGTTGCCGCAGGATCGGCGTACCGATACCGCCCGGGTCATTCCCGGCCGCAGTGATCCGATCGTGGCGCAGGCCAGCCGGATCGTCGGCGGACCGCAGGGAGCGCATGCGGTGGTAGGCCGCAGTCGCCGGTGGACGCCGATCCGGGTGTTATTCGCATTGGCCCTGTGCGCACTCGCGCTGGGGTGGTACGGCAAGGCGGGCTGTCTGCAGCAGGCGCCCGCCACCAATTCCGCCGACCATTCCACGCTCCGCCTGGATTGGGATAATCAGCGTCAGTTCACCGACCTGTGTTACTCGGATGTCATCGCGCTCTACGGTGCGGAGCGACTCGATCGCGGTGAGTTCCCCTATGGCACCTACTGGCTGGAGGGGACGGGTACCGGCAACACGGTTAAGCGCTACATGGAGTATCCCGTGCTGACCGGGCTCTCCATGTATGGTGCCGCCTGGGTTGCCCGGAAGTGGCAGGCGGCGCATGAGAGATGGGGCGTACCTGCGGCATTGAGTGTGGTGTTGTTCTTCGATCTTGTCGCGCTTGGTCTCGCGTTGTGCTGGCTCGTCACCGTGTGGGCGACTGCGCTCACCGATCGCACCCGTATCTGGGCGGCCTGGCTCGCCGCGCTCTCACCACTTGTCGTGGTGCATGCCTTCACCAATTTCGACGCCATCGCGGTGGCGTTGGTGGCCCTCGCGATACTGGCGTGGTCACGCGAGAAACCCTGGCTCGCAGGAATGTTCATTGGTTTGGGCATCGCGTCGAAGTGGTATCCGGTGCTGTTGCTCGTGGTGTTATTCGTCCTGTGCCTGCGCGCGCGGAGGATGGGGGATTTCGCGGTGACGGCGGCCGCCGCGGTGTTGTCCTGGGTGGTGGTCAACGCGCCGATCGCGATCCTCTATCCGCGTGGATGGGTGGAGTTCTTCCGCTACAACATCGACCGAAACGCCGATTCCGACACGCCTTTTCGTATCGTCGCCGATGCCATGGGTGTGCAGTGGAGTGTGCCGATACTCAACGTCGTCTCGCTCACGCTGCTTGCCGCGGTACTCGGCGGCGTCGGCTATCTGGCGTTGCGCGCACCGACCCGACCGCGCCTGGCGCAACTCGCATTTCTCGCGGTAGCCGGATTCCTGGTGGTCGGCAAGGTATGGAGTCCGCAGTACTCGTTGTGGCTGGTTCCGCTTGCCGTGCTCGCCATTGCGAATAGTCGGCTGCTGCTCGCATGGATGGCCGTCGATGCATTGGTCTGGATACCGCGCATGACGTTATTCCTTGATCCCGACCGCCGGTGGCTGCCGGAAGGATGGTTCATCTTTGCGGTGATACTGCGCGGGATCGTGGTCATCGCGCTGTGTGTGGTGGTGGTCTGGCAGATTTATCATCCCGACACCGATCACATCCGCCGCGACCGTCTCGGCCGCATCCGCGACGACCCGACGGGAGGTGTACTCGACGGGGCACTCGGCGCTTACGCCGGGCCGGAAGCGCCGCAGCGAGAGCGCAACGCGTCTTTGACGGTCACCCAGTCATCGTCGGTCATCGCGTACTGAGCGGTGGTGCGCCACCCGGTGCCGAACCGCCGGTGTTTACGTAACAGTCCTTCGAATGTGGCACCGAGTTTGGCGATCGCGGCCCGCGACTGTGCGTTGTCCTCGTGGGTGTGCCAGACGACGCGCACGGCCCCGCAGTCTTCGAAGGCATGTTGGAGCAGAAGGTATTTCGCCGTCGGATTGACGGTGGTGCCCTGGTACTCTTCGCGGTAGAAGGTGTATCCGATCGATACCGATAGGTTGACCGCGTCGATATCGTAATAGCTTGTGCTACCGATCAATCGGTGATCAGTATTGTCGATGACTGCGAAAGCCGTTCGGGTGGTGCGGGAATCGTCGGCCGCATGGATGTATGCGGCGGCTTCGCTGGTACCGACGGGTGCACCGCTCCAGCGGAAACGAGCCCGATCGCCAACCACCTCCCCGAGTGCTGTCGCGTCGTCGATCGTCAACAGGCGTAAGGTAACCCGGTCGCCGACGAGTGGTCTGGTGCCCAGCCAGCCGGTCATGACGGCCTCACTGCGCCTGGCTGAGGATCAGGTCGGGACTCTGCTGCGGTCGTGGGCGGCCGATGGAAGCGAGCGGTTCTCGCAGGGGTGCGCGGATGAAACCGACGATCAGGACGGCGTGAATCGCGGCGGTGACCCAGACGCCGATATTCACCCCGGTCATCACCCACCATTGCATCGGTGAATGAGAGGTGTAGATGCCGAAGAGCCGGAAGATAGTGAGATCCAGGCAGACATCGGCAAGTAGATACGCGGCGATTAGCGGCCACCACACCCGCAGCAGCACGAAAAACGGCAGAATCCACAGGGTGTACTGCGGTGAATGCACCTTGTGGAACAGCATGAAACCGGCCAGCATCGCCGCCGATACGCCGATCCACGGGTATTCACCGCTCTGCTGATAGCGCCGCCAGCCCAGCCATACGGCGAAGGCGAATGCGCACACGATCAACGTCGGGGATGCCAATCCGACGAGCGAGTTGTAGGTGTCGGTTTGTCCGCCGGTGAAATGACGCAGCCCCCAGTACCAGATCGAGTTGGTGTCGACCTCTGATTTGCGTTTGCCCTGGAAAGACAACGCTGCCTTCCAGCCGTCGAAACCCAGCAGTATGAACGGTAATTGGATGGCCGCCACCGTGATGGCCGCCGCCGCGGCCACCCAGATGGCCCCGGCCCAGTCGAGTGCGCGCGTGGTATCGCCGCCCGGAGCCGCCCGCTGATCACGCGGTTGATCTGCGGTCCCGGCCGCCGGCGCCCGGCCCGTGCCGCCGCCGGTGAGGACATATACCGCCAGGGGTAACACGAAGAAACCCGGATATAGCTTGAGGCAGAACCCGATTGCCAGCAGCACGGCGGCGATGATCGCAGACACCCGCAGTGTCAGTCGGGGAGTGCCCGTGCGCGGGTTGATCGTCGCACCCCACGCCAGCACCGCGACCGCACCCACCGAGGTGGCCACCACCGGCAGCTCCCAGTTGTGAAAGGCGTAGAGCACCAACGGGGGTGTGGCCGCCCACAGTAATGACCACCATCGGGTCAGCAGAGCCAATGCCACGGTGGTCGCCAGCCCGAAGGGCACCAGCAACCACACCGAATGCGTGAAGAATTGCGTGTCGGTGTGCGCGCCGATCGCACCGAGGTACATCAGCATCCCCGACAGCACCGGATACTCGACGACGCCGCCGAAGAGTTTGCCGTCGGCACCGATACCGCCGTGAATATAGGGAAAGACGTGGTTATTGATGTCACGGCCGACCCACAGGTACATCAGGTCTGAGTAGCAGGGGATCGCCGCGTTCGGGTCGCCGACGGGCCAGTGGTGTGACCGCCCGTCCGGGAAGAAGGGCGGACCGCCGCAGATGATTTTCGCGCTGTAGCACCAGTGCAGAGTTAGGCAGGTCAGCAGCAGCGACACGATCACGATGGCGATCGTGTTGCCGCGCCGCGACAGTGCATAGCGCCCATAGCTCAATACCGGGGTGAAGCGGAGCGCGGGCATGGCCTACAGCGTAGGTGGTCGGCATCGGTGACCGGCATCACCGGTGTGCGGCGTCGCCGCGCGAATGTGGGTTGCCCGTCGGTGTCGCCGCGGCGTGTGTGAACGCGATTTCGCAGGTCAGGGCTCACTCGTGTATCTTTGAGCGGTTGCCGACGCAGGCGACCCTCCTGCCGCGGACAGTCCGCGGCCGATGAGCCCATAGGAGGTGATGTGGTCTTATGCGTCACTACGAATTGATGGTCATTCTCGATCCCAGCTTGGACGAGCGTACCGTCGCCCCTTCTCTCGATACTTTCCTCAACGTTGTCCGCAATGATGGCGGCAAGGTGGATGGTGTGGATATCTGGGGCCGCCGCCGACTCGCGTACGAGATTGCCAAGCACAGCGAGGGCATCTACGCGGTCATCGATATCAACGCCGAACCCAAGACCGTCAGCGAGCTCGACCGTCAGTTGAAGCTGAATGAGTCGGTGCTGCGCACCAAGGTCCTGCGGAAGTAATCCACAGATTCCCTGATCGACCGAAGGAATCGACCGAATCGGTCGGTACCGGCACCTAGGGTTGAGACATATCAACCCATACGGTGCCCGTCGATCGACGAGTGCCCAACCAGACCAAGGGGAAATTCATGGCAGGCGACACGGTCATCACCGTCATCGGCAACCTCACGGCAGATCCCGAACTGCGGTTCACGCCGTCGGGTGCCGCGGTGGCCAACTTCACGGTGGCGTCGACTCCGCGCACCTTCGACCGTCAGACCAATGAGTGGAAGGACGGCGAAGCGCTGTTCTTACGCTGCAACATCTGGCGTGAGGCTGCGGAGAATGTGACCGAAAGCCTGACCAAGGGAGCCCGGGTCATCGTGCAGGGCCGCCTCAAGCAGCGTTCCTATGAAACCCGCGAGGGTGAGAAGCGCACGGTTGTGGAACTCGAGGTCGATGAGGTCGGCCCTTCGCTGCGTTACGCCACCGCCAAGGTGAACCGGGCCGCACGCGGAGGGGGCGGCGGATTTGCTCCGTCCGGCGGGAGCCGGGGCGGATCGAGTCAGCCTCCGGTGGCCGACGATCCGTGGGGCTCCGCGCCCGCGAGCGGGTCGAGTTTCGGCGGCGGGGACGAGGAACCACCATTCTGAGCGCGTTGACGGTGCCAGCCGTTGGCGCAGATTTTCTGGAGTAGACAACAATGGCAAACAAGAAGGGACGGAAGGTCCGCGTCGAAAAGGTCACCAAGACCAAGGCGTGCTCCTTCTGCAAAGACAAGAAGAACGCCATCGATTACAAGGACACCGCGTTGCTGCGTCGGTTCCTCTCTGATCGGGGCAAGATCCGTTCGCGTCGGGTGACGGGCAACTGCGTCCAGCACCAGCGCGATGTCGCGGTGGCCGTCAAGAACTCGCGTGAAGTGGCGTTGCTGCCCTTCACTTCGACCGCGCGATAAGCGGAAAGGGGAACTGAAATGAAGCTCATCCTTACCGCCGCCGTGGAAAATCTTGGCGTTGCTGGCGATACCGTTGAGGTCAAGGACGGTTACGGCCGTAACTACCTGCTGCCTCGCGGCCTGGCCATCAAGGCCACCCGTGGCGCCGAGAAGCAGGTCGAGGGTATCCGCCGCTCGCAGGAGGCTCGCGAGATCCGCGGCCTCGAGCATGCGAAGGAGATCAAGCAGGCCATCGAGGCGTTGAGTTCCGTCTCGCTCGCTGTGAAGACCCACGATTCGGGCAAGCTGTTCGGCTCGGTCACCGCCGCTGATGTGGCGGGGGCCATCAAGGCCGCCGGCGGCCCTGTCGTCGACAAGCGCAACGTAGATCTGCCGAACGGCCACATCAAGGCCACCGGCACCTACCCCGTCGTGGTGAATCTGCATCCGGATGTCACCGCTACGGTGGCGCTCACCGTCGCTGCTGCCTGACGGCACGCTTTACCGCCTCACGAGGGCCGGGTGGATTTCTCTTCCACCCGGCCCTCGTGCTGTGTTGCGGTGTCCCTGCTGTGTTGCGGTGTCACTCAAGGGACTCAGCCTGGATGTAACCCGAGCCTTGTTTATGGTTCACGTTCTTGACCAACGGGCGTTGTTGCATATACCAGGCAACACGCCCGAGGCTCGCTTTACGGCGACACGCCGAGGGTGTGGAAAGTTCTGCGTTGTGGAATATGTGCACACCGTCTGAACTGGTGTTTTGCCGTTATTCACAGTCAAATTCCCCACTTTATGCACAGGCCGTGCACAAGGCGTCACGCATTCTGTGCACACCGTCCACAGTTGTTCCACAGATCGCTCCACAGTCCGGTTTGAGTGAGCCTCGCCTACCTCCTATGGTCGTCCTGCAATGCCCGTCCGACGATGACCAATCGGGGTACACGGGACTCCATGCCCGAGTTCGCCTTGCTGAAGTTCACGGGGCTGGAGTCCACGCTGTCAGAGTCCACGCTGTCAGAGTCGCCGCGTATTAGTTGGTGTGTATTACGGGGAGCAGCACGCCCACGGGGAAGTGGGCGTGAGGTTTCCGGTCTCGTTAGGTCGTTAGCGCTGACGGGTGTGGATACGTCGATCGGGAGTGATTGATCTATGCGAGAGGCTGACACACGGTGGCTGTAGTCGATGATCGCGGACACAACCCGCGGCGGGAATCGGGCCGGCGGGAATCGGGGCAGTCGGAGTCGGTGGCTGATGTGGCCGTTGAGGAGTTCGGTCGTCAGCCGCCCCAGGATATGGCTGCCGAGCAGTCGGTGCTTGGTGGAATGCTGCTGTCTAAGGATGCGATCGCCGACGTCATCGAGAAGCTTCGTTCCGCCGACTTTTACCGGCCCGCTCACCAGGCCGTGTATGAGGCCATCCTTGAGCTCTACGGCCGCGGTGAGCCCGCCGATGCGGTGACGGTGTCTGCCGAGCTTGAACGGGCCGGAGAGTTGCGCAGGGTGGGTGGGGCGCCGTATCTGCATACGTTGATCTCCACGGTGCCGACCGCCGCTAACGCCGGTTACTACGCGGAGATTGTGGCGGAAAAGGCGATCCTGCGCCGGTTGGTGGAGGCCGGGACCCGTATCGTGCAGTACGGGTATTCGGGTGCTGACGGCCAGGATGTTGCCGAGGTGGTTGATCGCGCGCAGGCGGAGGTGTACGAGGTCACTGAACGGCGCACCGCCGAGGATTATGTGCCGCTCGAGGAACTGCTACAGCCGACGATGGATGAGATCGATTCGATCGCTTCGCGCGGCGGAATTTCTGCGGGTGTGCCTACCGGTTTCGCCGATCTCGATAAGGTGACCAACGGTCTGCATCCGGGGCAGATGATTATCGTGGCCGCGCGTCCGGGCGTGGGTAAGGCGTTGGCTCTCGATACGCCGCTGCCCACTCCGTATGGGTGGACGACGATGGGTCGTGTGTGCGTCGGTGATGAGCTGATCGACGCGCAGGGCCGCCCGACGCGGGTTGTCGCGGCGACGCAGGTAATGACCGATCGCCCGTGTTTTGAGGTCGAGTTCAATGATGGTGCGGTGCTCACGGCCGATGAGCAGCATCAGTGGACCGTCGATCTTGGTACGGATGAGCGGCGCGTTCTCACTACTGCCGAACTCGGCGCGTATGTGGGTGTCGCGGTGGTGGCGAATACGAAACCGCTCGAATTGCCGCGTAAGCGGTTTGCGTACGGCCCGTATACGGTGGCGGCGTTGGCGGGAATGGCTTATGACGATCCCGAGATCGGTATGCGTATCGACGCGGAGGGTCCCGTTGACGTGATGACGTTGATGGCGGATCTGGGTGGGCGTATCCCGTACGAGTATCTGCGTGGATCGATCGCGCAGCGGCGGGCACTGCTGGCGGGTTTGCTTGATGCGCGGGCCACCGTTGATGAGGACGGGTGGATCATCGTGCCCGCCGCGACCTGGCATATGACCGAGGTGGTGGCTGATCTGGTGGCCGGGCTCGGCTACAACTACAAGCGTTCAGCCACGGGCTGGTTGCGGGTGGATGCCGATGATGATGTGTTCACCGTTCATCATAAGGCGGTGCGGCACAAGGAACTTCGACGTGGCGCCGGGGTGCGGCGGGTGGTTGCGGTGCGTCCGGTACCCAGCGTGCCGGTGCGGTGTGTGCAGGTCGATAATCCCGAGCATCTCTATCTTGCCGGTGAGGCGATGGTGCCCACCCATAATTCGACGCTGGCCATGGATTTCCTGCGTTCGTGCGCGATCGCCCATCACATGACGGCGGCGATGTTCTCGCTGGAAATGAGCAAAACCGAGATCGTGATGCGCCTGTTGTCGGCGGAGGCCAAGATCAAGCTCGGTGATATGCGTGGCGGTTCGATGAGCGATGACGATTGGACTCGTCTGGCGCGGCGGATGGGTGAGATTTCCGAGGCGCCGTTGTTTATCGATGATTCACCGAATCTGACGATGATGGAGATCCGTGCGAAGGCGCGCCGTCTCAAGCAGCGCCATGATCTTAAACTCGTTGTGGTCGATTATATGCAGTTGATGACCTCGGGTAAGAAGGTTGAGTCGCGTCAGCAGGAAGTGTCGGAGTTCAGTCGTCAATTGAAGCTGCTCGCAAAGGAACTCGAAGTTCCGGTGGTCGCGCTCAGTCAGCTTAACCGTGGCCCGGAGCAGCGCACCGATAAGCGGCCGCAGGTGTCGGATCTGCGTGAATCGGGCAGCCTCGAACAGGACGCCGACATGGTGATCTTGCTCCATCGGCCCGATTCGATCGAGCGTGATGATCCACGCGCGGGCGAAGCCGACATCATCCTGGGTAAACACCGAAATGGGCCGACGGCCACCATAACCGTTGCGCACCAACTGCATTTGAGTCGGTTCGTGGATATGGCGCGCGGGTAGGGGAGCGATGTAGGTCCTCACGTCTGATGGCACACCGATGACATATATGCCACGTTGGTGAGACACACGGGTGGTTCAATACGCGTACCCTAGTGTCCTGCGGCTGAAATTCGTTGGATATATCTGGCAGGTAAGTCGAGGATGTCCTCGCCAGATTTAGTCCAGACGAAGGGTTTGGGGCATGTGTCCAGTGTGGTCAGCCAGGTAGATCGCATCGAGCGTGAACTCGGCACATCAAAGTCTCCGGAGTTGCCGGGAGGATTTAGCTCGCTGCTAGAGCGCCTTGGCGGACGTTTCGCGGGTACCGTGGAAGGATGGCCGTGAGTCAGCGATTTGGGGTAGTCGCAGTGATCGTCGGGTGTCTGGTTGCTGGTTGCACATCAGGTACTGGAGCGGGCGGTGAGGACAGCGCGATTGGTCTCACGGCAGCTGAGACGACACATCCGTCGGCCAGCTCGGTCGCGCCGAATTCGAAGGAAGCGCTGGAATCTGCCGCTCACCAGCTGGATCTCTTTGCATCAGAAGGTAATGCTGAGGCTGCTTACGGGTTCTATTCGCAGCGGTGCAAGAACATCATCGGGAGTATCGACTCTTACAAGAGTTTCCTTAATGTCTGGCGGTACGGCCGGAATCCTCGATACACGGGTGTCACATCCCGAGTGAACGGTTCTTCCGCTCAGGTCGTGTCGATCGATGAGGATCCGAGTGCCCCGGCGGACGCGATGAACCCGCGGACATGGACGTTCATCGACGGCCGCTGGCAATTCGACAACTGCTGAAACGGATCCCGAACTTACCCAGAGACAGCGAAATCCGTTGTCTGGCCAGCAGACAACGGACGTCGACTCTTAACCGTCAACCGTGGGACACGTGGCTTCGTTGTCGAATGGCACGGCTGCTGAGTCACCTGTGACATTCACCTTCGCGAACTTCCCGCAAGCCGAGTTCGCGGCCATCAAAACGATCGAGGACTTCAGTAGTCACAGGAGCGGAGTGGGCGTCCAGGTTGGCCAGGTGGGATTGCCGACTGCTATCCCGTGGGCGTACTCGGCGACGGGTCGGTATGCAGTGCGGGCGAGACGGTTGTCGAAGAACTGGGCACGATCGACCCGATCACGAGCGATGGCGATCAGCGGCCACAGCCGGTCATAGCGCTCACGGATCTTCTGCTCGGGTACGGCATGACCGCCGCGGCGCACTCTTTCCGCCACGCGCTGCACAGTGAGGTCGACCGGAACGAGCATAACGTGCAGGTGCACGTAGTAGCTGGATCGCAGTGCTGTGTCTATGAGGGCGTTCTTGCTGGGATGGCTGAACACGGTCTCGGTGATGAATGATCTTCGCGACTTGAGGAATTCGCTACGTAGGGCTGCCGCCGCCCGCGACGCGTCGTAGGCGTGCTGAAGTTGCGCGTCCGGCCAACGCTGCGCGGCGATGACATCGGCATTGATGAATGGAAGCCCGGTCGATGGCCCGAGCACGCGTTCGACGTAGGTGGATTTTCCGGAGCCGTTCGGGCCCGCAAGGATATGCAGTATCGGCATTAGGGTCGTGCGTGCCGGATGACCAGGTTGCCGTCGTCATCCGATTCGGACCAGGAATCCTCCGTTGCGGTGAACTCGGCCTCCAGATCAAGTGCCTCTCGGCGGGCAGTGATCTGCTGGTCCCATTCGACCCGGATAACCGCTTGCTCGCGCTCGGAGAGGTCGTCATAGGAACCGTCGCCGGCGATCACCCGCTGGATATCGCGCTGGTTGACCCCCGGTGAGGACTCGAGCTCGCGGCCAATCCGAATCCACCGGTTGATCTGCTGCACCGCGCTACGATGCTGCGCCGTTCCGCTGGCTACGGCGGCGTTCCAGAGATCTTCGTCGATTCGAGTGGGCCTGGATGCGGTAGCCATACAGCGAGCGTATCAAAATGATACGGGACGAGAAGGGTCCGTGCCTCCCGCCCCCGCCTCGAGCCGCCGTCTTCTGTTCCCGCCCGCCATGCATCTTCGGCA
>JASGFW010000047.1:0-29633 GCA_047605305.1 Gordonia sp. (in: high G+C Gram-positive bacteria)
CGCTAGACAATCCCCACCAAATCGCCTAACGTCCAACATGACTCGTTGATCGAAGTGAAGTTCCGCCGCCGATCCGAAGTCCACCACTCACAGGGGCGCTACCAAATGGTCTGGTCGCTGATACCCAGATCGACTACAGACCTGGGTGATCGGGCGGCCGGCGGCCACCAGATCACGCACCTTGCGGCGGAACTCCTCGGGGTAACGTTTGGGCATGGAACACGGCTCCTTCATCGGACGTCGTGACCCAAAGTCAAGCAAACCGACTCCGGACAACCCCGGGGCACATCAGAGCCTCCGGGAAACCCAGGGCACATCAGAGTCTCCGGACACGCCGGGGGGATTCGTCTTCGCTGATAGACCGATGCTCGACTCCCGTCACGATCTCAAGCTTCACCCGACGCGACCACCAGCTTCCCAATTGCGCAAACGCAGTAGCAAGAACCGCACCGTAGATCGACAACACCACTTCGTCACTCATGGCCTCACACGAGTCTTACTCGCAATCGACGCCGTTCCCTTCTCGAAGGCCCGCTCAATGTAGTCCTCCGGGCTCGCTTCGAAATCCTCCCAGCGAACGAGCACGCAATATCGCTCATCCTCGGCATGAGAGCATTTTCCGTTCGGAATATAGTAGTTATAGCTGAACTCCGAAACAACTGTGCTGTCGTTCACGGAGACAAGGTTGTGTGTGCCATTACATTGAGGACACGAGTACTTTTCACCGAACACCCTGTCTTGCATCCCCGGTAACACAACACCCAAGATTCCATTCTTCGAGTGTGCCTCGGAACTGTAAAACGAGGCTTGAAGCTCGCGCTTAATGAAGCGTTGCTCGTATGCGGCCCGATCTTCGGAACTGTATTCTCCGATCAGGAAAATGGTCACAGTGGAATCGTAGAGGTAATCGGCTCGTATAGGCCGCATGATGTAGTCCTCGTCTTCCGAATTGATCGGATTGTTGAGCGACTTATCCACGTAGTCCAGATTGTCCATGGCCTGAATAGCAGTCTTGTAGGCCAGATTCTCCGTCTTAAAGGAAATATAGACCTTTCTACCCATCTCCGCCTCCTCCTTGCTCGACACCGGGAACCCGCTCGCTTCCCCGCGTGGCAAGCCACATTGTGTGCTCGCGACTGATTGCCTCCTCGGCGTCGGCCACTGCCTGCGACCACTTCTCCTCGACGACCGACCCCAGAGTCTCTTCCTGAAGTGCGAGCTCAATAGCCGCCACGCGGTACGCCGAAGTAAGTTGGGAGTGCTGCTTGATCGCCAGCCACGCGGCTCCCGACGCGATGAGTGCGGCGATGATGCCCGCAAAATCGACAATACGATCCGCGTGGAGCGCAAGAGCAGCAGCTACAACTGCTCCGAACTCCCCGACGAGGAGAACATATCTGCCGCCTGTTGCCCATGCAGCGTTGGATTTTGCCTTGTCCGAATACCATTCGCGCTGATCTCTCGTGCGAAGTTGGAGATAGGCATCTCGCCTAGCCTCGAAGTTGGCGGCGCGCAGTTGCTTCATCGAAGGGGTGACAACGAGGGGCCCAGAACTAAGGTCCAGTCGATCTTTGCCCTTGTCCAACACCTGTGAAATTCGCTTCCGTAGAAGTGATTCTGCTTGGTCGTCCTGCAGAGTGGGAGGGAATGGCTGTCCTCCAACCGCGTAACGCCAGGCGAGCGTCTTCGTTGACTCGGCGATAGCGCGCCCCGCATACCATGCCCGCTCCGGCTGGACGGTTATCAGCGCCAGTTCTGATACTCCTGCGATGAAGTAAGCGACGAGAACCACCCATCCGAGCCACTCGCCTTGAGAGGCAATAATCGCGATCGCCCCGGCTATCGCCGCAACGAGGAGCGATATCAGGCGCACCGCGCTAAGCACAAGATACGCCTTCTGCCCTATCCCAGATGCCTGATCGGCTGCGTCATGAACGCCGGGAAGCTCCATTGAGCGCTCCTCACTCAACTCGTCGCCATGAGAATGAACAGATGTCATCGCGTGCACGTGCTCATGGTGTTAGTCGGCATTGAACGCCCTCTGACGGTAGCCGCAATGGCTCGTTCGATAGCGTCGTCGAACTGATTGACGTCAGATGGTTCGTTCCAATCGAGAATCTCGGCCCCATATTCCGTCAAGCCGTCGGGCACAGGTGCATCGGGATCGATTCGTATGCCGATGATTCCCTTTCCCTGCTCTTTGCTCCATTGGATCTCTTTCGCGACCCACTCGCTCTGGGCCGTTTCCTTCCCGATAAGCACTACTGTCGCGGACGAACCTTTGATCTTCTCTTTGATCTTCCGGCTGATGTAGTCGGAGTCCTGACTCTTAACAGGGTCCAATAGGTGCCGTCCGGTGAAATCCACGTTGACGTTCTTGTTGTAGGTCATCAAGTTGAGACCGCGAGCCTTCATCTGGTCGGCATGTTGGTAGCTGATGAACACACGGCGGGTCATGCGTCCTCCTCGGCAGGCACAAGAGTCGCCATCTGCTTACAGAGAGGGCATCTTTTCAGCAGGGCTCCGCTCTTGATGATGTATCCGCACTCGCGGCAGCGCCACTTGCGGTTCTTAGAGCTGTTCGGCACCTTGGACAGCTCTGCGTCAGTCTGGTAGTAGCCGGCAGCGTCCGCCCAGGTGAAACCGACCTCTCTCCCCCATGATGGGTATGCGTATCCGGATCGGGCGCGGGCGAAGCTCTCGACACGGGACACCTCGCCAAGGTACTCAGATGTACGGTCTGGCCGTTCATCGCAGAGCGTACGAAGCGCTGAGGTCGCCTCGACGTCTATTGGCTTCATCGTGCGGAACTGGGCAGAACAGATTGTCGCCAACGGCTCAGGCAGGTCGGTCGCGAGGATAGGGTCGATAAAACGCATGGTCGCTGCCGCGAGCGCGTAGTCGCGATTAACCGCCCCTTGAGTACCTTCGGTGTACCAGCCGACGTGGTAATACCCGGATACAACACGACCTTGGTGTTTCCTTCTAGTTGTAAGAAAGAACACCGTCGCCGCGCCGTCGTTGACGATGCGGTTCCGCATCGACGGTTCACACGTGGAAAACAGCCCGTAGGTTCCGGTCTCGATGTTTGGGTCACTCTTGTTGTCCGCGGGCCGGGTGATCTCGCGCACCGGCCATCGGGCGAGAGGTTCCGAGAAATAGACGGAGAGGTATCCGCGTCCAGCGTCCGATAGCTTTCGCCACGGGTCGCCAAGGCGACGCGCCGTTGCGCCTCCCGCCGTGAACCCGTCATCTCGCATAGTTTGATGCTAGGGGTGACCTCTGACACATCCCGGGAGCCACGCTGGATGGAGCGGAGGGGCTGGGATGTCTGAGACGGGCCTCGTCATCCGACCAGGTGCCGTCGTTGTCTTCGAGGGACTCGATCGAACCGGGAAGTCGACGCAGCTGGAGCGGCTCCGAGCTGCGGTCGGGAACGGTTCGACGGTGTTCGCCCACATGCCGAGCGGCTTCACCCCCTTCACCAAGGCCGTGTATGCGGCACTAGAAGGCGCAACAGTCGAAGAGAGGCCCGCGTCGGGTCTGGCGCAGCAACTCGCGCATCTTGCACGTCACGCTGAGTCGATCCGAGAGCTCGAGCGGGCGGTCGAGATGCAGTCGTTGATCCTCGATCGCTGGTGGTGGTCGACCCTCGCCTACTGGTGGTACGGCGGATCAGTGGAGCAATCTGGGTTGTCCGAGGGGAGCTTCCGCGAGCTCATCAGAACGATCTGGGCGCCTATCGTCCCATCGGTCGTGTTTGTGTTCCTTGAAGCCCATCAGGTTGACGGCAACAACACAGAGGGCGTAGAGGCAGGTTACCGCACGCTCATCGAAGAGCACTCTGATCTCGCGGTTGTCATTCCGAGCGGCAGCGAAGAGTCAACATACGCTTTGGTGACAGCAAGCCTCTTCGAACGTGGGCTCGCTTACTTTGGACAAGCACGGTGACCTTTCGTGACTGTCTACAAGGATGCCCAGACCGCCTTCGTGGAGGAACTACGCTGCATCATCGACTCCGGTGAAACCATCGAGGTTCGCGGCGAGATCACACGTGAGTTGCGCGCGCGGCTCATCGAGATCTCAAACGTCCGCGCCAGGCATATCGTCGTGCCCCACCGGCACAACAATGTGTTTGCCTCCATCGCCGAGAGCATGTGGGTGATCTACGGACGTAACGACCTGGATTACCTTGGAGCGTATTTGAGGCGCGCCTCGGAGTTTTCCGACGACGGGGCTACATGGAGAGCAGGCTACGGCCCGCGACTACGCGATTGGAACGGGGTCGATCAGCTCTCCGAGGTTGTCAAGATCCTCCGCTCTGATCCGTCCTCTCGGCGTGCGGTCATCAGTATCTACGACCCAGATCGCGACTTCGTCGCCAGTCGCGATATTCCGTGCAACAACTGGCTCCACTTCCTAGTCCGAGACGGGCACCTCGACCTTCATATCGCGGCGCGCAGTACCGATATCTGGTGGGGATTTTCAGGTATCAACACCTTCGAGTGGACCCTGCTGCTCGAAATGATGTCCCGTTGGCTCGGCCACGATCCCGGTCGCCTGGTCTTCTTCAGTTCTTCCCTGCATCTGTACGAGCGGCACTTTGACAAGGCCTCCCAGGTCGTGCTCGCACAGCCGGGTTCGGGCGGAGTCCCTGATGATGAGTCACAGGCGCGATTCGATATCGACTGGGGGAAGTCAAGCGGTGAGTTCGAAGAGTGGATGCGGCTCGAAGCTCAGTTGCGCTCCGGCCACGACCTCAAGCAGCTCGAATGTCGACTGACTGACCCCCTCCTGATTGCCTACATTCGAATGATCGACGTGTTCTGGGTAGCGAGACGCGGGGCCGACCGTGATCTTCTTGATCAGATGATCAGAGAAGTTGGGGACAGCGGTCTGATGGCCGCCGCGACCGAGTACTTCGGTCGTCGCCACCACCAGCAGCACTGAAGGACGGGCTCAGGCAGTCAACGCAGGCTCGGCGAGATCGGCCGAAGCGCGCTCGTTAATTCCCCACTTAGGTGGAAAGAAGGGCGTCGCAGGCAGCCCGTGAGGCGCAAACTGCTGCTTGATCCGACTACGGCCGCCGACACCACGGATCTGAGGGTGCATCACTCGTGCGTACTTGTCCGTCTCGCAGAAGAGGTTCTGACAATCGATGAGGGTCAACGCGCGACCAAACAGATCATTGAACTGGATTCCGTTCTGGTCGAACTGGTCCTCTTGTGTATCGACCATCCAACGAATCACATCTTCAGCGGATGCACCATTGAGATCTGGAAAGCACTTTGCTACCCCGCTGCGTGCACCCGGTCCCGGGACAACGAAGTCATTCTCGTCGAAATCGATGACCGAAGTGTAGTTGAGGTCAATCGCAAGCTGATAGGAAAGGAAAGGACCAAGCGACGGGTACGATGAAATCGTTTCAAACACTTCCCGAAGCGACTTGGCAGCCGCGACCTGCGCCACGACTCCCGATCTCATCATGTGCTCGATCAGTAGCAGATGGTTGCGATGCTTACGAGCTGCACCGAAGGGCGGTGGCGGGACGATGTAGGCTGCCGAGTACACCCTCTCCCCACGCGCGAGCAGACGATCGAGAACACCGCTGAACGTATCGACGTCAAACGAATCAGCCGTGATCTCGTCAAACCGCGATTCCAGCGCCCCCCACGTCGATGGCTTGTTGAAGAAGCGGAAGAGCATGACCCGAAGTACAACGTCAGCTGCGTTCTGAGAGCCTTCGTAAGCGACGCGGATCAGGTCCTGTGAGACACGGTCAGCCGCACGATATGCGTTCGTAAAGCGGAAACGCGAGATAACCGGATCATCGGTCCAAGGCCCCGGTTCTCCTCGTAACCTCGCATGATAGACATGTTGCCGCTCAGCAGCAAAATGCCAGTAGGACGACAGAACCTCGGACACCTGAACGCTGTGACGACCGACTCGCACGCGGCGCATCCGCACTCCGTCCTATGGGCCATTACTTTGTTCCAAGGTTGCCACGGACAGCCCTGCCGAGCTCGGAGACGCGCCAACCCCAACAGCGGGGGGCCAACGGATCGCACGCTTCTCGGTCCGCGATGGGCTTCATCCTGCCCTCCCGAACGCCCGTTCAAGATGCTCGGCAGTGACGGGGTCCACGGTCTCGTTGCGCTGGATGTAGTGCTGCATCGTGATCCGGGGAGCGGCGTGGCCGAGGAGTTCGGAGGCGAGGAGTGCGCCTTGGGCGTCGTTGACGACGGTGGCGACGGTGTGGCGGAAGCGGTGCGGGGTGACGTTCTCGATCCCAGCGTCATCCATCACGTCACGCAGGAGCCGGCGGATGTTGTTCGTCGTGTGCGGGCTCCTGACTCGTGTGGTCAAGAGCAGCACGCCTGGCTCGGTGTCGCCGCTGCGCAGTAGGCGCGAGCGGATCGCCTGCAGCGCGAACGATGGCAGTGCGACGCGGCGAACCGATCGATCCGTCTTCGGATGTTCCTGCCGGTGCGTCGGCTCGCCTTTGCGACTGATGATCGTCCCGGCGATCCGTGCCGTCGGGATCGGGTCGTCCAGGTCGAGGTCCTGGAGGCGGATGGCGAGGACTTCGCCGATGCGTGCGGAGGTGCCGAGCATGACCTCAACGATCTGCCCGAGTTGCCGGTCCGGCCTCGGTCCGGCCAGTATCCGCCGTGACTCCCATGCCTTGATCGCGGCGCGGATGTCCTGCACCTCGCCGATCGTGAACGCATCCGGGATCGTCTTCTTCCGGTGCAGCCGGGAAACGTGATCCATCGGATTGCGAGGCAGAATCTCGTGGCGGACCGTGAGCGCGAGTGCGAGGCGGAGGACGACGCGGGCGTGCTTGGCGCGATTGTAGCTACGCTTGGCGAGTTGCTTGAGGAAGTGGTCACAGCGGGCGACGCCGATCTCGCGGAGCGTGAGGTCTCTGAAGGCCGGGAACACGAGGGCGCGCATGTCCCGCTCGTACAAGTTCCTGGTGGTTCGTGAGAGCCGGTCTTCGATCTCCATGTCTTCCAGCCAGTAGGCGACGAGTTCCGGGAAGTGGCTGTCGGCGCTCATCCCGTTGAATCCCGGCTGGTAGAGGGAGCGTTCGGCGAGCTTCTGCTTCAGCTTTCGTTCGGCGGCGGAGCGCGAGGACCCGGTGGCCTGGACGAGCCGGCTCTTGCCGTCCCAATCGCGGTAGCGGGTCTTCGCGATGTGGTTGCCGCTGGGCTGTGCGCTGGTGGCGATGACGCCAAAGGTGCCGATCGGCGTGCGGGGCCTACCCACGCGCGCTCTCCGCATCGCCGGGAAACGTCGCGGCGCCGGCTGGTTCGCTCATGGCATCCAGACAGGTGCGGACGTCGCTGACACCGAACATGATGCGCTTCCCGAACCGGTAGGTCGGGTTCACATGGTCGTCGCAACACTCTCAATTTGAGAGGTTGCGGCGACCATGCCGTTTTCGGAGGACTGTGCCCGGTTTGGTGATCAGTTAGCGCGGTTGGTTGACGCGGGGGTGCCGGTGAAGGAAGCGGCTGACGCGGTCGGTCTGTTGCGTGGTCGGTGTTATGCGATTCTGCGGGCGATCGGTCGGCCGGCGGGGCAGGCCCGGGGTGAGCGCGGGCTTGCCGATTGGGACGTCATCGTGGCTGTCTTCTCCGAGACGGGGTCGATCAATCAGGCGGCCAAAGCCAGCAGGGTGTCGCATTCGGTGGCGCGCAAACTGTTGGTCGCCGAGGGGCTGGTCCCCAGTGCGACGGTCTTGCGGAGCAAGCCTGAGGCGAAACGTCGCTATTTGGAGCTAATCGAACAGGGTTGGTCAGTGAAGCGGGCCGCCGGTGAGGTCGGTGTGAATGAGCGGACCGCGCGGGATTGGCGCAAAGGGATCCGCCAGATCCACAACACGCGGATCTATCCGGACGGCCGGGTCGTGGACTACAACACTGGGACGGTTTACAAAAACAGCCGGTGAGCGCACTGACCTGTGATGACACCGGCCGCCCGGCCATCGATGCTCGATTCTTGTCGATCGCCGATCGGGTGGCGATCGCCGATCGGGTGGCGATCGCCGATGGACTGCTGGCCAAGGAGTCGTTGCGCTCGACCGCGGGCAGGATCGGCAAAAACGTCTCCACGGCCTCTAGGGAGGTTCGGGCGCGCAGCGTCGAGGACCGTACCTGCCCTATCACGCGGATCGCGCGGCGGCGGCTGTCCGGGCGCGGCCCAAGCAGTCCAAACTTGTGGTCAACACGCTGCTGCGCGCAGCGGTCGAGGAAGGGTTGTCCCGGAAATGTCACCGGAACAGATCTCCCATCGGCTGCGCCGGGACCACCCCGACGACGAGAGCATGCGGGTGAGCCACGAGACGATCTACCAGGCCCTCTACTTCCAGGCCTGCGGTGGACTGGAGAAGGAAGTCCAGCACGCGCTTCGCACGGGACGCACGCGTCGTAAACCCCAACGCAAACGGCGGATTCACACGCGCCGGTTGTCGGCGTCGCTGCGGTCCTTGGCGACGACCGGTGAGGGTGCGGGCGTCGGTTTATCGGGTGCGGTAGTCGTCAATGACGGCGCAGAGTTCCCGATTTCGGTAGATGCTTCTGGCACGGCGGTCCAGAGCACTATCGCCCGGCCTCGCAGAACGCATCATTCGAGAACGCAAGACGCATTGCGACGAAGACATCAATGTCCGCCTCGCAGCCGCCGGATGGACGATAATGCGCTTCTGGGAGCACCAAGCTCCCGGCAACGTCCCGGCTCAGATTGCCTCCACAGTTCGCACGCGTTCAGCCAAGTCTTGAACGCAGGTACTCCAGCGCGTCATCGGCGATGTTCTGTGCCGACTCCGCACGTGCTGGGTACTTATCGGCCCACGGTCTACCTGGGTGAATTGTGTCCCAGCGAGCTCGAACACCGTTAATGCGTCCTTTTCCGGGATCGTGATTCCCGAAGCCATCGACAAGTGCATTCCACACGGGTTGCGATCTCTGAATCATCACTGACTCGCCAAGCGGAATCCAGATCGGCTCGACAACGAGGTAGCGGAATCTAAAGTCCTCCAACCGAAAGTCATCAGTCTGGACCTGGGTCAAAGAGCGCACGTGTTCGCGCAGTCTGTTGCGCAACGCAGTCGTGTTCCCTGTCGTGGCAACTTCGACGCCTTTACGCCCGCCACTCGGAACCGCCTTCCCAACGTAGATCGCGTTGTCGTGATTCGAGGGCTCGGCGAGCGGGGCATATGCTGGCAGTGCACCGCGGTAGTAAATCGCGTACACCCCCGCACCCCTGAAGTCACCGATGTCGCCATGCCCTACTGCGGGCTTCTCAAGCAGCTTGTTCGCGATGCTGATCGCGAGGTTCTCCATGTCGAGTGGGTTGTATGCGCTCACGCACTCAACCCACTACGGCGATTCCCTCGCTTCGACGCGTCGCGCAAGGTTGCCAGCTCCAAGTGAGTACGCACAGAGCCCGCGACGATCTGAGCTAGACGGACTGGAACGGCATTGCCGAGCTGTCGCATGGCCTCTCCCCATGCCCCGTGCAGCTCATAGCGATCGGGGAATGTCTGGAGGCGGGCTGACTCACGAACCGTGAAGTAGCGCACCCTACCGTCAGGGAACAGCGCCATGTTCTCACCGCCGGGCACACCGTGACCGCCCGCCTTAAGCGCCTTAGCTGGCAAATCGATTGGCGAACCGGTGTGGCCAGGATACTGACGCGCGCCGGGTTGAAGTACATGGTTGAGGTAACGACGGCTGCCGTTGACAGTCGGGGCAGGAAGACCAGCGAGCGCCTCCCGCACTGTCCGCCACGGCCTCCCGGTCGCATCGACAGACCCTTCTCGAATGCGTTGAGCGCGTGAGAGCTGCCTGGCTGTCGGTTCGGGACGGGCCGCTTTCGATACATTGTTCCGTTCCCAGTACTCACCTGTTAACCACTGATCACGAACGAGCGAGTCGGCAGAGTGTGTCGGTCCTGGGAACGACCACTCCGCACTCACATCCGACCGAAACCCAACGAGGAAGACACGCCAGCGCTGCTGCGGGACACCGTAGTCAGCCGCATTGACCAGTGTCGGGACAACCTTGTACTCCAAAGCGTTCGCGCGCGAAGTCGTCATCTCAACCTGCAGCCGCGCGTGGTGCTCGGTCCACAATTCACCCGGTTTCGCCGCCATATCAGGGAAAGTCAAACGGTTCTGGATGTACTCGAAGTAGTTAGCAAACGCCGGACGTGTCAGTCCACGCACATTCTCCACGATGAACGCACGTGGCTGGAGTTGCCGGATAACTTCGGCAGTCGCGGGAAACATGTCACGTTTGTCGTCTGCGGCACGTGCCTTTCCGCCCGTCGAGAACGGTTGGCAAGGCGGTCCACCCGACACCAAGTCAATGTCAGTAACCGCCGACCAGTCAACATCGCGCACATCGCCTTCGTGGACCGCCCAATCGCGCACGACCGAGTAACCCGAAGCCTTGTTCTCGCGGACGGTGTCACAAGCCCAACGATCCCATTCCGCGACTATCGACGGCTTGAATCCAGCCAGGTCACAGCCCAAAGCCAGACCACCAGCACCTGCGAATAGTTCGACAGACTTCATGGTTAGACCGTACAGCTGAGCACTTGAGTCGCTGAGCAGCGACCCGGCTTCAGCATCAGGAAACGTGATGGATTGCTTGACCTTCTCAACCTCCTGGTATCGGAGGTGGGAGTACCAGACGTCAACTGCCCCAACTGGTGCATGCGGGACGCCCAGCGGCTGCGAGTACGCCGCCCATTCCAATGGCAGTTCGGGTTCATCTGTGCTCGTCATGCGAATCAGACGCAGTAGGAGCGCCCTGCAGTTCCATCGTCATGCACATACTGACGCACGACCCACTGCTCCCGATCGGGTGTCTCCACCCCCAGTGACGAGGTACGCACTGACATGCGGTGCCGGTACCGGATCTCCGCTCCAGCCGACTTACACCAGGCCGATACCGCCACACCATTAATGCCCAGCTCAGCAGCGACGTGGATGATCGTCGCACGAGCACCGTTTGGTGGCCGCATATTGCGAGTAGGCCCACCAACCGGCAAAGCTCTGAGAACAATCGGGCACTGGCCGTCGCCAGAGAACCAACTAGAGCGGCTAATCGCTGGCGGCCACAGCCGACGACGACTCCCGCCCAGATGAAGAACGCAGTCGGTTCCGGCAGGCCGCAGCGTGGCTGGGGACCACCATGTCGCATTGCCATCAGTGCGCTCGGCGGCGCTGGTGGCAACATGCTGACCGGCTAAATCGCCGACCATCAAGCACCGCAAGGCCAAATCTCTGATGGTTTGCCTAGTCCAGCTTTTCGAACGAAGGCCTCGGTGCGATCACGGGCGAGCGAGTCTCGTTAATGTGCAGCCATTCAGGAGCTTCCACCGACATCAATTTTCGATCAACCGCGATCAGGTTTTGCTGCGCAGCCTCGTTCAACGCGTCGAGGATGTCGATCACCTTCACCTTGCCGTACTTTTCGAGCTGGGACTGAATCTTCTGTGCTTTCGCACTCGGCTTGTAGTAGTAGGGCGCACGATCATGCTTACCCACGGTGAGAATAGCCTCTGCAACGGCCTCGTAAGCATCGTTGAACAGGCCCATAAAGCCATCAGGGTCAGGCAGCGCCACCAAGTGCAAGCTGTTCCAGCGCTGGTATCCCGGCGAAAGGTCGACTGCCTGCGGAACTATGGCGACACGTAGGCCGTTTCCGTCCTCCAACTGGTGCCAGTTGCTCTTGATTGTCGCTGCGGCAAATCGCGTCTTCTCCGAACTACTCAGAAATAAATCTGTCTTCCATACCTTCTTGATTCGACTTCGCAGGTCCTTCTCCGCAGCCAAACCGCGAGCAGCAATCGGAACCCAAGACCCGAACGCAAAAGGCCTACCTGAACCATCTGGTAACAACACCGCATCGCCGTTCGCGTTGTTGACGACTGCATCTGTGAATCCAAGGTGCCGGGCACGCTCATGCCCAAACATGAGAGAGGTTGGCGCATCCATACTGGCGAACGACTTCGGGCTAACTCTTCCGAGCGCCTCACGCACCAACTCGGTGACACGCGGTTCGCCACCCACAATCGCCTCATGAACCGCCCACTCGAATCCGTCACCGCGGGACCCCTTGTCACGATGAAGCCGGGCCAGCTTTGCAAGCTGGCGGAACGTTACGTCCACCCGATCACAGTTGAGGTCTTCCAAGTCCGCGTGAGAGAGTTCATCAAAGTGGGCTCGAAGTATCGAGCGCGACACAGCGTAAAGAGCCCGACCATACTCATCGACCGGCTCAGCCTGACTCAAGAACGTGACGTCAGCCATCACACACCTTTCGATCCCTCTCCCGAACGCGGGCAACTCCACCGCAACCATAGAACGCTCTTGGCATGTTCTTGGCAGGATGGCCCTGAAATACAAGTCAGGGACCATTCCCGGACTTCCCGAAAATGGCCCCTGACCTGTCTATTTAGTTGTCGGGCTGACAGGATTTGAACCTGCGACCCCTTGACCCCCAGTCAAGTGCGCTACCAAGCTGCGCCACAGCCCGTTGGCTCTCGGAAGAGCCTCGACAAGATTAGCCGAATGGTGGGCGCCGGGGCCAATCGCCTGGTCAGAAGGGTCCCCGCCACCTCAGTTCCGATATAGGCACGGTCCCCGGCACCACTCCCACCACTCAGTGTTTGCGACGCTGCTCCCGCTTGTCGCGCACCCGCACATTGATCCGTACGGGCGAGCCGTCGAATCCGAATTCCTCGCGCAGCCGGCGTTCAAGGAAACGCCGGTATCCGGCCTCCAAGAATCCGGTGGTGAACAGCACGAAGGTCGGCGGGCGTACCGATGCCTGGGTGGCGAAGAGCACCCGCGGCTGCCGGCCGCCACGCAATGGCGGCGGGTTCGCAGCGATCACGTCCTTGAGCCAGTTGTTGAGCGGGCCGGTGGAGATACGCTTATCCCACGACTGCAGCGCACCGTCGAGCGCAGGCACCAGCTTCTGCACCGCACGCCCGGTCATCGCCGAAATGTTGACCCGGCGAGCCCACGGCACCCGCGCCAGCTCCCGGTCGATTTCCTTATCGAGCTGATAACGACGATCCTCGTCCACCAGATCCCACTTGTTGAACGCGATCACCAACGCCCGACCAGTTTCGATGATCAGCGAGAGCACCCGCAGATCCTGCTCGGTGATCGGCTCGGATGCCTCGATCAGCAAAATCGCGACCTCGGCCGCTTCCAATGCCGATCGAGTGCGCAACGACGCGTAATACTCATGGCCGCTTGCGGTTCTAACCTTGCGACGCAACCCGGCGGTGTCGACAAACAGCCATTGCCGCCCGTCCAGTTCGATCACCTCGTCGACGGGATCGACGGTGGTACCGGCGACGTTATCGACCACCGAACGTTCCGACCCGGCGAGCTTATTCAGTAACGAACTCTTGCCGACATTCGGCTTACCGACCAGCGCCACCCGTCGCGGCCCGCCTAATGCCGGTGCTTCCCGCCCAGTCTCGGGCAGCTTCTGCAAAATCACGTCGAGGAGATCGCCGGCACCACGCCCATGCGCTGCCGAAATCGTCTGCGGCTCACCCAGTCCCAAAGACCAGAGCGACGCCGCCTCGGCCTCCAGGCGTTCGCTGTCAACCTTATTCGCCACCAGAATCACCGGTGTCTTCGACCGGCGCAGCACCCGCGCCACCGCCTCATCGGTCGCGGTGGCACCCACCACGGCGTCGACGACGAGCACGATCAGGTCGGCCGTACGCATCGCCAGTTCCGCCTGCGCGGCCACAGCCTGCTGCAACCCCTTGGCATCGGGTTCCCACCCACCGGTGTCGACGACGGTGAAATGCCGCCCCACCCAGGATGCGTTATAGGACACGCGATCTCGGGTTACCCCGGGAATGTCCTCGACCACAGCCTCGCGGCGGCCGAGGATGCGGTTAACCAACGTCGACTTGCCGACATTCGGGCGCCCGACGATCGCCACCACCGGCAATTGCTGTGCGGCGCCGATCTCGTCAACCGCATCGAAATCATTGACATTCCAGTCTGATTCGTCTGACCAGGTGCCATCGCCCGGTAATGCGGCCAGCTCCGGTCCGACGTCGCTATGCTCACTCACGCGTGGCCTCCGGTTCGGGTGTGGACCAGACCGACGAGTTCGTCGAGTACCTGGTCTAGGGTCAAGTCACTGGTGTCCACGATCACCGCATCGTCGGCGGGACGTAACGGCGATACGGCACGCGTGGAATCGAAATGATCACGCCGATTCACACTGTCGAGGACGGCGACCACATCGCTATCCCTGCCCGCGGCGACGTTTTGCAGATGACGCCGGTGCGCGCGCGCCTCGGGTGAGGCGGTGAGAAATATCTTCACCGGCGCATCGGGGAACACCACGGTGCCGATATCGCGCCCCTCCACCACCACAAAATCACGCTCAGCATTGTGGCGTTGCAGCGCAACCATTCTCGTACGCACCGCCGACACCGCCGACACCGCCGACACCGCGTTGGTCACCGCATCGGTGCGGATCAATTCCGACACGTCAGCACCATCGAGATACACATATGATCCCCCGTCCGGTGCGCGACGCAGCTCTATATCGGCATCGGCTACCGTACTGGCCACCGCATCGGCATCCTCGACGTCACTCCCCGACCGCAAAACGGCAAGCGTCGCAGCGCGATACATCGCCCCGGTATCGAGGTAATGTGCACCGACGCGTTCGGCGAGCAGCCGGGACACACTGGACTTGCCGGTACCGGCGGGCCCGTCGATAGCAATGACACGCGGAGCACTTGCACGCGGAGCACTTGCACCCGCGGTAGCCTCCCCCGACGAGTCGCCACTCACAGACCCACCGCCTTGTACAGCGAGCCCACCTCGTCACGACCAAGTACCCGCAGGCTCCCCGGACGCTGCTCGCCGAGCGCGACGGTACCGATATGTGTGCGCACCAGCGAGAGCACCGGAAAACCGACCTCGTCCATCAATCGTCGGACGATGCGGTTACGGCCCTCATGCAACGCCAGGCGCACCAGCGATTGACCTTCATTCACGCCGAGGATGGCGAACGAATCGACCGCCACCGGCCCGTCGTCGAGTTCGACACCGCCACGCAGCACCCGGTTGAGTCCGCGCGGCACCTCACCGCGCACCGTCGCCAGATACGTCTTGGGTACCTCGAAGGATGGGTGCATCAGCCGGTGCGCGAGTTCGCCGTCATTGGTCAGCAGCAACAACCCCTCAGTGTCCGCGTCGAGGCGCCCCACATGGAAGAGCCGCTGCCCGGACATCACCCGTTCGGCGACGATATCGCCGACACATGGGCGTCCCTGATCGTCAGCCATAGTCGACTGCCAGCCCTTGGGCTTATTGAGCGCCAGATACTGCCGGTTCTCATCGATGATCACCCGAGCCCCGTCGACGCGGATCACCGCGGTATCAGGATTGATCCGCAGCCCCTGCTCGGTGACGATTTCTCCGTCGACCTCGATACGGCCGGCCGCGATCATCTCCTCGGCACCGCGCCGCGACGCCACGCCCGCCTGCGCCAGCACCTTCTGCAGCCGCACGCCGTCGGCCACATAGGTCGCCTGCCCGCTCTTGTCGGCGGAATCGGTCACCTGATGGCGCGCCGGGCGCGCATTGTTGAGTCGGATACGGCCGGCGGCCACATCTGGCTGGGCGCTGCCCTTACGGTGCTGGCGCTTCTGCGGCGGCACTCCGCCGCGGCCACTCTGCCCGGCGGCGCTGCTCTTGGCGGGGTTCTTGCCGCCCACGCGGTCGGGCCTGCCCGTGCGGTCGTTGTTTTTCCCGGCGGCGGAGTTCTGTGCCCCGGTGGTCTTGTTGGTGGCGCGTCCCGTGTGCTTCTTACGGGGGCCCGGTGTGCCGTCTCGGCCAGCGGATGCCATGTTCTCAATCCTGATTGTCGTCGATATGGGATGCGGACGCGGTCACCCGCTCATCCGTAGACGCCCCGTCTGGTGACGGTGTCCCCTTCGAGTCTGACGGCCCGGCGGCCAGTTTGGCGAATCGAGGATCCGCGGAGATCTCCTCGTCGAGCGAATCGATGACGTCCACATCGGGCAATAGCGGTGCCAGATCGGGAAGTTCAGACAGTGACGCCAAGCCCAGCCGCTCCAAAAACATTTCGGTGGTGGCATAGGTGGTGGCGTTGGTGTGCGGTTCAACACCGGTCTCGCGAATCAATCCCCGCGCCACCAGAGTGCGGATCACGCCGTCGACGTTGACTCCGCGGATCGCACTCACCCGAGCTCTGCTCACCGGCTGCCGGTAGGCGATCACCGCGAGCGTCTCCAACGCCGCGCGCGTCAATTTGGACCGTGCGCCATCGAGTAGGAGGCGTTCAACGTACGGGGCGTATTCGGCGCGGGTGTAGTACCGCCAGCCGTCGCCGGCATACCGCAGGTCAATACCGCTACCCGATTCGGTCAGCTCCGCCGACATCTGCTGGATCAACGCGTCAACCCGCCTGCGATCCACACCGACGGCGCTCGCCAGTTCTCCGGTATTCACCGGGGTATCGACGACGAGCAGCACGGCCTCAAGCGCCGACCGCAGCCGGCGATCATCGAGCCCGGTGTCACCATCGTCGAGCGCGCCATCACCGTCGAGATCCAGTGTGCCCTGGTCGTCGTGCGGCGGGTTGATCTCGCTCATCCGTAATCCTCTGCTTTGTCGATCCGCAGTTCGTCCGGTGCGTGTTCACCCGTCCATGACACCCGTAGTTCACCGAGTGCCTCGGGTTGTTCAAACACGATCGCGCGTTCCCGGAACAATTCCAGTAACCCGAGAAAACTACCGACCACTTCAAGACCGGTATCACAGTCGGCGACAAGACGCTGAAAGCTCAACCATTCCCCAGGGTGCGCGCTCAGCAGCGCCGCCATCCGCCGAGCCTGGCCCGGCACCGACACCTTCTGCACGTCGTGCAGATGGTCGAGTCCGACGGTCGGTACCGGTCGAGGTGTCATCGCCGTGGCGGCCACCTGCGCGAACCCTGCCACGTCGACGCCGAGAGTAACCTCCGGCAGTAGTCCGCTGAACTGCGGCTCAAGCGATACCGCACGCGGATAACGTTGCAGCGCTGCAGCTTCCAACTCCCCAAATAATGCCGCCACCTGCTTATACGCTCGGTATTGGAGCACCCGCGCGAAGAGCAGATCACGCGCTTCGAGTAACGCCAGATCCTCGGGATCGTCGATTTCACCGCGCGGCAGCAGCCGCGCCGCCTTCAGGTCGAGTAGCGTGGCCGCAACCACCAGGAATTCGGTGGTCTGTTCCAAACCCAGCTCGGGGCCGAGTTCGCGGGTGTAGGAGATAAATTCGTCGGTGACCGCATGCAGAGCCACCTCGGTGACGTCGAGCCGGTGCTGGCTGATCAGGTTGAGCAGCAGATCGAACGGGCCCTCGAAATTCACCAGTTTGACCCGGAATCCGCCACTCTCGGCGGGAGCATCCGGGTGCGCCGGCCGAGCGTCACCGGAGGCCCGGTCGACGGTCTCGGCGACAGGGGTGGTCATGTCGTCTTGACGTTGCGTGCGATTACCTCGCGGGCCAGGTTCCGGTACGCCTTAGCACCCGTCGAACGCGGCGCCCACGACGTGATCGGTTCACCGGCCACGCTGGTCTCGGGGAACCGGACGGTCCGCGCGATCACCGTGTCGTAGACGGCATCACCGAACACCTCAACGACGCGCGCCATCACCTCACGGGAATGCAGGGTGCGCGCATCGAACATGGTGACCAGAATCCCGCCGAGGGTGAGCCGGAAGTTGAGCCGATCCCGCACCTTCTCGATCGTATCGGTGAGCAGAGCAAGCCCCCGCAGGCTGAAATACTCGCATTCCATCGGAATGAGCACCGTGTCGGCGCAGGCCAGCGCGTTGACGGTCAGCAGACCCAGCGACGGCTGGCAGTCGATCAGCACCACGTCGTAACGGTCGAGCACCGGATGCAGCGCACGCCCGAGGGCCTGTTCCCGGCCCACCTCGCTGACCAACTGGATCTCGGCCGCCGACAAATCGATATTCGACGGCAACAAATCGAGGTTCTCCACCCTCGTCCGCATCAGTACGTCGTCGATGGCGGCGTGCGGGGGCACCAGCAGGTTGTAGACGGTTTCGTCGAGCTGATGATGCGGCACGCCAAGCCCGGCCGAGAGGGCGCCCTGCGGGTCGAGATCGACCAGCAGCACCCGGCGCCCGCATTCGGCGAGCGCGGCACCAAGGTTGATCGTCGAGGTTGTCTTGCCGACGCCGCCCTTCTGATTGCAGACGGCAATCACCGTGGCCGGCCCGTGCCGGTCGATGAGTGCCGGTTCGGGTACAGATCGGTAGGGTCTGCCGGTGGGGCCGATCTCGCCCTGATCGTGCCCGGTCTCGTCGACATCGGCACCCGGCGACACCTCGATGCGGTACTGGTCGTCGGGGCGCGTCCCAGACCGCGGTGTGCTCGGAGTGCTCACGGCGTCCGCTTCTCCCTCCGTGGTGGCGTATGCCTTAGCTCGTGCATGGCTCGTAATTCCCGGGAGGCTACATGGAATAGATCCCAGTCTGGCCATCCCGACATGTATCCAGCCTAGTGTGTCGATGCGGTCACACTACGCAGGAGCACCGTCGTGGCGTACCGACATCGGCTGTCCTCATCGCGATCAGCCATTCCGGTCGTTACCGTGCCCGGGGATGTGCGGTGGCATACACCTCGCGCATCGTGTTGACGGTGACAAGCGTGTAGACCTGCGTAGTGGTCACCGAAGCATGGCCAAGCAATTCCTGAACCACCCGGACGTCGGCGCCGCCGTCGAGAAGATGGGTGGCGAAGCTGTGCCGCAACGTGTGCGGTGATACGCCGGCGGCGATCCCGGCGCGCACTGCGGTGTCTGCGAGCACCTGCCACGCCCCCTGTCGGGTGAGCCGACCGCCACGCGCGTTGAGGAACAGCGCCGACGACGAACGGTGCACCAGTGCCGGCCGCCCGCGCACCAGATAGGCATCCACCGCGCCGGCGGCTGGCGCACCGACCGGCACCACACGCTGCTTACCGCCCTTACCGCGCAACAGGACAGTCAACGTGTCGGTGTCGAGGTCTCCGAGATCCAGCGAGGTCACCTCGCTGATCCGCGCACCGCAGCTGTAGAGCAGTTCAAGTAGCGCGCGATCGCGTAGCGCCCGCGGATGCCCGCCAGCACCGGCGGCGTCGAGGATCGCGAACACGTCGTCGACGGGAAGCGCCTTGGGTAGTCGTCGCGCGGGCCGTGGCGGTCGTACCGCCCGCGCGACGTCGCCGTTCACCGTTCCCTCAGCCGTGGCGAACTTGTGAAATCCCCTGGTGGCCACCAGGGTTCTGGCTACCGAGCTATCCGCGAGCGGCGCTACCCCGGCCGCCGCGTCACCACGTCGCAATTCCACGAGGAATTCTTGAACGTCGTTCTCAGTGACCTCAGCGATCTCGCTAATACCGCGGCCACGCAGGTAACGCCGATACCGAGCGAGGTCACGCCCGTAAGAGGCAAGCGTGTTCGCAGCCATACCGCGTTCGACGGTCAGATGATCCAGATAGCGGGATACCTCATCGTCGATGCTCGCGGCCACTTGTCGTCACCGGCCCTTGCGCCGAGACAGGGCCGTTGGCCGGTCGGGCCATGGTGCCTCCGGGTTGCGCAACGGCCACGTGCCCTGCACCGCACCGGTGGCATGACGACGCACGGCCGCATATGCCAGGATTCCGGAAACGGCTGTCGCGTTGACTATTTCGCCGGATAAAACCCTGTCGACGGCGTCGTCGAGCCCCACCCATTCCAGCGACATGTCGGCTTCTTCATCGTGTCTCGCCGCCGCATGCAACCGCGTCAGGCCGGTTGCCAGGAACAGACGCAATGCCTCATCGGTGAATCCGGGTGACAGCGTGAGATCGATCAGCACATCCCAGTGAGCGGCAGCGAGATCGGCCTCCTCCGCCAACTCACGTTGCGCCGCCCGCAGCGGGGTCTCCGCGGGGCCCTGATCAAGCAGTCCGGCGGGCAACTCCAGCAGTCGCCGGCCCACCGGATGCCGGTACTGCCGCACCATCGCTATGCGGTCGTGTTCATCTGCGGCCACCACCGCCACCGCACCATGATGCTCGACGACCTCTCGCGTAGCGAGATGACCGCCGGGCATCACTACCCGATCCGCACGTAACGCGATAATCGCGCCTTCATGAATCGTTTCACTGGATTCAACGACGAAATCGTGTGTTCCGCTGCCGAATCCAGCTCCGCTGGTCACACCGTCCGAGCCGGTCAAGCCTGGACGCCCTCATCCTCGTGTTCGGTGGACGCGCTCTCCTGCGCCTGCCCGGCCGCCGGCGCGGGCGGGTCGTAGTCACCGAGATCAACGGGAAGCCGCTCGGCCGCTTTGTATTTCAGGGCGGCCTCAATGAAGGAACGGAATAGCGGATGCGGCCTGGTCGGACGGCTCTTCAGCTCAGGGTGCGCCTGGGTGCCGGCAAGGAACGGATGCACCGAGGTCGGATACTCGACGAATTCGACGAGATGCCCGTCCGGCGAGGTACCCGAGAACACCAAACCCGAATCGGCGATCTTGTCGCGGTAGGCATTATTCACCTCGAAGCGATGCCGATGCCGCTCAGATACCTCAAGCGCACCATACGCCCCGGCGACGACGCTGCCCGGCTGCAGGATCGCCGGGTAGGCACCCAGCCGCATGGTGCCGCCCAGATCCGCCTCGCCCGCGACGGCATCCGCCTGATCGGCCATCGTCGAAATCACCGGATGCGTTGTATCAGGGTCGAATTCGGTTGAGCTGGCACCGTCGAGACCCACCGATCGGGCGGCTTCGATCACGATGCACTGCAGCCCGAGGCACAGGCCTAGCAACGGCAGCCCACGGCGCCGTGCATATCGGATCGCACCCACCTTGCCTTCGATTCCACGGATTCCGAATCCGCCGGGAATGAGCACACCGTCAACATCACCCAGAGCAGCCTGCGCTCCAGCGTCGGTCGCACAGTCATCGGAGGGCACCCATTTGATCTCGGTGTGCGCCCGCCACGCGAAGCCTCCCGCACGGATCGCCTCGGTCACCGACAAATACGCGTCAGGCAGGTCGATGTATTTGCCGACAAGCGCGATACGCACATTCTCACGGGGCTCGTGCACACGGTTGAGCAGTTCACCCCACTCCGTCCAATCCACGTCGCGGAAGGGCAGATTGAGCCGACGAACCACGTAGGCGTCGAGCTGCTCACTGTGCAGCACCCGGGGAATGTCGTAAATCGACGGAGCGTCCGGGGTGGAGATCACACCGTCGATGTCGACGTCGCACATCAGTGCGATCTTCTTCTTCAACGCCTCGGGTACGTCGCGGTCGCACCGGAGGATGAGAGCGTCCGGCTGGATACCGACGTTGCGCAACGCCGCCACCGAATGCTGAGTGGGCTTGGTTTTGAGTTCGCCGGACGGGGCAAGGTACGGCACCAGCGACACGTGGAGGAAAAAGACGTTGTCCCGGCCGAGGTCGTGACGGATTTGGCGGGCGGCCTCGATAAACGGCAGCGATTCAATATCGCCGACAGTTCCACCTATTTCGGTGATCACCACGTCTGGCTGCTCGCCGTCGTCGCCGGGCGCACGCATGGCCAGCACCCGCGACTTGAGCTCGTCGGTGATGTGCGGGATCACCTGCACCGTCTCGCCGAGGTACTCGCCGCGGCGTTCCTTGGCGATTACCGTCGAATACACCTGGCCGGTAGTCACATTCGCCGATTGCGACAGATTTCGGTCAAGAAAACGTTCATAGTGGCCCACATCGAGATCGGTCTCCGCACCGTCTTCGGTGACGAAGACCTCACCATGTTGGAAGGGATTCATGGTGCCCGGATCCACATTGAGGTATGGATCAAGCTTCTGCATGGTGACTCGAAGACCCCGGGCGGTCAACAACTGCCCGAGACTCGACGCGGTCAGCCCCTTCCCGAGTGAAGAGGCGACACCGCCTGTTACAAAGATGTGCTTCGTGCTCGATTGCACGTGGCGCAGTGGTCGCAAAACGCGTATCTCCCGTCGGCCGGAGTGGGTCGGAAACCCTCTCACCTACGGGACTCCAGGGTAACACCCGCGGGCCGATCCTCGCGCCGCCACACCGGCGGCGTGCCCGCACGCCGCGTATCCTTACTCTGCGGGCCCACCCTGCGATGCCGATGCACCGACGGTAATCGCCTTCGCTCCGGCGCCGGTTCCGTAGGCGCCGGTATGGCCCGAGCGCTCTGAATTGAGCACCAGGACGCTCGTGATCCGACCGACCTGTTGGTCGATGTTGTCGACTGTGGACACAGCTGCACTCAGTGTCGGATCCGAACGCACGACGGCAATCGGCGAGCCACCGGCCGCCGATCCGGTCCGGCCGACGAGAACACCGCCACGGGCCCTCGCCGCCATCGCAGCGGCCAGCCGCGCGACGAGTTGCCCCTGGGCACCCGAATCCGACGGAAACGCACCGCCGGTGACCACAACGACAAGATCTGCGGCGCGAAACGCGTCATCGGCGTACTGGATGAAACCGCCATCACGCAACACCTGCAATCCGGTGCGGCGGTCGGCTGCAGTTGCCGATGACCGGCCGTCGGATTTGCCCAGCAGCGTGCCCAGTAGATCACCGAGCCGACCACCGGAGTCGACGAGTTCGGCCCGTAACCTCGCCCCGGTGGGGATGGTCTGGTCGATAATGGTGTCCAGCTGCGCCGAACGCTGATCTGCGAGCAACTGCGTGGTGAGCTTGAGCTGGCCGGCCACCAGACCACCGGCACCGGTGATCGCCGCGTTCACCGCACTCACATCGCCACCGTAGGCGTTGGGTGCCGCCACCACCAGCACCGACTGCCCGCGCAGTTGATCGGCGATGATGCGGCCGGCGATCGCCGCGTCAAAGCTGTTGGCGATGTTCACCTTGTCGTTGAGCGCGTCGCGCTCACTCTCGAGTTCTCCGATCCGATCGCGGCTGGTGCCGGTCAACGAGTTCATCTTGTTGCCGACGAAACCCGACCCGAGGAACAGTCCGAGCGTGAGCGCGAGAAAGACAGCGGCCAAAGAGATGGCGTGCTGACGTAGTGAAATCATCTGTTAGCGATTCCAGACCTCGCGCGCCCAGGTGACCAGATGATGCCATTGCGCGATCGCCCAGTCGGTGACTTCGCTGCCCGCCGAGGAGAGCAACACCGCTGCAATCACCGCGACCAGCGCGGCGAATACGACCAGCGCGATAGCCGCGGCAGACACCCGGCTGCGATACAGCGTGGCAACGGCCTTGGCGTCGACGAGTTTCGGACCGACCTTGAGCCGGGTGAGGAACATCGACGGATTGCTTTCCCGGCGCGAACGGTCGAAGAAGTCGTCGAGAGTGCCGCCGTACCCGACGGTCACGATCAGCGCGGCGCCGTGATAGTCGGCGAGAAGCAGTGCGAGATCGCCGGCCGACCCGGCGGCCGGGAAGGTAGTGGCCCCGACACCGAGATCCTGGATGCGGTCGAGTCCCGGCGCGTGGCCGTCCGTATCTGCGGGCAACACGATCTGCGCACCGCATTTGAGTGTCGAGACCTTCATGTCGGCCGGGTCGCCGACGATCAACGCCGGCTCATAACCTGCCTTGAGCAACGTGTCCGCTCCAGCACCGACACCCACCAGCACCGGCGAATATTCCTTGATGAACGGTTTGAGCGACCGCAGATCGGTGTCGTGGTCGGGGCCGTCGGCGACAATAACGACATGCTTGTCGGCCAGCGAGATGTCGACGTCGGGCACGCCCACACCATCGATCAGTAACGGCGACTCGCTGCGAATGAACTCAATAGTGTTACCCGAGAACGCTTCTAAATGGTCGACGAGACCGGTTTTGGCGTCGATCATCATGTCGGCGATCTGGCGTTCCTCAAGTTCGGTACCGATTGCCAGGCGTCGATCGCCGACGAAGAGCCGATCGTCGTAGACGCGCAGCTTCGCACCGTCCTTGACCCGTTTGAACACCTCTGGGCCCACATCGTCGAGCAGCACGATGCCCGAGGCGACGAGCACCTCCGGCCCCAGGTTGGGATAGCGTCCCGAGATCGACGGCGACGCATTGACGACGGCGACGACGTTGGCCGCTACGAGCGCGTCGGCGGTGACGCGGTCGAGATCGACCTCGTCGAGGATCGCGATATCTCCCGGGCCGACACGGTCGAGGAGTCGCCTGGTGTTCTTGTCGATCCTGGCGATGCCAAACACGCCAGGCAGTTCGTTGGTGTTACGTGCGAGCAGTGCGGGCATCTTCATGCAGCACATAATTGACGGTTGTGGGCGCATCTCCAGGGAGGCGCGCCGTAACTTTCACAACATTTGTCACATAAGCAACAGGAGTATCGGCCGTCAGCGGCTGGATTTTTCCCTTTCCGCGGTGGCGAGCAGTTCTTCGGCATGTGCGCGCCCCGTATCGGATTCGCCGAGGCCGGCCAGCATGCGGGCTAATTCGGCCACCCGCTCGTCGCGGTCGAGCGTGCGGACCGAACTGGTCTGTGCCCGTGCCCGCGACGACGACGTCTTGCCGATCACCAGGTGAGTGTCGGCGAACGCCGCGACCTGCGGCAAATGAGTGACCACGATGACCTGATGGGCGCGGGCCAGCACCGCCAACCGTCGTCCGATCTCGACGGCCGCGCGGCCGCCGACACCGGCATCGACCTCATCGAAAACCATCACCGACCCCGACGTCGGTTCGGCCAGCACCACCTCAAGGGCCAGCATGAGACGGGAGAGTTCGCCTCCCGACGCAGATTTCGCGATCGGCAACGGATCGGCACCGCGGTGAGCGACGAGAGCGAATTCGACACGGTCGGCTCCCTCGCTGCCGGCGTGCGCGGTAGCCGAGCCGACCGTGATGGTCAGGCGGTCATCGTCCCCGGCGGGCTCGGCCTTGACCGTCACCGCCAACGCGGCATCACCCATCGCCAGGCCCGCAAGTTCCGCGGATACCTTGGCCGCCATGGTTTTAGCAGATTTACGACGAAGCTCACCGAGTTGTGTCGCGACGTCCTCGACCACCGAACGAGCGCGGGCCGCCGCTACCTCGAGTTCTTCGATGCTGCCCTGCGGATCGTCGATCTGCGCCAATCGATTTTCGGCGTCGGCGCGCCAGGCGATCACACCGTCAATCGTCGGAGCGTATTTGCGGACGAGCGCCTTAAGCTCCCCCTGCCGGTGGAGCAGCTTATCGAGTTCGTCTGCATCGGAAGGCAGACCCGAGACGAAAGCGGAAAGATCATCGCCGATATCGGTGACGACGGCCAGCGCGTCTGACACGCGCCGGGCCAGCCCGCCCAACTCGTCGTCGGAAGCCGCTTCGAGTAGAGATCGAGCCTGTCCGAGTGTGTCGATCACCGACCGGGAATCACCGGCCACCATGTCATGTGCACCATGCGCCGCCGACCTGATCGACTCGAGATCGGTCAACCGTCGGATCGTGTCGGCGAGTTCGTCATCCTCTCCCGGCAGCGGATCCACTGCGGCGATCTCATCGATGCCAAACCGCAGGCGGTCTGCCTCTTGCGCAAGTTCGCGGTGATTGGCCCGGCGTGTCTCGAGTTCATCGAGGATCGATATCCATTGCGTGCGCGCCGCACGGTATTTCGCCACTGTCTTTGCGATTCGCTCGCCACCGAAGGTATCGAGGGCACGACGCTGATGCTCAGATCGCAGTAGGCGCAGCTGATCGTTTTGACCGTGGATGGTCAGCAATGCGCCCGTGGCTTTGGAGAGCACACCCACCGGCACCGAACGGCCGCCCAGGTGCGCGCGGGAACGTCCGTCGGAGCCGACGGTACGCACCGCGATCAGCGTGCCGTCCTCATCGAGTTCGGCACCGCTCGACTCAAGAATGTCGCTAACTGAACCGAGATCGGTGGACTCAGGCAGTTCCTGGGCCGCGGGCTCGTCTGGGGACCCCGCAGTCCTGCGCTGAGGCCGGAATCGTCCCTCCACCACGGCCTTCGCGCTCCCCGACCGCACCCGGGCCGAATCCGCCCGCGCACCCGAAAGCAGCCGCAGGCTGGTGACGATCATCGTCTTACCGGCCCCGGTCTCACCGGTGAGGACGGTGAATCCGGGTGGGAACTGCGCCGACGCCTCGTCGATAACCCCGAGGCCGGTGATCGACAGCTCTTCGAGCACGGCTATTCCTGCCTCCCCCGCCAGCCGGTGACCGGCAGGCGGAACTTGGTGACGAGTCGGTCGGCGAACGGGTCGGAATCGATCCGCACCCACAGCACCGAACGCGAACTGCGCACCACTTCCACCCGGGCACCCGCGGGCACGTCAAGGTTGCGGCGGCCATCGCACAGGGCTACCGCGCAGCGTCCGTTTTTGTCGATCTCCACCGCGATCCGCGACCGTGGGCTTGTCACCATCGGCCGGGCGAACAACGCATGCGCATTGCTCGGGACAACGAGAATCGCCTCAAGATCGGGCCACATGACCGGTCCGCCCGCCGAAAACGCGTACGCCGTCGACCCTGTCGGTGTGGACACAAGTACGCCATCGGCACCGAATGCCGACACGGGCCGACCATCCACCTCGGTCACCAGTTCGAGCACGCCGTTGTTGGTCCGATTGAGGATGGCGATTTCGTTGAGCGCCCAGCTTCGTTGGGGCGTGTCAGGTCGTGCTGGGTCGTGCACACTCACATCTAGCGTCATTCGCGGTTCCACGCGATAGTCGTGTGCGATGAGTTGACGCATCACGGCGTCGACGCGGTTGGCCTCGGCCTCAGCGAGGAATCCGATGTGTCCCAGGTTGATACCGAGAACCGGCACCCCGGCGGGGTAGGCCAGTTCGGCAGCACGCAAAAAGGTTCCGTCACCGCCGAGCACGATCACCACCTCGCAGCCCTCGGCCGAGGCTGCAACGCCCGAGGTCACCTCAACTTCGGCGCCGGTCTCGTGCAACCCGGCAAGATCGACGGGATGGCTGCGTCGACGTGCCCGGCTCTGCTCGTCGACATCCGCCTGCACGCTGTCTGCACCAAAACCATCTGCACCGAAACCATCTGCACCGAAACCATCTGCGTCAGCCGGGTTATCCGCGTGCAGGTCGTGATCGACGATGCGCAGCACAACACCGGCCTGCGCGCAGTGGCGTGCGATCGATACGACGGTTTGGGTCACGATCTCGCGACCGGTATGGGCCACTACCAGAAACTCGCGGCGACCGGAACGATCGGCGAGAGACTCGTTGACCACGTGCTTCCCTTCTCCAGCTACGGACGACGCGTTCAGCTCGGCCCCTCGTCGACAGCCCGACGAATCATGGCCGAAATCTCGGCAGCATCGTCAGGCAGGTCGGTCCGGGTATCGACCCTATCTGCCCCGGACGACGCGGCCGCGTCGTGGTGCGGTTGGGGACGGTAGGTGAGCCACAAAAAATATTCGACGTTGCCCGACGGCCCCGGCAATGGACTCGCGACCGCACCACGAGTGACGAAACCGAGCTGCGCCGCAGTTCGTGCAACATGTTCAACCGCACCGGCACGCAACGCCGGATCGCGCACCACCCCGCCGGCACCGACGCGATCTTTGCCGACCTCAAACTGCGGTTTCACCATCGGCAGTAGATCGGCCCCCGGCCGGGCACACGCGGCGAAGGCCGGCAACACCAGCGCGAGCGAGATGAACGAGAGGTCGGCGACGACAAGATCCACCGGGCCGCCGATGTCGGCGGCGGTGAGGTTGCGGACGTTGGTGCGGTCATGAACGACGACGCGGTCATCGTTTTGCAAGCGCCACACCAGTTGGCCGTATCCGACATCGACAGCCACAATCTCGGCCGCGCCCCGGCGCAGCAGAACATCGGTGAATCCGCCGGTCGAAGCGCCCGCGTCCAGGCATCGTCGACCGGTCACATCGAGTCCATCCGCACTGAACGCGTCGAGCGCCCCGATCAACTTATGGGCGCCCCGCGACGCCCAATCGTCCCGCGAGTCATCGTCGACGACGACGATGGGCGTGTCCTTGGCGACGTTCGTAGCGGGTTTGCTGGCGACGACACCGTTGACCTTCACCAGTTTCGCGTCGATGAGTTCACGGGCCTGCTCGCGTGAACGGGCCAATCCCCGGCGAACGAGTTCGGCGTCAAGGCGGGCTCGGGCGGCCACTCAGGCAAGCCTCATTGCCGGTCGACCTCGGCCAGCGCACCCGTCAACGCCTCATGTGCCTGCTCGAACAGTGCGCTCTGACGAGCGAGTGCCGCGAGATCGAACGCACCGTCGGTCGCCGCACGAATCTCGTCAATCTGCGCGAGCAATGCGTCCACTCTCGCGCCCACAGGGACAACACCATCAATAGAACCGACACGCCCGCCCGGCCCGTCCACGGTTGCATCGACGCGAGCCTGGGCACCACGTATGAGGGCGCCGGGCATCAGATGTGGGCCGGGTACCGGCCTGTTGCGATCGTCGTTCATGTCGGGTACCACGCTAGCGCAGATCGGTGACACCGAGCGCGCGTAGACGGCTGCGTACAGCCTCATCGTCACTGGTGATGGTGATCGCCGCAATATCAGGCGAACCCGCGGCGTGATCGTGGCCGTCCCGTAACTGCCATACCGCATAGGTAAGCGCGGGCAGCAGACTCACCCACGACGACTGGGCCTCGCCGGTCGACGTCACGGTGAGCGTTGCACCCGATAGAGCGATGGTCCACTCGGGCTGCTCCGCGATCCGGACGCGGGCGAGGTCAGCCAGCAGACCGGTCAGGTCGTCGAGGACGTAGGTCGGGCGTTGCTGTGGCGAAGCGAGTAGCAGGTCCTTAGCGGTACTCACACCGGTGAGAACGAGCGCACTGTCGAGTCCGACGGAATGTGCGCCCTCAATGTCGGTGTTCAGACGATCCCCGATAACCAGCGGCGAGGTGACGCCGCTGCGCGTGATCGCATCCACCATCAGCGGCGCCGCCGGCTTACCGGCGACAAGCGGTTGCACACCGGTCGCATTGGCCACCGCGGCGACAAGAGAGCCGTTACCGACAACCTGCCCACGCTCTGACGGCAAGGTAGCGTCCAGATTCGTCGCGATCCACAACGCGCCGGCGCGGATCGCCAATGCCGCTTCAGAAAGTTCGGCCCACCCGATGTCAGGTGAGAAACCCTGGATGACCGCCGACGGACGGTCATTGGCACTGCGAGTGACGCCGATACCCACCTCACGCACCTCTTGGGCCAGCCCGTCGCTGCCCAACACCAATGCCCGCGAACCCGGTTCGAGGTGTTCAGCGAGCAGTCGCGCAGCCGTCTGCGCACTCGTCACCACTTGCTCGGGAGTCGCGGAAAAGCCAAGTTCAACGAGATGTGCCGCAACGGCGTCGGGCCGACGACTCGCGTTGTTCGTCACGAACAGTTGTGGCAGATCGAGGGCATCGAGGGTGCTCCGCGCCCCTGCCAGCGGCCGATGCCCGGCAAACACGGTTCCGTCCAGATCCAACAGCACCGCCTCATAACCAGCCGCCAGCGTCGCCGTGCGGGGCTCCTCTGGCTGGGCCACCTGCTTTTGGGGCGCATCAGATTGTGCCGCATCAGATTGTGCCG
>JASGFW010000048.1:0-29576 GCA_047605305.1 Gordonia sp. (in: high G+C Gram-positive bacteria)
GCTCTGACGATCGGTCGACGAGCCCGGGGACCAGTGCCTGTCAGCATTCGGCACGCGGTGATCACCCGACGGAATATCAATCGCACCTCGGCTGGTTGTGTCCACACATGAGTACAAAAATCACTATCTTCGGCGGGACCGGCTACGCCGGCGGACACATCGCCACGGAGGCCGCCTCACGCAATCATCACGTCATCTCCTACAGCCGCCACGGCGCGCCCGCCGAGCCGGTACCCGGCGTCGACTACCGGGTAGGTTCGCTGGCAGATACCGGCACACTCGATGCCGCGGCGGCCGATGCCGACGTGCTGGTGATCGCGGTACACGGACGCGACGTCGACGGACAACCACTGGCCGAACTTGTCCCGCTGATCACTAAGGCCGCCATCGACCACAACACCCGCGTCGGCGTTGTCGGCGGCGCCGGTAGTTCGCTGCTCACCGAAGACGGACCACGCCTGGTCGATACCCCTGAATTCCCCGACGCAGCGAAACCTGAAGCACTCGCGCACGCCGACGTTCTCGCCCAATTCCGGCAAGCACCAGAAGAATTGGACTGGTTCTACGTCTCACCGGCCAGGCTCTTCGGTTCCTTCGCCCCGGGCGAGGCGATCGGCGCCTACCGCACCGGCGGTGACTTACTCGTGACCGCGGAGGACGGTAGTTCGGCGATCTCCGGCGCCGACTTCGCGCTCGCCTTCGTCGATGAGATCGAGCAGCGCGCACACGTGCGGCAGCGATTCACCACCGGTTACTGATCTGGAATCCGCACTGCGCCCTTCGCTATTTCTTCCGACCCTCAGAAACGGCGAAGGGCGCACTCGCGATTGCCGGCATTCGAGACGGCCGCTACCCCCATACACATCAGTCAGCAATTCGGGCGTGCTCGACCCGCAGATCCTTCTTGAGGATCTTGCCCGAGGGATTCTTCGGCAGCGCCTGCGCGAATACGACAAACTTCGGTCGCTTGTAGCCGGCGAGAACCGTAGCCACATGTTCGTCAACTTGTTCGCGGGTGAGTACAGCTCCTTGTTTGGGTACGATGACCGCAGCCACCGCCTCAATCCATTTCGGATGCGGCACACCGAAAACCGCAACCTCGGCAACCCCGTCGAGTAGATAGATTGCCTCTTCCACCTCACGTGAGGCGACATTCTCGCCACCGGTCTTGATCATGTCTTTCTTGCGGTCGACCACAGAGAGATAACCGTCTTTATCGATCACGCCGAGGTCGCCGGAGTGAAACCACCCATTACGGAAGGCCGCTGCGGTTTTCTCCTCATCGTTGTAATAGCCGAGGGCGGCATGCGGACTGCGATGCACGATCTCGCCGACCTCCCCGACCGGCACCGGATTATCTTCATCGTCGACGACCCGCGTCTGGACATTGAGCGCCGCGCGCCCCGCAGACCCAGCCCGATCCAGTTGCTCATGCGGCTGCAGAATCGTTGCCAACGGCGACATTTCGGTCTGCCCGTAGAAGTTCCACAGTCGTACCTGCGGTAATCGGCTGGCCAGTTCACGCAACACCTCAATCGGCATCGCCGCGGCGCCGTAATAGCCCTTGCGCAGCGAGGAGAGATCACGCGTATCGAAATCGGGGTGGCGCAGCAGTGCGATCCACACCGTCGGCGGGCAAAACAGTTTGGTCACCCGCTCGCTCTCGATGGTCGCGAGGATATTCGCCGCATCGGGAACATGCAGGATGATACTGGTGGCGCCGAGATAAACATCGGTGGATAAGAAGCAGTCGAGTTGCGCGCAATGATAGAGCGGCAGCGCGTGGATCTCGATATCCGAGGCCTCCATGCCACCATCGATAATGCACGACATATATTGCGTCATCAGTGATTTCGAGGAGAGCAGCACACCCTTCGGCCGCGATTCAGTTCCGGAGGTGTACATCATGCGCACCGGGTCATCGTCGGCAATGATGAGGGTGGGGGCACTGGCATCGCCGGACGTCATCCATCCCTCGACCGGCTCCCAGCCCGCAATCGGCGCTACCCCTGACAGCCCGATCCAGCCGCGCACCGCGATGTCGGTGCCCGCGATCGCAACCGCCTCGATCGCAGTTGGTGCGAGCCGATCCTCGACGATGACACCCGTGGCTACGCTGTGGTCGAGAATAAACGCGATCTCGGTGGCTCCCAGACCGAAGTTCACGGGCACCAAGATCACGCCGACACGGGCACAGGCGAAGTTCAGCACCACAAACTGCCAGCAATTGTGGCTGATCAGGACGAGCCGGTCACCCTTGCGGAGCCCGCGGGCTGTCAATGTGTTGGCGCAGCGATTGACCGTGGCATCGAATTCCGCATAGGTAAGCCGCACGTCGCCATCGACGATGGCGGTCTTATCGGGCAGGCGGACTGCGGTGCGATGCAGAAGGTCACCGAGGGCGTTGGCTCGGACGGTGTCGACCGCCCGCTGGGTGGTCTCGGTGTACGGCGCAGTCATGACAATCCTTCGTTCTGACATGGAGTGAAAGTCAAAACTACGGGGCCGGATGAGCAAAAGAGGCGGATTCGGCAGAATCAGACATGAATACCCCGACCAGCTGTGCTCAGCGCTCGGCCCCCGCCCTCACACCACGACTACGATCGCGGCTTGACCAGCGGAAATAGGATCGTCTCACGGATACCCAGCCCCGTCAGCGCCATGAGCAGGCGGTCGATACCCATTCCGGTACCCGCCGTCGGCGGCATGCCGTATTCGATGGCGGCGAGGAATTCCTCGTCGAGCACCATCGCCTCGTCGTCCCCTGCGGCGGCCAGGCGAGCCTGGTCTATGAACCGTTCCCGCTGGATCACCGGATCGACCAGTTCGGAGTAGCCCGTGGCCAGCTCGAAACCACGCACATAGAGATCCCACTTCTCCACCACACCCGGGATCGAGCGGTGCGCACGCACCAGTGGCGACGTCTCCACCGGGAAATCCCGGACAAACACCGGCTGCGAGAGCTTATCGCCCACCAGATGCTCCCACAGTTCCTCGACCAGCTTGCCGTGGCCGTATCCCTTGTCCTTCGGAATCTCCACGCCGACACGGGCGGCGATGGCCAGCAACTCCTCGACGGTGGTACCGGGATGGTCGGGGCCGCCGTCGGGCACGATCTCGGTGCCTAGCGCCTCCGACAACGACGGGTACATCTGCAGCGATGTCCATTCGCCGGAAAGGTCGTAGACCGTACCGTCGGGCATCGTCGGAGTCAGCGTGCCCAGCGCCCCGAGAGCCACCTCCTGCACCAGTTCACGAGTCATCACCGCGGCATCGTCATAGGTGCCGTACGCCTGGTAGGTCTCCAGCATCGCGAATTCGGGCGAATGCGTGGAGTCGGCACCCTCATTACGGAAGTTTCGGTTGATCTCGAAGACCCGCTCGATGCCGCCGACGATGCAGCGCTTGAGGAACAGTTCGGGCGCGATACGTAAGAAAAGATCGATATCGAAGGCATTGGAGTGGGTGACAAAAGGCCGCGCCGCAGCTCCGCCATGCAGTGTCTGCAGCATCGGGGTCTCCACTTCGAGGAAATCCCGTGTGCCGAGCGCCTTACGCAACTCCGCGATCACCGCGACGCGGGTACGAGCGATCTCGCGGGCCTCCGGACGCATAATGAGGTCGACGTAGCGCTGGCGCACGCGAGTCTCCTCATTCAGCTCCTTATGAGCAATAGGCAAGGGACGCAATGCCTTCGACGCCATCTCCCACCCGTCGGCCAGCACCGACAACTCGCCGGTACGGGAACTGATCACCTGGCCGTGAACGAAGACGATGTCACCGAGATCGACTTCGGCCTTCCACCGCACCAACGAGTCCTCACCGACACCGTTGAAGCTGATCATCGCCTGCAACTGGGTGCCGTCACCCTCCTGCAGCGTCGCGAAACACAGCTTGCCCTTATTGCGCAGGAAGATGATCCGCCCGGCCACCCCGACCAACTCGCCGGTTTCGGTGCCCGCCTCCAGGCCCGAGTAGCTACCACGGATCTCGCCGAGTGTGTGCGTGCGTGGGATAGACACCGGATACGGTTGCCGGCCCTCACTCAGGATGCGTTCGCGCTTCTCCCGGCGAATACGCAGCTGCTCAGGCGTCTGGTCAGCGACCTTAGGGTCGGTCCCGTCAGAGTCAGCGCCCTTACGGGTTGCGTGCTTGCGGGCCGCTTCCTCTTGGGCTGGGTTTGTCGCATCCGGCGTGGTCAGGCTGTCGCTCACCCCTGCAAGACTATCGGCCCGCTGCGAGCGAGATGAACACCGGTGCCCTCCGGGACATCCGCAATCAGTGTGCGGAGAACACCTCCAGCTCGCCCCGGTTTATTTGTCCGTTGATCCCGGCGCTGCGCAGCCGACGGAATCCGCCGACAACGAAGACCGCGCCGATAACACCACGAGCCTGTAAATGCCAGGCAAACCATTCCGCCTCATGGCCGTCATCGCTGACCAGAATCCAGCGGGCATCGGTGGTGGCCAGCCGCAACGCCTTGACGTCACCGGGAGTCAACAGGTCAATGACCTCGGTGGGATCGATGGCGAGCGCGCCGAACAACGCACCATCGACGCTTCGTTTACGGTGGCTGCGAATATCGACGGGGATGGCACCTGCGGCGACGGCCGCCCGATAATCGCCCGGCTGAACCGAGAGTGGCGAACCGGGGGCCGATGCCTGCACGGGATAGGTATCGGCACTGACAGAAAACTGGACCGAAGCGGTCATGAGAACAATCCTCGAAATGATCGAAACGAGCGGGAGTGGGTCGACAAAGGGCGGCCGCAGATAGCGGACTCAGCCCCGACAACACTCCAGACAGCTCATGATCACGGCGCCCAGTTTGCCACACCGGATGGGCCGTCCGCCAGACAAGAATTCTTTTCTTGCTGCGCGTACGCAAAATCTCGACGTGCGAATACCCCGGTCCGGCGGAGGCGGTCGCCTCATCGGCCGCCGCGGGTACGCGTCTGCCCTTTGGCGCGCTCGTACACCAATCGCAACCCCTCAAGCGTGAGATAGGTGTGCTCGGTGGTGAGAGTGCGGCTCTCGGCGACGATGAGCGGAGCCAGGAATCCCGTCGCCACCACGGTCACATCATCACCGTCGAAACCGTCAACCGTCTCGCGCACCCGAGTGACCAGGCCGTCGACTTGTCCGGCAAATCCGTACAAAATGCCCGACTGCAGCGCCTCGACCGTATTCTTGCCGAGCACCGACCTGGGCGGCATGAGTTCAACCCGACGCACACTGACGGTGTGTTCACTCAACGCCGCCACCCCCAGATTGACGCCGGGTGCGATCGCACCGCCGAGGAATTCACCCTTCGCCGATACCGCGTCGACAACGGTGGCGGTACCGAAGGCCACTACGATACACCGACCACCGTAAATATGATGCGCAGCAAGGCAATTGGCCACCCGGTCGGCACCTACCTCCTTCGGGTTATCCACCAGTAACGGCACCCCCGTGCGAACCCCAGGTTCGAGCAGGACGTTATAGCCGCGGGCGTAGTAACGGCGCAGCATCACCCGCAGTTCGCGCAACAATTCGGGCACCGTGGATAACGCCGCGACTCCGGTCACCTGCTCGATATCCGTGCCGAGCAATCCACGCAGCAGCAGCGCCAATTCATCGGCGGTGTAATGCGGATCGGTGTGAATGCGCCAGTCACGCACTAGTTTCGCGTTGTCGCCGACACCGGCGAAGACGCCGAGGTGGATGTTAGTGTTCCCGATCTCAACAGTGAGCAGCATCGCGGCCCCGTCTCAGTGCGCCGCGTGTTCGATGCCGATCGCGACACCCACGTTATCGATCAGTCGTGCCGAGCCGATGCGGGCGGCGACAAGCAGGCGGCCGTCTCCACGTTCGGGAGGTTCTTCAAGTAACCGTCCGCGTAACGCGAGATAATCGACGTCGAGTTGCGGAACAGAACTCAACACCGATTGTGCCGCAGCAATAATCGCATCACGCCCGGCCGGTGCCGCATACGAACCCGCGGTCAGCGCCGCCGAGAGCGTAGTGGCTACATCCCGTTCGCCCGGGGTCAAATACCGGTTCCGTGACGACATGGCGAGTCCGTCGGCCTCCCGGACCGTCGGGACTCCGACGATCTCAACATCAATATTGAGATCATCAACCATCTGCTTGATGAGAATGAGTTGCTGATAATCCTTTTCGCCGAAGTAGGCGGCGTGCGGGGTCGTAATGTTGAGCAGCTTGCAGACCACCGTCAGCATACCTGCGAAATGTCCTGGGCGGGCGGCACCGTCGAGGATATCGCCGAGATTCCCGGGCGTGACAGTGGTTCGCGGACCGTTCGGATACATATCGGAAACTGTTGGGGCGAAAACTAATTCGACGCCAGCCTGACGCAGCAGCACGATGTCGGATTCAAAAGTGCGCGGATAAGCGTCGAGATCCTCGCTGGGGCCGAACTGTAACGGATTCACGAAGATCGAGACGATCACCACCGCATCACCCTTGGCCTTGGCCGCCCGCACCAATTCCAGGTGCCCCGCATGCAGCGCCCCCATGGTCGGCACAAGCACCACCCGCTTACCCGTCCGCCGCAACGCCCCGCTGACCGAACGCAGCGTCGAAGGATCGCGGTGCACGGTGAGTTCGCCTGGGACAAAAGCCTTATTCACGGTGCCTCCAGCACATCGAGTAGATCGTCGGGAGCGTCGGTATAGGTTGCGGCGCGACGAGCGAGAATTCGGTAGGCGGCGGCGATCGACCCCGGAGCCGCACCGCCGGGCAGCCCGCGCAACGCGGTGAGATGATCGGCAACAGCGTCCGCGTCACCACGAGCCACCGGACCCGTCAACGCCCGCGGACCGAGTTCGAGCGCGTTACGCAACGCCGCGGTGACCAGCGGACCAAGGATGCGTTCGGCCAGCAATACCGCATTGCCGTCGACGGTTGCGACGTCACGTGCCCGGGCCCCGTCTGTGCCCTCGATCGCGGCGTTCAACGCCGAGACGGCATCGATGACGAGCGCGACGAGATGATTGGCGCCATGGGCCAATGCGGCATGGTAGAGCGTGCGATTTTCCTCGGCGATCCGGATTGGTTCACCACCCATCTCAAGTACGAGCGCCGATGCGATCGCAAAACCCACCTCGTCGGCGGCGGTGACACCGAAGCACGCCTGTGCGAGACGGGCCGTGTCTTCGCCGGAGTCGATAAAAGTCATCGCCGGGTGCACCGCCAATGCGAACGCCCCGAATGCGCGCAGCGGCTCCAGGATCGCCACCCCGTGCGCACCCGCGGTATGCATCACCAGAGTGCGTGGACGAAGCCGCCCGGTTGCGGCAATTTCGGCGACGACCTGCGATAACACGGCGTCAGGGACGGCGATAATGAGCAGTTCGGACCGGGCCAGGACATCACCGAGATCAAGGATCTCCGATTCGGGAAGACGTTCGAGAGCACGACGACGCGATTGCCGCGACCGTGCCACGACCCCGGCGACGACGTGACCGGCCCGCTCAAGCGCCTCACCCAGCGCCGTACCGACACGGCCAGCGGACACGATACCGACGGTGAGCCTCGCGGGCGTGGGGAGATTACTTACCCCAGCCAAGCCAGCTGCCACCGCCGCCGAGCCGACATGGCTACCGGAGACGTCGCGAAATATCGGCGGCACGGCACGACGGCCGCTAGGTGAGGTCACCGGTGTCCTCCAAGGTCCGTTCCAGTCCCGCGATCAGCCAGCGGGTACCAGACATTTCGGCGCAAGAATAGGGCACCGCAAGACTAGGCGCACGCCACGTTGAAAAGCGAACCCGCCAGGTCAGCCGCACGCCCGGTATCCCGGCGTGCGCACACGGACTCTTAGCTGTCGCGCCGTCGACGGCCCCCGCCGCCCGTCGACTGCCGCAGCTGGTTCAGCAATTCCGCAACGGGAAGCCCTGCGGAATGGGCCGCGTCGCCATCATGCTCACGACGACGGTGACCGCCGACCGGTTCTGCCGATACCGCCGGTGCGTCAGCATCAATACTTGTGTGGCGACCCGGACTTCCTTGCACTCCGGGGGTATCTGCAGTCTCATTCGGGTCGGGGTTGTCCGGGGCGGACTCAGTCTGGGCGGCTGGTCGATCGGCCTGCTCGTGCTGCGGCGTCTCATCGACGGAGGGGACCGCCGGCTCCTCGACGGCATCGGTGATCACCGGGATGATCTCGGTCAGCTCATTCGGGTCGGCGGCGGCGTATCCGGTCTCATGCCGGTGTCGGATATCCGGCGCGGGTGCTGCGGCGGCGAAATCCCGAGCCGCTACCGCACTGTCATCGTGCACACCGTATGCGGGCGAATCGAATCCGTCCCGCGAATACGCCGACCCGCTAAACGCAGCGGAACTGTAGGCGTCTGGATTATCGGAGTTTGAGCGGCCGAGCCCTGATGCCAGCTCACGCAGCTTCTCACTGGGCAGCGCGGTCCGCTGATCGGGCAGCGCCTCCCCCAGTAACTGTTCAAGACTGGAACGCAGCGCAAGCACCTGTGCCTTCAACTCGGCCAGTTCCGTGCCCGTCTCCTCGCCGATCTCCTTGCGGATCGTCGCTTCGACGTCGAGTTCGTACTGCCTACGGGCGGCGATCTCGCGTTCGAGTTGCAACTCGTAGACCAGGCGCAGGTCTTTACTCTTAGTTTCCGCGGATTCGGCCTGACGACGGAACTTCGTCACCAGAATCGCTCCGATCACCGCGGCCCAGAGCGCTGCGATCACCGCCAATGACCCGGCGATGCTGATCTTGTCGGTAAACACCATCAGGATGCTCGCCGCTACGGCGAGCACAATCAGCAGGCCGAGCAGCCACTGCGCCGCGCGACCGGAGCGTCGACTACCGGCGGAACGGCCGTTCGAGGTCGTCATGACCGTGAACTTACCCGTTAAGGTGCCGCGCGCAGGCCAGGCACGGACGGAGAGTCATGATTCCAGTACCAAAATCGTTCGGCACGCCATTCAGGCCGGCCCGGGATGACCGGTTGGCCGGGCTCCGGCGGCGTCGTCGGTGGGATCGTCGGGCGCGCGGCAGCAATACTCCAGCCACAGGGCGGCCACGACCAGTACCACCCCTCCGATGGTTCCGATGATCGCGCCGGGCCGGTCGTTATCGGCCGCGGCCACCTCATGTTGGCTCAGCAGAAATACCAGCATGCCCACCCATCCGCCGACCGCGACGGCACCCAGAATGGCCGACGCCTTTGCCAGCGCCAGCACCCGCGCGGCGGTCAACGGATGCAACTGCCCATGCGCCCGCCCGACCTGGCGTTCATCGACACGGGCACGTACGACGAATCCGATCGCAATCTCCAGCGCGGCGAGGATGTAGAGCACGACTCCGGCCAGCAACGGCAACGGCGGCAGACTTGAATAGTTGTACCGAACGAGAATCCAGACGATCACCGCGACCACGACCGCGGTCAAGGCCAGATCACGTAACCGGGTGGGCCCGAGTCCCGAATAGTGACCGTCGGGTCCGCGATCATCGCTGCTGGGCGCTGGACTCATCTGTACCCACCGATCTCCGATGCCAGACGCCCGTGCCCCGGGCCTTGCCGCGTCAGATGTTGCTGCCCCAGAGCCTGCTCACCAACCACCCGCACGCCGACACGTTCATCCGCGGGTAGCGCGGCGATCAGATCATCGACGCGCCGTGGACCGGCAGCGGTGGGCAACACCGCGTCCGGGTCGATCTCGAGCCACGGCACCAGTACGAAGGCACGCTGTGCGGCGTGCGGATGCGGCAGGGTGAGCACCGGATCGTCACTGATCACCGGCATGGCACCAGCCGCCAGATCGGTGACGGTAATGACGTCGACATCGAGAGTCCTTGGACCCCAATGCTTTTCACGAACACGATCGGCGGCATGTTCGAGCGCGACACCGGCGTCGAGCCAGTCACGTGGGGTCCGCGCACCCTCGACGATGAGCGTGATGTTGTAGAAATCCGGTTGCGCTACCCCACCCCAGGGAGCGGTGGCGTAGACGCTCGACACCGCCACCACGTCGGTGCCGAAACCCTCCACGACAGATCGCAGATACCCGGCCCGGTCACCGAGATTGGTGCCCGCCGACAACACGGCCCGGGTGCGAACCCCCGAATTGTCCGTACCCGCACCACTGCCACCGTCGGTTCGCGGCGGCGTGCTCATCCTTGCCCGCCCATCGACTTGCGGGACCGCCGGGTCACCACGGCGACATCCGCGAAATCCAGCGGGATCGGCGCGGACGGCTTGTGCACAACAACCTCGCATGCCGCGATCCGGTCATCGGTCATGATCGTGTCGGCAATCTCCCCGCCAACGGTTTCGATCAGATTGCGTGGCTCACCAGCTACGATCTGATGCACCTGCTGGGCCAGTTCGCCGTAGTGGACCGTATCGGCGAGATCATCCGACGCGGCGGCCGCCCGCAGATCCAGCCACAGGGTGACATCAATGATGAAATCCTGTCCGTCACGGCGCTCGAAGTCGAAGACGCCGTGATGCCCGCGCACCCGCAGGCCGCGTAATTCGATGCGGTCAGCCATGAAGCCGGTCCCCGTCGCTGGTCTGGAGGGCACAGGTCTGGGAAGTTCCGGTGTGCGGCGTGCGGGTCAGGCTGCCCGACCGCCAGGCGGCGGCAACCAGCGCCGCATCCCGACTGGCCGCGACATCATGCACGCGCACTCCCCACGCCCCGCCCGCGGCGGCGAGAGCGGTGATCGCGGCCGTCGCTACCTCACGTCCAGCGGGTGGACGGTCAACGCCATCGCGGGCAAGCAGGGTGCCGAGAAAACGTTTGCGTGACGCACCGATCAGCACGGGAAAACCGAGTCCGACGAGGGTCGGCAACGCGTTGAGCAGGGCCCAGTTATGTGCGGCGGTCTTAGCGAAACCAAGGCCGGGATCGAGGATGATCCGGGCGGGATCGACGCCTGCGCTCACCGCCGCATCGACCTGACCGAGCAATTCCCCGCTGACCTCGGCAACCACATCGCGATAACCGCCGGTGTCGTCAACGCGATGAGTGAAGCGGCGACCGGCATCGGACTGATCGGCGGCCGGGCGCCAATGCATAAGAATCCAGGGAACACCCGCATCGGCGAGCAACGGCGCCATGTCGGCGTCCGCGCGGCCGCCGGACACATCGTTGATGATCGACGCCCCGGCCTCGATAGCCGCGGCCGCCACCGACGCCCGCATCGTATCCACCGACACCGTCGCACCGCCGGCGGCGAGCGCGGCGATCACCGGGACCACGCGCGCAGCTTCGATATCGGCGTCGACGCGCAGGGCACCCGGCCGGGTCGATTCGCCGCCGACATCAACGATGTCGGCCCCGTCGACAAGCAACTGTTCACCGTGAGCGAGGGCGTCATCGATATCGAGATAGCGTCCGCCGTCGGAGAACGAGTCCGCGGTGACATTGACGACCCCCATCACCAGGGTGCGATCGGCGCTCACGGCGTCGTGGTCATCGGGTGATCAGGTCGAGCGCTTCGCCGCGCGATACGGCACTGGTCTTGAAAATGCCACGGACCGCAGAGGTGGTGGTCCGGGCACCCGGCTTGCGGATACCGCGCATCGCCATACACAAATGCTCGGCCTCGATCACCACGATCACCCCGCGCGGATTGAGCCGCCGCACGATCGCATCGGCGACCTGGCTGGTCAGACGCTCCTGCACCTGCGGCCGTTTGGCGTAGAGGTCAACCAGGCGGGCCAGTTTCGACAAACCCGTCACCTGGCCGCTCACCCCCGGGATGTACCCGAGGTGGGCGACACCATGGAAGGACACCAGATGGTGTTCGCAGGTCGAATAGATCGGGATGTCTTTGACGAGGACAAGTTCATCGTGATCCTCGTTGAAGGTGGTAGCGAGAACATCGTCGGGTTCAGTGTAGAGCCCCGCGAACATCTCACGGTAGGCGTTGGCGACCCGAGTCGGGGTGCGCCGCAACCCTTCCCGGTCCGGGTCCTCGCCCACCGCGATCAGTAGTTCACGAACGGCGGCCTCCGCGCGCGCCTGGTCGAAATACCGGCCGGCGGCCACCCGCCCCGACGTGTCGGCATCATCGGACGCCGTGCCTTCCGACGCTGGAGTGCGCCCCGCTGTGTGTTGTTCCTCGCTGATCGTCATCGATCTCTGATTCCTAGGACTTCCCGTGTCCGCCGGGATCACTCGGATCGCCAGCGCCGTTGCCGTTGCCGTTGCCGTTGCCACCAAAACTTCCGGTGCCGTAATTGCCTGCGCCGTAATTGCCTGCGCCGTAGTCACCGTCGTACCCGTTCTGAGGGGTATTCTGCGGCGGCCACCCGGGCGCCGACCAATCTCGCGGCGCACCATAATCCGGGCGAGTACCACCCTGACCGCCATACTGACCGGCCGGCGTTGACGGCGGGTAGTTAGCCGGCGGGTAATTGGCTGGCGGATAGTTGGCCGGAGCCTGCGGGTAGGAGCCGGGAGGATATGAGGCAGGCGGATACCCGACGCCCGGGTATGGCACGCCACCGGTCGGTGCGCCCGGATATGCGCCGACAGCCCCATTGGGCGCGCCAACGGGTTCCGGTACCGGAGCGGGCTCCGGCGGCCACGGCTCACCCCGCTCGATGGCGAGTTCGCCGGGAGTTTTCACCGGCGGCTTATCGCTGGGGGTACGCCCACCGAATTCGTTGAAGGCGGTGATCCGCGGACGCTTGCGGACGTCGGCGAAGATCAACTCAAGATCCTTGCGAGTCAGGGTCTCCCGTTCGAGGAGTTCACTGGCCAGCACATCAAGCGTGTCGCGGTATTCGGTGAGGATCGCCCATGCCTCGGTATGGGCTGCCTCGATGAGGCGCCGCACCTCGTCGTCGATCTCCCGGGCAACCTCAGCAGAATAATCGGATTGCGCACCCATCGACCGGCCGAGGAACGGATCGCCCTGCTCCTGGCCGTACCGCACCGCACCCAGCCGGGCGCTCATCCCGTATTCGGTGACCATGGCCCGCGCGATCTTCGTCGCCTGATCGATATCCGAGGATGCGCCGGTGGTCGGCTCGTGGAACACCAGTTCCTCGGCGGCACGACCACCCATCGCCATCACCAGACGCGCGATCATCTCCGACCGGGTCATCAGGTCTTTATCCTGCTCGGGCACGGCCAGCGCATGTCCGCCGGTTCGACCCCGGGCGAGGATTGTCACCTTGTAGATCGGGTCAAGATCGGGCATCGCCCACGCGGCCAGCGTATGCCCGCCCTCGTGATAGGCGACGACCTTCTTCTCGTGCTCGCTGATCACTCGGCTCTTACGGCGCGGACCGCCGATCACGCGGTCGACGGCCTCCTCAAGCATCTCCGCGGTGATCGCCGTCTTGTTCTCCCGGGCCGCGAGCAACGCGGCCTCGTTGACCACATTCGCCAGATCGGCACCCGACATTCCGGGGGTGCGTTTCGCCAGACCGTCCAGGTCGGCGTCGGGGGCGATCGGCTTACCCTTGGCATGCACCCGCAAGATCGCGCGTCGACCGGCCATGTCGGGGTTGCCCACCGGAATCTGGCGGTCGAAGCGGCCCGGACGCAGCAGCGCAGGATCGAGGATGTCGGGACGGTTGGTCGCCGCGATCAGGATCACGCCGGAGCGGTCACCGAAACCGTCCATCTCCACGAGTAACTGGTTGAGGGTCTGTTCACGCTCGTCATGCCCGCCGCCGAGGCCCGCGCCGCGCTGGCGGCCGACGGCGTCGATCTCGTCGACGAAGATAATGCACGGACTATTGTTCTTGGCCTGCTCGAACAGGTCGCGCACCCGCGAGGCGCCCACACCGACGAACATCTCCACGAAATCCGAACCGGAGATGGTGAAGAACGGCACACCGGCCTCGCCGGCGACGGCTCGCGCAAGCAATGTCTTGCCGGTACCGGGCGGACCGTAGAGCAGCACGCCCTTGGGAATTTTCGCGCCGAGCGCCTGGTAACGCGCCGGATTCTGCAGGAAATCCTTGATCTCGTAGAGTTCCTCGACGGCTTCGTCGGCGCCGGCGACGTCGGCGAAGGTTGTTTGCGGCATGTCCTTGGACAATTGTTTGGCGCGCGACTTGCCGAAGCCCATCACACCGCCGCGTCCGCCGCCCTGCATCCGGTTCATCACGAAGAAGAACAGCGCGAATAACAACAGCATCGGCAGCAGGAAGACGATGATCTGCCACAGCACCGACTGCTGACTCACGTTGGTCTGATAGCCGGCACCGGTGGACTTCACCGCGTCGAAGATCTGATCACTGGCCGCTACCGGGTATTTCGTGGAGATCTTGGTCGTGTCTTTGCCGTTCACCTTGACGGCGTTCTTCGTCTCGATCCGCAGCTGCTGTTCGCGGTCGTCGACCTGGATGAACTTGGTGTTCTTGACGTTGAGCTGTGTCAACGCCACCGAGGTATCGACGCTGGTGTACTCGCGATCGCCGTCACGCATCACGCTCCAGCCCCACAGGGCGAGCACGATGACCGCGAGAATGGCGAGGTTACGGAAGACTGTCTTACGGTTCATGCGAATTGGTGGAGGGAACCAGGGGTCAAAGGCCCGGCACCATTACCACTGTCCTTCCCATCGGCTTTCTACAACGAACGGCGTTCCGAACGAAGTGAACGGACCCATGACTGCGTTCGTACGCACTCAAGGCTACCGGTCAACGATCACGCAGGTGTAACCGTTCCCCGACTTGCCGATACCGGTTGGGCGGCCGGGTGCGGCCACACTCGTCCAGGGCGCGATCGCCCGGCGAGCCGACGGCTAATGCGCGTACACGCTCGACCGTAGCCGACCAATAAAGGGCAGGTCACGGTAGCGTTCGGCGTAATCGAGACCATAGCCGACGACGAATTCATTCGGGATATCGAAGCCGACGTCGGCGACGGCGACCGGCGACCGCACCGCGTCGGGTTTGCGCAGCAGGGTGCAGACCTCCAGCGTGCGCGGCCCTCGGGTGGCGAGATTTTTCATCAGCCACGACAGGGTCAGCCCGGAGTCGATGATGTCTTCGACGATCAGCACGTCGCGCCCGGCGATATCGCGGTCGAGATCCTTGAGGATGCGCACCACGCCCGACGACGAGGTCGCCGATCCGTAACTGGAGACCGCCATGAACTCCATCTGCGCCGGGATGGGCAGGGCGCGGGCAAAGTCGGTCATGAACATGATCGCGCCCTTGAGAACACCTACCAGCACCAGATCGTCGGCAATATCGGCGTACCGCGCGGCCACCGACCGCGCCAACTCGCCGGTGCGCTGCTTGATCTGTTCCTCGGTGATCAGGACTGCTTCGATATCGTCGCCGTAGTGATGGGCGATGTCCGTCGCGGAATGCACCGTACTAGCTTGTCATGCCCACCGGCACCGCGTGTCGAGGAGTAGCACATCGGGCCGCGCGCCGGTCTCCTACCAGCGAAAATACCCCCCGCCAGCGCCGATCGCCGGGCTTACCGCCGAATTCGCGCGACGACCAGACGGCGCGCGACGCATTCAACGACGAGCCGGTGCTCAATATCGCCGCCGACGGCCACCTGGCCACCGGCCCGACCGGTAGCCAACGCGTACACCGCGTCGATGACCGGCGCGGTCGGTGCTGACGCCCCCGCCGCATACAGCCATCGGCGTACCACCCGGGTGCCCACCGCCCCCGGCAACTGTGCGACGGCTACGGCGTCGAGTTCCGTACCACTCGATGTTGACGAATTACCGTGTACCGCACTGTGATACGCAATATCGGCGTAACTATCGAGCGCCTCGTTATCCGCGCGTAAACCGGTGGCCGTGCGTGCCAGCGCCTCAACGACCCCACCGTGCAGCACATCATCGAGCAGCGGCAGTACCTCCGCCCGCACCCGTACCCGGGTGAACCGCGGATCGCCGTTATGCGGGTCGGCGTATGGCCGCAGCCCCAATTCGGCACACGCACCGACGGTCTGTGCACGCCGCACCCCCAGCAGCGGACGCCCCCAGGGCGGACGCCACGGTGCCATCCCGGCCAGCGAACGCGCACCCGATCCACGTGCCAGGCCCAGCAATACGGTTTCGGCCTGATCATCCATCGTGTGGGCGATCAACACCGGCGCACCGCCCCGTGCCTCCTCGAGTGCGCGGTAGCGCGCCGCGCGCGCGGCGGCTTCCATCCCTCCAGTGCAACCCACCGTTACCGTGAGCACTTCCGCGTCGGCACCGAGGTCTTTTGCACAGTTGGCCGCGGCGGCGGCCACGTCAGCGGATCCGGGCTGCAACGCGTGGTCGACGACGAGCGCACGCACCGATAGACCCGCCTGCACCGCGGCGGCGGTCAATGCCACCGAATCTGGCCCACCCGAAAGACCCACACAGACATCGGTACGACCGTCCAGGTAGGTGGCCACAAACGCGGCCACCGACCGGGTTAGAGCACCCGTGTAATCCATCGTGACGGTTCGTCGATCTCGCTGGGGCGCGGCAGCGTCTCCGGTGAGGTCCAGATCGTATTGAAACGGTCCATACCGACCGCACCGACCACCTCGTCGACAAATGCCTTTCCCCGAATATATTGGGCCAGTTTCGAATCCATACCGATGAGCGCGCGGATGATGCGCTGCACGGGATTACGCGGCGCCACCCGACGCTTATCGAATGCTGCCCGGATCGCTTCGACCGTCGGCACCTGCGCGGGACCGACCGCATCCATCACGTGGTCGGCGTGGCCCTCCAGCAGCGTCCCCAACATCATCATCGAAGACAGCGCCTCATATTGTTCCGGGGTCTGCAGCAACGCCATCACGCCGATGATCCCCTTCTCTCGCGGCTGGCCGCCGCGCACGGCAGACGTTATCCGCGTGAGGATCTCACTCGTCGACTCGCCAGCCTCCGAGGTGAGGATCGCAATGTTATCGAGCATGTATTGCCGCAGCCACGGATTGGCCGAGAACTGCACACGATGAGTCACCTCGTGCAGGCACACCCATAACCGGAAATCCGAGGGCACCACCCGCAGTGCGCGTTCCACCGCGATAATGTTCGGCGTCACCACCATCAACACACCCGGATCGGTGTCACCACCCGCCGTATCCACCCCGCCGGGGTCGCTACCCTCCCCCGGTGTGAACGGGTCGTATTGACCGAGAATCGCGCTCGACAAAAAGGCGAGCAGCGCGCCGGCCTGCAGACCGCTGAACTTCCCCGATACCCCGGTGGCGAGTGTGTGCAGGCCACTGGAATCATCGGCGGCCGCAGCGTAGCCGTCAGGTGTCGAACGCCCGCCAAGCATCGAACTCATCGACTGCGCGGCCGCATCGATCCACTCGCCGCGGTCCAGGATGCGGGCTGCGGGCACCGGAAGTCCGTCGGCGAGGCCGGTGACCTCACGTACCGGGCCCTCCGCGCGGCGCGCGGCGTCGGCGAGTTCGGCGCGGGCGGCGGCGAGGGTGTAGGCGGTCACCTTCGGCCCGGGGCGCGCCAGACGCCGGCCCGTCGCAGCCGCCAGCGACCAATCGATACGGGACCCGATGGATTCACCGCTCGTGGATTCACCGGGCCCGGCCGCCGACAGTGACGCTGCGACACCGGCGTCGGGTTGGCGTTTCAATTGAGTCATCGGCATCCGCACTCTCTCAGGTCACCTGCTACGTCATCGAGCGCGGGCCGCGCGTCTGCGGGCGAGGTACCGCCGGACATCAGCGCAAAAGACAACACCCGGCCGTCGACAGTCTGGACTATGCCGGTCAACGAACTGACCCCCGTCAGTGTTCCGGTCTTGGCCCGCACCCATCCGGCACCGGGGTTCTCACCGGCGGTGAACCGGTCGGCCAGAGTGCCGGTGCCGCCGGCGATGGGCAGTCCGTCGAGCATGGGTCTCAGCGCCGCCCACTTGGCATCCGGGCCGGTCGGGCCGCTCGCCGCGGCCATCAGCGTGTCCAGCACCGCGGCCGGCACCCGATTCGCGTAGGACAATCCCGAGGTGTCGCGCAGAGTGACACCGGACATGTCGAATCCGTTCTCGGTGAGGGTGTCGATCACCGCATGCGCACCCCCGCTCAGCGTCGCCGGTCCGTGCCGCGCCTGCGACAACTCCACGCCGAGCGCCTCGGCGAGCACGTTGTCGGAGTAGCGCAGCATGTCATTGACCCGGGTCACCAACGGCGCGGAGCTCACCGACGCGAGGATCCGACCATTCGGCGGTGCGGTGGCCTCGGTGACGGCGGCGGATACGCCCAGATCCGCGGCCAGTTCACGTCCCGCGCGCAGCCCGGGATCATCGACCCGGGGTGAATACTCGTCGAGGGGATCGGTGCGGGCGCCGTCGGCCATCAGCGGTTCGATCGGCGCGATGTCGCCGCCGGCGATATCAGACCTGCTCCAGGTGCTGTCCATAGTGGGACCGCTGATGGCGGTGAGATCGACGGCGACCGAGGTCGGGCGTATCCCTGACTTGCGGACGGCGGCCGCGAGGGAAGCGATACGGCCGGGATCGGTGTAGAAGGTTTGCGCACGGAGCGGCTGCGCCGAAAGGGTCGGGTCACCGGCCCCCTTGAGGATCACCTGCCCATTGGAGCCTTCGATGACCGTCGTCGTCACTCGCTTGCCATGACTCATCCCCAGCAGTGCGGCGGCGGCGGTGAGGATCTTGGTGTTCGACGCGGGAATGCGGGGGGTCATCGGCGATTTCGACCAGAGCGTCGCCCCGGTCAGCGAATCGCTGATCTGTCCGGTGAATTCACCCAGCGATGGAGCGCGTACCGCCGCGGCGATGCGGCGAGCGATGCCGTCACTGGTCGGTTCCGGGGCGTTGGCGGCGACGGGGACGATACGCGGAGCCACGGAGAGAGGAGCAGGTCGCGACGCAATACCCGGCGGAAGTTGCCCGTGATCACCGAATGTGCGGGCGACGAGCAGTGCCCCGGAAGCGACGGCAGCCAGCACGATCACCGATACCAACGCCCAGCTGATGAGTCGGCGACGGCCCCGTCGCCGACCGCCTCCATGGTTGCCGCCCACCACACCTCCGGGTCTCCAACATCGGTTGATTCGACCTCACAGTATCGTTGAGGCCGATCCATGCAGCCGTGCCACGGCTGCCACCACCGGCGTCAGTAGCCACGATCAAGGAGGAACCGTGGAATTCGATGTAACCATCGAGATCCCGAAGGGCAGCCGCAACAAGTACGAGGTCGACCACGAGACCGGCAAGGTTTTCCTCGACCGCTATCTGTACACCGCATTCGGTTATCCCGCCGATTACGGCTACATCGACAACACGCTCGGTGAGGACGGCGATCCACTCGACGCGCTGGTTCTGCTCCCGGAGTCGGTGTATCCGGGCGTCGTCGTCAAGGCGCGCGTCGTCGCTATGTACACGATGACCGACGAGGCCGGCGGCGACGACAAGTTGCTTCTGGTACCCGCCAAGGATGTGCGCTGGGACCATATCCAAGACGTGGGCGACGTCTCCGAGTTCGAACTCAACGCGATCGCGCATTTCTTCGAGCATTACAAGGATCTTGAGCCCGGCAAGGAGGTCACCCCGGGCGGTTGGGTGGGCAAAGCCGAAGCCGAGAAGGTCGCACAGGCAGCCGTGGAGCGCTTCCCCGGCCACTGAGTTTGTCGGGACGCCCTGAGTTTGTCGGGACGCCGATCTAGCCCAGGCCAGGCAAAAACATCCACCTCATCGCATAACCGATGAGGTGGATGTTTTGTCTTCTGTTGGCACAGGGCCCTATTCGTGCATCGTCTCAACGGTAGGCTTGCCCCGACGCAGCGGCAGTTCGCGCCACGTGACGGTAATGAGGATCGAAAGCAGCGACACGATCGACACGACCAAAAACACCCGCTCCATCGATTGTGCGAACCCTTCCTTGATCGGCGACGCAACGGTAACCGGCAGCTTCTCGATCACCGACGTATCACTCATGACCGTGTCCGGAGAATCCTGCTCTCCGCTGTGCGCCGCCCCGAGCAGGGACTGCCCAAACGTCCGTACCTGCGGATCGTTGCTCTGCACGACCGCCGCGACGGCTGAGCGGAACTGGGGTGCGGCCGCAGCCGCGGCGACCTCATCCTTGATGTTGGGCCCCATCAGGGAGAACAACAGCGAGAAGAACACCGCGATACCCAGCGTTGCGCCGATCTGCCGGAAGAAGGTTGCCGTGCCGGTCGAGAGTCCCATGTCTTTGGGCGGCAAGATGTTTTGCATCGCAAGGGTAATCGGCTGCAGGAGATTACCCAGGCCGAATCCGAGTAGCATCGCCATCGCCATGACCAGCCACACAGGCGTCGAGGTGCCCACTAGATGCAGCAGGAAGGTGGCGATGGTGATCAGCACCGACCCGATGATGGTGAAGATCTTGTACCTACCGGTGCGCGCGATCAGCTGACCCGAAGTGACCGACCCCGACATCAAACCAACCACCATCGGCAGCATCTGCAGGCCCGCGACCATCGGGCTCGAACCCCGTAATACCTGGAAGTACTGCGGCAGCATCGAGATTGCGCCGAACATCACGGCGCCGACAACCGTCGCGAGCACGACGCCCTGGGCGAAGACGCGATTCTTGAACACGCGCAGCGGGATGAGCGCATCGTCGCCCATCGTGTGTTCGATCCATATGAATAGCGCGATGCCGAGTACACCGATGGCGTAGCAGAGAGTTGCCAACTCGGAGAACCAACCCCACACGCGACCCTGTTCGGCAACGATCAGCAACGGTGCGATACCGATGGTAAGCGCGGCCGCGCCCATATAGTCGGTCCGGCCCGGCACCACCTTGCGCTGGTCGTAGTTGAGCACACGGGCCACCACGAGGAGCGCGACGATGCCGATCGGTACGTTAACCAGAAACACCCAGCGCCAGCCCGAGATCCACAGGATCGACGTCTGGCTGGCGAAGAATCCGCCGAGCACCGGACCAAGCACGCCCGACGTGCCGAAGACGCCGAGGAAGTAGCCCTGATATTTCGCGCGGTCACGGGGCGGCACAATATCGCCGATGGTGGTCAGCGCCAACGTGAATAAGCCACCGGCACCGATACCCTGCAACGCCCGGAATACGGCCAGCTCGTACATCGAGGTGGCGATACTGCACAGCAGCGAACCACCGACAAAGATCGAAATGGCAAGTAGGAACAACGGTTTGCGGCCATAGATATCCGACAGCTTGCCGTAGAGCGGAGTGACGATGGTCGATGTCACGAGGTAGGCGGTGGTTACCCACGCCTGCATGTCGTAACCCTTGAGTTCATCGGCGATGGTACGGATCGCGGTGGACACGATGGTCTGATCAAGAGCGGATAAGAACATGCCGATCATGAGGCCGGCGAGAATGGTGAGGATCTGCCGGTGCGTCAAACCGGCGCCGGCCCTTTCTTCTTTCGGCTCTGTCACTTTCAACACGGCGATAGTTGCCGTGTTCGATTCAGTCATGAGCGTCCTTTCATCGGTGCGCCGACGCGAGAGGAGATCTCGTCGACGGAAGTATTTGGCTCGGTGATCGCATCGCTTGCGTCGCCGGGCATGGCGTGCGGATTAGTCACGCTCTCAATGGAATCCACGAGACGGTCCAGCAGATTCGCCAGCGTCACGAGCTCGTGGCGGGTCCAGTCGGACGTCGCATCGCGAAAGATTGCGCGTCGGACCTGCCTCATGGCGTCGGCTTTGGCCCGCCCGGAATCGGTGATCACCAGTAATGTCGCGCGGCCGTCGGCCGGGTCTGCCTGACGGCGGACTAAGCCCTGCGTCACCAGCTGTGCCACGTGACGGCTGGCCGTCGACGGGTCACTATTGAGCGCTTGCGCCAGTTCGCACGATCGCATCGGCCGCTCGATCAAGTGGAATAGGCCCTTGTAAGCAGCCATTTCAAGGCCTTCACTGGCCGAGCGGAAGGTGGTCTGCACCGCGCGTTCACGCAAGCGGACATAACGGGTGAGCGCCCCGAAAAGTTCGTCCAGTAACACGGAATCGGTCACGGCGCCCCCCTTCGGCTTCGGCATTGCGCCGGCCACCCGATCAGGGACAAATAGATTCCATGCGCAACTAGTTTCAATACGCAAGTATACGACTATAAATATTGCTGACGCAAACTCTTGCTAGATGACGTGAGTAATGATAATGCATCCGAACTGCGGGTAGTCACGCACATGTAGGCGTGGCGTAAACCACCCTCGGGGAGGGACTACCATTTCCAAGCGTGACCCCACAGCCGCCGCCCATCCCCTCAGCTTCCCGTCCGCATTTCACCTCAATGCCTGACCTGGCGTTACGTGATCTCGGCGGGGCTGTCGTGTGGACCAACGACGATCTGTTCGCAGAGGCGCAGAATCTCATCAAGACCGGCCCCGCGCAGTATCAGCCGGCCACCTTCGGGCATAAGGGCCAGATCTACGACGGCTGGGAGACACGGCGACGTCGGCAAGCCGGCGTCGATCAGGCGATCGTGCGACTCGGCGCGCCCGGCGTCATCTACGGGGTGGTCGTCGACACCGCATGGTTCAAGGGCAACTACCCGCCCTTCATCTCTGTGGAGGCAGCAACGGTTGAGGGCGTCGTATCACCCCAACAACTCGTCGAGGAAACCGAATGGGTCACCATCGTCGAGAAGACGGCCGTCGACGGAGACACCCGAAATCCGTTCCGGGTTGACGCGAAGGGGCGGTTCACCCATGTGCGGCTCACCATGTATCCCGATGGCGGCGTCGCGCGTTTCCGGGTACACGGACGCGGTGTGCCGAATCCACACGTCCTGCGCTACGGCCACTTCGATCTGATCGCGCTGGAGAACGGCGGCCTCATCACCGCATGCTCCAATATGTTCTTCGGTTCACCGAATAATCTGCTGATGCCCGGCCGCGCCCGCAACATGGGCGAGGGATGGGAAACCTCACGACGCCGCGACGACGGCAACGACTGGGTGCAGGTGCGTCTGGCCGGGCAGGCAGTGGTGAGTCAGGTGGAACTCGACACCAGTTACTTCGTCGGCAACGCTCCGGGCGCAGCGATGGTCCGGGGACGCGACGGCGAGAACGGCGAATGGTTCGAGTTGCTGCCGCGGACAGAGCTTCAGCCCGATACCCGGCATCTCTTCGTGCTGGAATCCGACCGGCCCATGACCGAGGCGCGCCTCGATATTTACCCCGACGGCGGCATGGCCCGGTTCAAGCTCTATGGCCTACTGACCGAGGAATCCCACGCCGGACTCATCGAGCAGTGGGAACGCGGCGAGGCGTAAAGACGCGCACAGGGTAAGCCTGACCGTCAGCACCAGCTGATAGTCAGGCTTACTGTCAGGCAGCGCTGCGAATACGGAACTGCGGCAATACTTCTGCGCGTACCCGGTGCTCGGTCGCCGATCCGTCGATCGGCACGATGATCACCGCGTCAGCGACTTCAGCCGCGTAAATATCACGGATGAGAGTGATGAGCCCGTGCGGGGTGCCGACATAGCGGACGGTGCCGCCCTCGTTGGTATCGGCGGATTCGGTTGCGACCACCGATGCGCGCGCGGAAGCGGGGTGCGGGGCGATCGCCACCTCAACCTCAAGTGCCACCGAGAAATTTGCAGTGTCACGGGTACCCGCGCGCAACAGCGAGCGCGTCCGCTGTGCCTGACGCAGAGTGGGGCGCCGCACCACAATCGAGAGGGATGCAGCTGCGGCGTCACCGGCCAGCGCCACCTGCAGTGCGGGCCGGCCGATGCTGATCAGGCCGGGGACACTCGTTTCGACGGTCACTGTCTCACACCTTTCGGTTGTCGGGTTCACTCAGCGCGCGCAACGCGGCGAGTAATCGGTCAATATCTGCGGAATCGGTACCCAATCCGAAACTGGCCCGGACGGCGCCGTCGGGAAAACCGAGCCGGTCCAGCAGCGGGTGAGCACAGAACTTGCCGTCGCGCACGCCGATACCGTGCTGATCGCTGAGATATTCGGCCACCTCGCGCGGCGTGTAACCATCCACCACGAAGCCTGCGATACCCACCCGGTCGGTGGTCGCCGCATCGGCATCGTCGGTGAATACGCGCAGCGCGTGCACTCCGTCGATCTCGGCAAGCCCGCGATCCAGGCGGGTAAGCAACTCGTGTTCATGGCTGCCGACGGCCTCGTAGCCGATGTCGGTGATCGCCTCGCAGGCCGCGGCGATCGCCACGGCGCCAAGAACATTCGGCGATCCCGCCTCATGCCTGGCCGCACCGGTGTGCCAGACGGTCGAAGTGCAATTCGCGCTGCCGTCGTCGATGATCCCGACATCCGCGGTGGCCCCGCCGCCGGACAGATACGGCTCGGCGGCGTCGAGCCAGTCACCGCGGCCAATGAGCACACCGGTACCGAACGGCGCGTACAGCTTATGGCCGGAGAACACCAGGTAATCGACGCCGTGGCTGACGATGGAGACCGGGCGGTGCGCCACCAGTTGCGCTCCGTCGACCAAAATGCGCGCACCATGGCGATGTGCGAGCGACGCCAGCCGACTGATCGGCAACACTTCACCGGTCACATTCGAAGCGGCCGTCACCGCGAGCAGCGCGGCCGGCGCCGACGCCAACTCCTCCTCGAGGGCGGCCAGCGTGTCATCGATGGTCGCCTCGGCGGACACGATGCGGGTCGCTCCGCGTTCGCGAGACACCCATGGCAACAGGTTGGCGTGGTGCTCGATGTCTAGTACCACCACGTCTCCGGGCGTGACGTGGGCGGCGAGGTTCACCGCGTCGGTGGTGTTGCGGGTGAAGACAACCGTGTCATCAGCGCGGCCGCGAACGAACCGGCGCACGGTCTCGCGGCATTCCTCGTAGCGTCGGGTAGTTACCTGAGAGAGGTGCCCGGCACCGCGATGCACGCTCGCATAGCCAGCCAGCGCGACACCCACCGCATCGGCGACGGCGCGCAACGCGGGCGCACTCGCCGCATAGTCAAGATTGGCGTACCGCACCTGACTGCCGTCGACGAGCGGAGCCTGCTCGGTGGCACCGATCACCTCGGCCAGCGGCGGAGTGAAGAATGCCCGGTCATCGGCGGAGCCATAATGGCCCGATACCACGGCGGTAGAGAATAGTTCGGCAGGGACGACAATAGTCATCAAAGATCTCCTCGGAATCCACGCTTGCCGTACCCCCCTGTGGCGTACGGCCTGGTCGTCACCCGGAGCACCCCACCGCGGAGGAGGGTTGCCGACCAGCGAGCCGGGGCTTGTCGCTGGCACTCATGACCTGTCCCAAGGATGGCCCACGACGCGCGGAGGTGTCAATTTTCACGCATCGTGCACCAAATTCGGGCCGCGGCATCGCGTCGCCGCCCGGCACCCGCCGCCCGCCCATACGCAAACGGCCGAAAAGCTCTAACCCAGCGCCCGATCCAGATCGCCGAGTAAGTCATCGATCCCCTCCAGACCCACCGACAGCCGCACCACCGAGTCGCTGAGCCCGATGGCCGCCCGACCCTCTGGACCCATCGCCCGGTGCGTGGTGGTGGCCGGATGCGTGATCAACGACTTCGAATCGCCCAGGTTGTTGGAGATATCGATGATCTGCAAGGCGTTGAGCACTTCGAAGACGCGCTTCTTGCCGTCGACTCCGCCCCGGTCGTTGAGCTCGAAAGTGACCACGGTACCGCCACCGGCCATCTGCTCACGCGCCAACGCGTACTGCGGATGTGACTGCAGGAACGGGTATTTCACCCATCGCACCCGTGGATCGGATTCTAAGAACTCCGCGATAGCCAGCGCCGAGGATACCGACGCGTCGACCCGCAGCCGCAACGTCTCCAATCCCTTGAGTAGCGTCCACGCGTTGAACGGACTCAGCGACGGACCGGTATGACGCATCAAGGTCTGTACCGGGCCGTCGATGTACTCCGTTGTCCCGAGTACCGCACCACCCATCACCCGACCCTGGCCGTCGATATGTTTGGTGCCGGAGTAGACGACCACGTCGGCGCCGAGGTCGAGGCCGCGCTGCAGCAGCGGAGTGGCGAAAACGTTGTCCAACACCACCTTTGCACCCACCGCATGGGCCAGCTCAGATACCTTAACGACGTCGACGAGACTTTGCATCGGATTCGACGGTGTCTCGAAGAACACCGCGTCGGCGGGTGTAGAAAGCGCCTGCTCCCACTGGGAGAGGTCTTCACCGTCAACGAAATCGGTGTGCACACCCCACCGCGGCAGGATCTCGTTGGCCACCACGAAGCATGAACCGAACAGACTGCGCGCTGCCACCAACCGATCGCCGGCCTTGAGTAGTGCACCGAGCGCCACGAATACCGCGGCCATACCGCTCGCGGTGGCGAAGCACGCCTGTGCCCCCTCAAGTAACCGAAGCCGCTCCTGGAACATCGTTACCGTCGGATTGCCGTAGCGGGAGTAGACGAATCGTTCATCCTCGCCGGTGAAGGCGCGCTCGGCGGCTTCAGCCGAATCGTAGACGTAGCCAGAGCTCAGGTAGAGCGCCTCGGAGGTCTCAAAGAAGCCCGACCGCGCCAGACCACCACGAACCGCGAGGGTATCTGCCGAAACCCCTTCGGGGAGTTGACGACTCATGCCTGCCGCCACGGCAGGTTCAGTGCGCGCCAGCCGGCGCCGCCGCGGTGGCCATTCTCATCGAGGCCGCCCTCGAAACCATCGAGCACGTTGTATGCCTTGGCGATACCCGCGGCCGTCGCCGCCTGCGCGGCGCCGATCGACCGCTGCCCCGACCGGCATAGGAAGATCACTTCGGTATCATCGGTAACCCCCGCATCACGCAGGTCAGCGACAAACGCCTCATTGGGTCTGCCGTCGGGGAAGCTCACCCATTCGATGAAGACCGTCTCCTTCTCCAGGGTTTCCAGGTCGGGGACACCGACGTAGGACCATTCGGCCCTGGTACGGCAGTCCACCAGCACGGCGTTCGGGTCACTCTCCAGCTTGTCCCAGGCCTGCTGTGGGGTCAGATCGCCGGCGTAGGTCATGCCTTGCACACCTTCCACTCTCCGTTGTCCTTGACCACGACGACGCTGTTCACCTTCGTCGTATGAGGGGACTTTTCGAAATGCCAATGTACTCGCGCGGTGGCCCGGCCACCGGTAATGGTCACGTCAGTGATCTGCGGGATCACAATCACGCCGTTGATCTGCACAGAATGGCGGTTCTGGGTAAGGAACTCCCTCTCCGATGCGATCGCACCGGAGTTCACATCGGTTGCGCAGGTATTGGCCCGGTATTTCGCGTAGTCGAGGTTGTTGCGAGCGGTGTAGATGTTGTTGACGGCATACTGCACCTTGGCGGAATCACCGGCGCGGTCGGCGGCTGGACGCAGCACATGCGAAAACCAGATGCCCAATGCGGCGAGAGCCACAATGACCAGCGCCACGTAGAACGGCCACGCATCCTTCCAGGTGCGGGGCTGCTCGGTATCGGCCGCCCCGCTGGCGGCTGATGCGCCCGCGCCTTTGCCCATGCGACGGAGTCTATCGGGCCCCGGAAGTGAGGTAAGCCTCACACGCAATTTTACCTATGGGTGCACAGCGCCTAACGTAGAGGCGATTAGGCGAATCTCACCTTGGAGTCGGGTGTCCCGCGCGGTGGGACCATCGACGCCAGGACACCAGTAGCACTACCACCGAGCAGACGTTACGGAAAGTACTTCACTCCATGAGCGACAACAGCCGCCCGTTGCGGGTTGCGATCGTTGGCGCGGGTCCCGCTGGGATCTACGCGGCCGACGCACTGATCAAGTCCGATACTGCCAAGGGCCTCGCACCGGGAACAACGCCGGCAGGCGAAGAGCTATCGGGTGTCAGCATCGACCTCTATGAGCGCATGCCCGCACCGTTCGGCCTGATCCGCTACGGCGTCGCCCCCGATCACCCTCGGATTAAGGGCATCATCACCGCGCTGCACAAGGTACTCGATAAACCGCAGATACGCCTGCTGGGCAATATCAATTACGGCACCGATATCACCCTCGACGAGCTCAAGGCTCACTACGACGCGGTGATCTTCTCCACGGGCGCCACCGACGACCGCGCACTCGACATCCCCGGCGCCGATCTCAAGCGCAGCTACGGCGCCGGCCAATTCGTCGGCTGGTACGACGGCCACCCCGACTTCCCGCGCGAATGGCCGCTCGCGGAGGAGAAGGTCGCTGTGATCGGCGTCGGCAACGTCGCCCTCGACGTGGCCCGGGTGCTCGCAAAGACCGGCGATGAGCTGCTACCGACCGAGATTCCCGCCAACGTGTACGCGGGACTCAAGCAGAATAAGGCCGTTGAAGTGCATGTCTTCGGTCGCCGTGGGCCTGCGCAGGCAAAATTCACCCCCCTCGAACTCAAAGAGCTCGACCACTCCCCCACGATCGAAGTGATCGTCGACCCCGAAGACATCGACTACGACGAAGGCTCGACCGTCGCGCGACGTAGCAGCAAGATCACCGATCAGGTTGCCACCATCATCGAGAACTACGCGTTGCGTGAACCGAAGCAGGGTGCGATCCACAAGCTGTTCCTGCACTTCTTCGAGAATCCGATCGAGATCCTCGGCGAGAACGGCGAAGTGGTGGGCCTGCGCACCGAACGCACCCAGCTCGACGGAACCGGCAATGTGACTCCGACCGGCAAAACCACCGACTGGGATGTCACCGCCATCTACCGCGCCGTCGGTTACCTCTCCGACGAGCTGCCGGAAATCCCCTTCGACACGCAGGCCGGCGTGATCCCCAACGAGGCCGGCCGCATTGTCGAGGAGGGCGCCCAGCTGACCGGCCTCTACACCACCGGCTGGGTCAAACGCGGCCCCGTCGGCCTCATCGGCCACACCAAGGGCGACGCTAACGAAACCATCGACTGCGTCCTCGAAGATATGCAGAAGACGACGCTGCTCACCCCGGCCAACCCGTCGGAAGAAGCCGTCATCGAACTACTCGAATCCAAGAACATCCCCTACACCACCTGGGACGGCTGGTACCGCCTCGACGAGCATGAACGCGCACTCGGTGCAGCCGAAGGCCGCGAGCGCATCAAGGTTGTTGAGCGTGCGGAGATGATTGCGGCATCGGAGCCCGACAAGGTGCAGCAGGCCTGAGTCTCAAGGGCGAATACGCCGTATTGCGATATCAGGGCAACACGGCCGGGATCGGATTCATCCACAGCTTTAGGCCAGGTTGAGGCGTTTCGCCGTTTTTGTCGGTGCCGAAGGGTAGTGTTCTATATATCGAACACTCGTTCGTATCCGATGGAGACAGGGGAGGTCAAGGCCATGACCGAAGCGCTGCTCGCCCTACCCGATGGGCCGTCGCCGTGGGTGGGGTTGGATGCTCGATTCGTGGCCGGGTTGACTCCAACGGATCTTGCGGGTGTTCCGGTTAATGACCTGCTCGGTGGGGTGTTCGATATCAGTCGGGGCCACTCCTATCTGGCGTGGTTTCAGTACCGTGTCGTCGCCGAACTCTCTGCACACTTGGCGTCAACATCGGCAGGCCACGGCAGCGGCGTCGACGGATTCGCCGATTTAGCGAAACGCATCGCCCGCACCCGAGGCCTCACCCAACGCCAGGCTGAACGTTTAGTCGATGAGGCTGGCGCGGTTATCAATGAGATGCCTCGTACGGCAACGACGTTGCGGGACGGAGTCATCACTCCGGAGATCATG
>JASGFW010000049.1:0-29515 GCA_047605305.1 Gordonia sp. (in: high G+C Gram-positive bacteria)
ACAGGGTTATGGCCAACAGGGCTATACGCAGTATGGCTACGGCCCGTACGGCTATGGAACCGGGCAGAATGTGTCGGGGCGCAATGCGTCGAATCAGGGGCTTCCGGCGAATATTGGCTCGGTCCTGGCCATATCGGTTGCTGGGGTGTCGGCGCTCAGCATTCTTGTCGGTTTCTGGAATTACAACTTCTTCCTGGGCATCGGTATCAGTCTGATTGTCCTCGCGGTGCTGACCTTTGTGCCCACGTTGTCTGCCAAAGTGGTCGTTCCGGTGATTGTCGCGTGGTCGGCAGGTGTCACCGCCGATCAGCTGGGTGATGTGATCCGTAGGGCCGTTATCAATAACCCTTATGTGCCGGCCGTCAACACGGCCGGTTACGCGCAGTTGGTGCTGAGCGTGGTGATCACCGGCGTGGCGATCTTCTGGCTGCTCACGGTGATCGGCGTTCTTAAGGTTGAGTCGGCATCGTCCGGTGTTCGGTCGTCGTCTGTGGCCGCAGGGCAACAGCCGGTACCCGAACGCGCAGCACCGGAACGTGCGGGGGCGGGGCAGGCATCGCCCACTGGTCAGAGTGCTGCGGTCTCCGGTGCTGCGCATGCGGCAGCCAGTGCCGCGCCCACCTATGATCCGTCCTCGTACGCCGGGTACGGACAAAAGCCGAATGCGAACGAGCAGACGGGTCCGTCGGCGGCGCATACCAGTGGCACATCGGCAACCGCGTCAGCGTCTTCCACCGCCCCGACATCGTCGTCTGCGCCAACACCGTCGTCTACATCGGCCACTTCGTCTGCATCGGCCACTTCATCTACATCGGCACCGTCGGTGCAGTCGGGGGCGCAATCGGCCGAGACGACGGCTCTGCCTTCCGCGTATCCGTCGAGTTCCTTGCATTCGTCGGAATCCGACGGGTCCGGTGCGGAGAACGCGACGTCGGTCTTCCCGAAGTCAGGTCCATACGGCAGCGAGTGAAATAGCTAACGAGTGAGATGGCTGTAACACCAAAGCGCCTCGTCGGAGACCATCCGGCGGGGCGCTTTGGTGTTTACCCGGCGCGTCTACGGGTGTAGTCGCGCCGCTCATGTCAGGCTCGTAATGATGCCAACTCTCAGATCGGCCTCCGCCGAGAACCTCGCAACGCGCCTGCGTCAGGCGCGGCAAACTGCTCGCACTCAGCGGGCTGGCGTTGAGGGCACGGCTCGTGAACTGATTCTCGTCGCCTTCGGTATGCCGGTGCTGGTACTCGCTGTGCTGCTCGTCGGCCTGCTCACGCTGCTGCTGATGTCCGGGGGAGCGTTGTCGCCGATAGCGGTGACCGTCGCGACCTGCTGGCTCGCCATCCATCTCGTGCCGGTGACGATCAGTGGTGTCACGATCGGTGTGCTGCCGCTGCTACCAACGCTGCTGATCGCCGCGGGCACCGCCGCCACGGCCAGCTCTGCTGCCCGGCCGGGACGGCCTGCGGCGACGTTGTCCGCGGCGGTGTGTGCCATTCTCGGCGGTCCGATACTGATTACCGCGGTGGCGCTGGCGGTGGTGATGGACGGATCATCCGATATGCAGGTACAGAGCCCGGACGCGTTGGTGGCGTTCGGGACGACCTTCGCGGTACACGCGATCGCAACCGCATGCGGAATGGGATGGCGTAGGCGTCGCGATCTGAATGCCCGGTGGTCGATCACGTCGGCGGACCGTCGCGGCCTGCGGTACGGGGTTGTCGCGGTGGTGGGATTGCTTACGGCGGCGGCCATCCTTGTCGTTGTGCGGCTGATCATGCGATTCCATGTGGTCGGGGAATTGATGTCGAGCGGGTACCGCTTCGACGGATATCTCGGGTTGACCGGGCTATCGGTGTTGTATCTGCCCAATCTGGTTGTGGGTGCGGCGGTGGTCCTGGTCGGCGCCGATGTTCACTTCGGGTTGATGTCGATCGGTGTGATGAGTGTTCACCCCGGGCCGGTGCCGCCGCTGCCGTTACTGGCGGTGCTGCCTTCCGGTGGTATCGGGCGCTGGGGTCTGCTCGGGCTGGTGATTCCGGTTGCGCTGGCGGTATTCGTCGGCTGGCGGTGTAGGTCAGCGGGATTCGTCGCGCATCTGCGCGCGGCCGGGGTGGCGGCCGGGGTGGCCGCGACGATCATGGTGGTGCTGGGGTGTGGTCTGGGCGGTGCGCTCGGTGAATTCGGTGCGGTCGGCGTGAATGTTGCCGCGGTGGGTGTTTTCACCTTCGGGTGGTTTGCCGCGCTGGGGCTGCTCGTGGCTCTCGTCTACCGCTGCCTGCCGTCGACGCGACGGGCCGGCCTCGCCCCCGACGACGAACTCGATAGTTGGCTCGATGATGACCTCGGCTACGACGATGAGTATGTCGCTGACGTAGACGGCCTTGTCGGTGCGGCCGGCGCGCAGGAGCCGACGGTATCCGACGGCACCGAATGGGGCCCGGAGTATTTCAACGATATCCCCGGTGACGACGCCAAGGGCGAAGTCGGCGTGGACGCCGACGATGAGCAGTCCGAAACCCAGGAGCTGATTGATCGTGATGCGATGGAGCCGGTGTCTGCGACGCGCTCAACGGCGGCGAATGGGGATCATCTAGGCTCGCAGGTGTGAGTGAAGATCCCGGGCAGCGCATCGGGCGAAATGTAGCCCGCGCCGGGAGCGAAGCGAGCGGGCGAAATGTGACTAGCGCCGGGAGCGAAGCGAGCGGGCGGAATGTAGCCCGCGCCGGGAGCGGTAAACGCATTGTCGTGATGGCGTCGGGGACGGGAACTTTGCTTGAGGCGCTGATTGATCGTGCCCACGCCCCGGATGCTCCGTTTGAGGTCTCTGCGATTGTGATCGACAGGCCGTGTCGTGCCGGTGATATCGCGGGGCGTGAAGGAATCCCGCTGATCCGGTGCGAGGTGGCCGATCATGTCGATCGGGCCGCATGGGATGTCGCGTTGGCGCAGGCGGTCGGTGGTGTTGATCCGGAGTTCGTGGTCACCGCCGGGTTCATGAAGATCCTGGGCCCGGCGTTCCTGACACGCTTTGGTGGTCGGATAGTGAATTCGCATCCGGCACTGTTGCCGTCGTTTCCCGGTGCGCATGGTGTCGCGGACGCGCTCGCCTACGGGGTCACGGTGACCGGGGCGACGGTGCATTTGGTGGATGAGGGTGTTGATACCGGGCCGATTCTGGCCCAGGCGCCGGTGATGATCTCGCCGGGTGACACCGAGAAGACCCTGCACGAGCGCATCAAATCGGTGGAGCGGATCCTGCTCACCGGCGTGGTGGCGAAGCTCGTTTCGCGAGGAGTTGTTATCGACGGACGAAAGGCCTATATCCCGTGAACGTAGCGAGTTACGCAGACACGCCTCGACGACCTATCCGCCGGGCGTTGGTCAGTGTGTATGACAAGACTGGCCTGTTGGATGTGGCTACCGCGTTGCATCAGGCCGGCGTGGAACTGGTCTCCACCGGGTCGACCGCGAAAACCATTGCGGCTGCTGGAATTCCGGTGACGGAGGTAGCTGAGCTCACCGGTTTCCCGGAGTGCCTCGACGGCCGGGTGAAGACGCTGCATCCCAAGGTGCATGCGGGCATCCTTGCTGACGGCCGCAAACCGTCGCATGTGTCGCAACTCGCCGAACTCGGGGTTGAACCGTTCGATTTGGTTGTGGTGAACCTGTATCCGTTCACCGAGACGGTGGCATCCGGGGCGTCGAGCGACGAATGTATCGAGCAGATCGATATCGGTGGTCCGTCGATGGTGCGTGGTGCGGCGAAGAACCACCCGAGTGTCGCGGTGGTGGTTGACCCGGCAGATTACGGCGATGTCGCCGCCGCGGCCCGGGCCGGAGGTTTCTCGCTGGCGCAACGGCAACAGTTGGCGGCCAAGGCATTCCGGCATACCGCTGATTACGATGTGGCGGTGGCTACGTGGCTGTCGGCGACCCTCGCGCCGGCGCCGGATGGGTCGCAGTTCCCGTCGTGGTCGGGATCGACGTGGCAGCGTTCGACGGTGTTGCGCTATGGCGAGAACCCGCATCAGGCGGCGGCACTGTATCTCTCGACATCGCAGTCCTGGGGGGCGGATTCTCCGGGGCTGGCGGCAGCGGAGCAACTCCACGGCAAGGAGATGAGCTACAACAACTACACCGACGCCGATGCGGCGTGGCGTAGCGCGCATGATTTCGACGCGCCCGCGGTGGCGATCATCAAACATGCCAACCCGTGTGGCATTGCGGTTGCCTCCGATATCGCTGCGGCGCATCGCAAGGCGCATGCGTGTGATCCGGTGAGCGCATACGGCGGCGTGATTGCGGCGAATCGGGAAATCACGGTGGAGATGGCCGAGCAGGTCGCTGAAATTTTCACCGAGGTGATCATCGCTCCCGGTTTCGCCGACGGTGCGTTATCGGTGTTGCAGCGTAAGAAGAATGTCCGGATTCTGCGGGCGGCTGCGCCGGTGCGCGGTGGTGTTGAGACTCGCGCTATCTCCGGCGGTCTGCTCGTGCAGGAGCGCGACATTCTCGATGCACCGGGCGACGATCCGGCCAACTGGACGTTGGTGGCGGGTTCGCCGGCTGATGAGCATACCCTCGCCGATCTTGAATTTGCCTGGCGCGCATGCCGTTCCGTTAAGTCCAATGCGATCCTGCTGGCCCATGACGGTGCGTCGGTCGGGGTGGGTATGGGTCAGGTCAACCGGGTTGATTCGGCGCATCTCGCGGTGACTCGTGCCGGCGACCGGGCGGCGGGCAGTGTGGGTGCTTCCGACGCGTTCTTCCCGTTCCCCGATGGGCTTGGGGTGTTGATCGCCGCGGGTGTGCGCGCGGTGGTTCAGCCGGGCGGGTCGATCCGCGACAACGAGGTGATCGAAGCGGCCAATGAAGCCGGTATCTCGCTGTATCTCACCGGTGCCCGTCATTTCGCGCACTGACCCGCTGGTCGTGTGGGATAGCGTCGCTCGTCGCACCGGCGGGGTGGGGCGGCATCGGTGAGTGTCGCAGCCCTGGTGGCGCTCGTCGTCGCGGGTTTCGCCGCCGGTCTTGTCGGCTACATCACCGGGCTCGCGTCGGTGGTGAGTTATCCGGCGCTGCTGGCCGCCGGGTTGCCGCCGATCGCGGCTAATGTCACCAATACCGTCTCATTGATCGGAGTCGGTGTCGGCAGCTTCAGCCAGTCGGGGCGGGCGCTGCTGACCGGCGGACGTCGGCGGCTCGCGGCCGCAGTCGTGGTGTCTCTTCTTGGCGGCGCCGCCGGAGCGCTCACATTGCTGTGCACCCCGCCGGATAGTTTTGAAGTGATCGTGCCCTATCTGGTTGGGTCATCGGCGATCGCACTGCTTGTCCAGCCGTGGCTGCGGCAGCTCGCGTCGCGCCATGCTGACCGTCCGGGAATCTGGTATGTGGGGTTATGTCTGGTATCGGTGTATGGCGGTTACTTTGGAGCCGGTGCTGGAATCGTCCTGCTTGCACTGGTATTGGTGGTCACCAGTGAGCCGATGTGGCGTGCGACTCTGTTGAAATCGTTCCTGCTGGCTGTCGCCAATCTCGTTGCCGCGCTTACCTTTATGATTTCCGGGCCGGTGCACTGGCCGGCGGCCGCGGCGATGGGGGCCGGTTGTCTGGTGGGCGGCTGGTGCGGTCCGCCGGTGGTGCGATATCTGCCGCCTGAGCCGTTACGCATCGCTGTGGGTATCGGCGGGCTGGGCTTGGCGTTCTGGCTTGCGTTCAACTGATGTGTGCGAGTGCGTGGATCGATCGCGGCAGGGTACGGCGTAGATGTCTCCTTGGCATTTTTAACCTCAGCATGAGGAAAACTGTGGGCACCGCGACATGACCTCGCTAAACACAACCGGTGACCTCGTTTGTCGACACGGCGCCCGACTCGGCCTCCAGCGGCGCGCCGGGGGCCGATAAGCCCCGGTCTTCGTCCCGGCTGCGGACGTTGGCCCAACAGGTGGGGTTGCCGCTGCTATCGGTGGTGGTATTTCTCGTCGTCTGGCAGATCGTTGCCGTCAGCGGTATCTGGAGCGAGACGTTCGTTCCGCGGCTGCCCACGGTGTGGCGTGCGTTCATAGACATGTCGACGACGCATAACGGTGTCATCGGATACGCCGGCTACTACTGGTGGGAACACCTGTATATGACGTTGCGGCGAGTCTTTGTCGGCGTGGTGATCGGTGTGGCCATCGGAGTCGTCATCGGCCTTGCGATGGGATCAATCCTCTGGGTGCGTCGATTGCTTGAGCCCTGGCTGACTTTTCTGCGTGCGCTGCCCCCGCTCGCGTACTTCTTCCTGTTGGTCATCTGGCTGGGTATCGATGAGGCCCCCAAGATCACCCTCCTCGCGCTCGCCGCGCTACCGCCCGCCGCCGTGGCGACCACCACGGCTGTCGGGGCCGCGCCGGTATCGCTGGTCGAGGCGGCCCGGGCGCTGGGGGCATCGCGTCGTGAGGTGGTCACCGATGTGGTGGTGCCCGCGGCACTGCCCGAAACATTCACCGGTATCCGGCTTTCGGTCGGCATCGCGTATTCATCGGTGGTTGCTGCGGAGCTGTTCAACGGCGTCCCCGGTATCGGCGGTGTTGTCAAAGATGCCAGCAACTACAACAACACGCCCGTCGTGCTGGTCGGTATCGCACTTATTGGATTGTCGGGTCTGGTCATCGACGCAATCCTCAAATTCATCGAGCACCGCGTGGTGCCCTGGCGTGGAAAGGCTTGACACACAATGAAGAATGCCCGTATGAGAACTCGCATACGCGGGTGCCGCACGCTCACCACCCTCGCGGGAGCGTTGCTTGCCGTGACAACGCTGGCCGTTGCGGGCTGTTCGGTCGATCGTTCCACGGGAGACAGTAATAAGCCGACGATTCGTCTCGCCTATCAGGCTTTTCCCAGTGGTGATCTGATTGTGAAGAATGAGGGTTGGCTGGAGAAGGCACTGCCCGGTTACAACATCAAGTGGACCAAGTTCGATTCGGGCGCCGATATCAACACCGCCTTCGTGGCCAAGCAGATCGATTTCGGTGCCATCGGTTCTAGTCCGGTGGCGCGGGGATTGTCCGCACCGCTCAACATCGGCTACAAGGTTGCCTTCGTACTCGATGTCGCGGGCGAGAATGAAGCGCTTGTCGCCCGCAATGGCACCGGAATCACCACGATCGCCGACCTCAAAGGTAAGCGTGTGGCGACGGCCTTCGCATCGACATCGCACTACAGCCTGCTTGCCGCCCTCAACCATGCGGGCGTGAACCCTGCCGATGTCAATCTGATCGACTTGCAGCCGCAGGCATCGCTTGCGGCGTGGCAGCGCGGCGATATCGATGCCGTGTACACCTGGCTGCCTACGCTGGATGAGCTCCGTAAGACCGGCACGACGATCGTCACGAGCAAGGAGGTTGCGACCTGGGGTAAGCCGACCCTTGACCTTGGGGTGGTCTCGTCGGAGTTCGCGCAACAGCATGCCGATGTTGTCGATAAGTGGCGGCAGTCAGAGGCCCGCGCACTGAAGCTGATTCACGATGATCCGCAGGCCGCGGCAAAAGCCATCGCGGCACAGTTGAATACAACTCCGGATGACGCCGCCAATCAGCTCAAGCAGGGTATTTACCTCACCCTCGATCAGCTGACCTCGCCACAATGGCTCGGCACCGAGGGCAATCCGGGTAACGTGGCCGCCAACCTGTTCAGTGGAGCGGAGTTCCTCGCACAGCAGCAGCAGATCCCCTCGGCGCCAGCGCTGGAAACGTTCCAGAAAGCGATCTACACGAAGGGGCTCCCCGATGTCCTCACCGCGACACCCTGATACGCCGGTGGCGCCGCCGGTGGTTGAATCTGATGCGGCGGCGTCGGGCGGCACTTCGCTTGGTGCGGGGGGTATTTCGCTGCGCGATGTGACTCAGCGATACGGCAGGGGTGCCGATGCGATCACCGCGGTGGGGCCGGTGACACTGGATGTGAATCCGGGCGAATTCCTGGTGCTCGTCGGAGCATCCGGCTGCGGCAAATCGACGTTGTTGCGGTTGATCGCAGGATTCGAGCAGCCCGCGTCGGGTCAGGTCAAGGTGTCGGGTGCGGCCCCCGTGCCCGGTAAGTCCTCGGGCGTGGTTTTTCAGCAGCCGCGGCTGTTTCCGTGGCGCACCGTGGGCGGCAATGTTGAACTCGCACTGAAATATGCGGGGGCTGCTAAGGCGGAGCGGGCGTCGCGGCGTGAGGAGTTGCTCACCCGCGTCGGTCTTGCTGACACCGCACGTCGCCGGGTGTGGGAGATTTCGGGTGGTCAGCAGCAACGGGTGGCGATAGCGCGCGCATTGGCCGCCGACAACGCCCTTCTGCTCCTCGACGAACCGTTCGCGGCGCTCGACGCGCTGACCCGCGAAACCCTGCAGGAGGATCTGCGTACCGTCAGCGTCGACCTTCACCGGACCAACGTCTTCGTGACGCACAGCGCCGAGGAAGCCGCCTTCCTGGGAACGCGAATCGTGGTGCTCACCAGTCGTCCTGGCCGCATCGCGCTCGATATCGCATCCCCGATCCCACGGACGGGTGTCAGTGCCGACGATGTTCGAGATTCTCCCGAGTACACCGTATTGCGCACGGAGATCGCGTCGGCGGTCAAGCAGGCCGCCGTCGCGTCGTGACGGCACACACTATTAAGGAATCAGCCCCCATGACAGCCTCATTGGATAACGCACCGTCGGTGAACCCCGTGTCGCCGGCGGCAGATCTCGATATCGATGAATTCGGACCGCATTTCGGCGCCGAGATCCGCGGCGTCGACGTCGTGACCGCCAGTGACGACCAGATCCGCGCCATCCGTCGCGCGCTCGTCGACTACAAGGTGATCGTCTTGCGCGATCAGGATCTCGACGACGCCGCGCATATCGAATTCGGCCGTCGGATAGGCGATCTCACCACCGGCCATCCCGTCTGGAACAGCGGGGACGTACCCGATGAGGTGTATGCGCTCGATAGCGCCAACGACGGATACGCCGATGTGTGGCATACCGACGTCACGTTTATGGCGCGGCCGCCGCTCGGCTCGATCCTGCGTCCGCTGGTGCTGCCGCGCAACGGTGGCGACACCAGCTGGGCGGACGCGGAGCTGGCCTATGCGTCGTTGTCGGCTCCGGTGCGCCGTCTCGTGGACGGATTGCGCGCCGTCCACGACGGCAACCGGGCGTTCGGTTATTACCTCGAGCAACAGCGTGGTGGTCGTGGAAATGTGTGGGATGGAAAGGAAGTCACCCGGTTGGTGCCGGTGAGTCATCCGGTGGTGCGGGTGCATCCTGAGACGGGCCGTAAGGCGTTATTCGTCAACCCCGGGTTCACCTCACATATCGAAGGGGTGTCGGAGGCGGAGAGTCGCGGGATTCTCGACCTGCTCTATGCGCACATCACCAAACCCGAGCACATCGTGCGGCATCGTTGGCGGCTTGGTGATCTGCTGCTGTGGGATAACCGCAACACGCTGCACTACGCGAACCGCGATTACGGTGACGCCCATCGGGTGATGCATCGGATCACGTTGCGCGGCGACCAACCGGTGGGTCCCTGATTGCTGTCGGTATTGACCGCACAGTCGGGCGGTTCGGGAGTACCGTGGGTGGAGTGGCAGAGGAGCTGATCGCGCCGAACCCGACGACCAGTGGGTCGGCGCCCACCGAATCCCGACATCCATCACCGCGCACGGTCGGCGAGTTGCGGGCCAGCGGCCATATTCAGCGCAGTGTGCGCGATGAGATCCGGCATAATCTGCTGGCTGCGCTGCGGGCGGGCCGTGACCCGTGGCCCGGTATCGTCGGCTTTGAGGCGACGGTCATCCCGCAGCTTGAACGCGCATTGATCGCCGGTCACGATGTCGTGCTCCTTGGTGAACGCGGCCAGGGAAAAACTCGTATCTTGCGGACGCTGGTCGGCCTGCTCGACGAGTGGACCCCTGTTATCGCCGGTTCCGATCTGGGGGAGCACCCCTACGAGCCGATCCTCCCCGCGTCGGTTCGCCGTGCCGCAGCCCTGCTCGACGATCTGCCGATCGAATGGCGTCACCGCAACCATCGCTACAGCGAGAAATTAGCCACCCCCGATACCTCGGTCGCCGATCTCGTGGGCGATATCGATCCGATCAAGGTGGCGCAGGGACGTAGCCTCGGTGATCCGGAAACCATTCACTTCGGGCTCATTCCGCGGGCACACCGCGGCATCGTCGCGATTAATGAACTGCCCGATCTGGCTGAGCGTATCCAGGTTTCCATGCTCAATGTCATGGAGGAACGCGATATCCAGGTGCGTGGTTACACCCTGCGGCTGCCGCTGGATGTGCTCGTGATGGCCAGCGCCAACCCCGAGGACTACACCAACCGTGGCCGCATCATCACCCCGCTCAAGGATCGGTTCGGTGCCGAGATCCGCACCCACTATCCGCTCGAACTCGATGATGAGGTTGCCGTGATCGAGCAGGAAGCCGATCTCACCGCGACGGTGCCGACATTCCTCATCGAGATTCTTGCGCGATTCACCCGCTATGCGCGCGATCATCCCTCGATCGATCAACGCTCCGGGGTTTCGGCACGTTTTTCCGTTGCCGGGGCCGAGACGGTGGCCGCATCCGCATTACACCGGGCGGCGCTGACGGGGGAAGATATCGCGGTCGCCCGGGTCGTTGACCTTGAGTCGGTGATCGAGGTACTGCGCGGCAAGATCGAGTTTGAATCCGGTGAGGAGGGGCGTGAATTCGAAATCCTCCAGCATCTGCTTCGTAAGTCGGTCGCTGATACGGTGCGGGCGCATCTGGGTGGCGTCGATCTGGCGGCATTGGTTGATGCGCTCGAACACGGCGAACCGGTGGTCACCGGCGATAGAGTGACCGCGGCGGACTTCCTCGCATCATTCCCCTCTGCGGAACGTGTCGACGCGGTGATCGAGGAGATCGCCGCACGCCTGGATGCGCAGATCGCCGGTGAGCGGGCCAGTGCGCTCGAACTCGCATTGGAGGGCCTCTTTTTGGCCCGTCGGATCGGCAAGGAGGCCGACGAAGAAGGCAAGACCATCTACGGCTGACCGCCCGGATGCGGGCGGCTGGGGGATGAAATCCATGGTGCAGAAGAACTTTCACCGGTCGCGCTATCAGCGCTACACCGGCGGAGCGGATCCGCTGGCGCCGCCGGTGGATGTGCGTGCGGCACTCGCCGAGATCGGCGACGACGTCATGGCGGGTACCTCACCGCAACGGGCGCTGCGGGAGTTGCTTCGGCGCGGCACGCCGACTGTGCGTGGTCTGGATGAGCTGCGTGCCCAGGTCAATCGGCGTCGTCAGGAATTGCTCAAGCAGCGCAATCTCGATGGCACGTTCACCGAGATTCGTGACCTGCTCGATCGTGCCGTCCTCGCCGAACGTCAACAGCTCGCCCGCGATCTCGACGACGATGCTCGCTTTGCCGAAATGCAGATCGGTAATCTGCCGTCCTCCACCGCGCAGGCGGTCGAGGAACTTTCGTCCTATAGCTGGCGAAGTCCCGCAGCCCGCGCGGATTTCGAGAAGATCACCGATCTACTCGGCCGGGAACTACTCGATCAGCGTTTTTCGGGGATGAAGGAGATTCTGCAGGGCGCGACCGACGTCGACCGACGCGAAATCTCGGAGATGCTGGGCGCCCTCAACAAGCTTCTCGACGCGCATAATCGGGGGGAGGACACCACCGATCGGTTTGGCGAATTCATGCGGGCGCACGGTCACTACTTTCCCGAAAATCCGAGTAACACAGAAGAACTCATCGATTTACTGGCGCGTCGGGCCGCTGCGGCACAGCAGTTTTACAATTCGTTGACTCCGTCCCAGCGCGCCGAACTCAATCAATTGGCGCAGCAGGCATTTGGTTCTCCGGATCTGATCAGCCAACTGGCGCGGATGGATTCGGCCCTTCGTGCGGCCCGCCCGGGTCTCGATTGGGATGACGCGCAATCGTTTTCCGGGGAGCAGGAGCTGGGGTGGGGAGAGGGTGCGGCGGCATTGCGTGATATCGCCGAGCTGGAATCGCTTGCCGAGGCGCTCTCGCAGCAGTATGCGGGTGCGCAGCTTGATGATATCGATCTCGATGCGCTGGCCCGGGCGCTTGGCGAGCAGGCCGCCGTCGATATTCGCACGCTGGCCGAACTCGATAAGGCGCTGAGCGAGCAGGGTTTTTTCGATCGGTCGGCAGAGGGCAACCTGCGGTTGAGCCCTAAGGCGATGCGCCAGCTGGGGCAGTCGATCTTTCGGGATATCGCCGAAGGGATGTCGGGCCGCCGAGGGGATCGCCATACCCGCCGGTCCGGTTTGCTCGGTGAGCCGACCGGGGCGAGCCGCGAATGGCAATTCGGCGACGCCGACCCCTGGGATGTGACCCGTACCGTGTCGAATGCGGTGTTACGCACCGCTGCCGAGAATGGTGCTGCCGAGGATGGCGTTGAGACGGTGCCGGCCGGTGGCGGTGTCCGTATCGATGTGCGTGATGTGGAGGTCATCGAGACCGAGGCCAGGATGGCGGCAGCGGTGGTGCTGCTCGTCGATACGTCGTTCTCGATGGAGATGGAGGGGCGCTGGACCCCGATGAAGCGCACCGCAATCGCGCTCAATCATCTGATCTCGACGCGGTTTCGCACCGACGAACTCGAACTCATCGCTTTCGGCAGGTATGCGCGGTCCATCGAGATCGCCGAATTGACCGGGCTGCAACCGCGGATGGAGCAGGGCACTAATCTGCATCACGCGCTGCTACTCGCGCAACGCCACCTGCGGCGGTTTCCGAATGCGCAGCCGATAGTGCTCATCGTGACCGACGGTGAGCCGACGGCTCATCTGGATCCGAGCGGTGAACCGTTCTTTTTCTATCCGCCCCATCCGCAGACCATCGCGGTGACCGTCCGTGAACTCGATCATGTGTCGCGCATGGGTGCGCAGGTCACTTTCTTCCGGCTGGGCGATGATCCGGGGTTGGCGCGCTTCATGGATCAGATCGCGCGCCGCATCGGCGGACGGGTGGTCGCACCCGACGTCGACGGCCTGGGTGCGGCGGTTGTTGGCGATTACCTCACGTCCAGACGTTCACGCCGTCGGTGAGTGCGGGGCGTGGACGTCAGGCCAGCAACCACGCGATTACCGCGATTACCGGTATCGATGCGAGGGTGGTGATCAGTGCGGAGTCGCGGGCCAGTAGCTGACCCCGCCGATACCGCGTCGAATAGACCAGCACGTTCTGCGCGGTCGGTAGTGCCGAGATGATGACCTGCGCGAACAGGGTGTGACCGGTTTCGCCGAAGCCGAACCGGGAGATCACGTACACCAGTGCGGGCATCACAAGCATCTTGAGTGCCGTCGCGAATGCGATGTCGCGGCGCGGACTCTGCCCCTTCTTGAACACGGCGGCCCCCGTCAGGGACAGGCCGAAGGCGAGCAGCGCCGCGGGCACCGACGCATCGCCGAGCATTTTGAGCGGTTCGAGGATTGCTGCGGGAGGGCGCCAGCCGATCGCCGAAATAGCGACTCCGAGTAGTCCGCCGACCACGATGGGATTGGCGAGCGGGGTGATGATCGTGTCGCGCAGCGTTGATCGTCCGGCGGTGCGTTCGAGGGTGGTCAGATCCAGCGCTACCAGGGCGATCGGTGAGTAGATCATGATCTGGAACAGCAGTAGCGGAGCGATGAATGATGCGTCCTTGAGGACGAACACCGCGATCGGCAGGCCCAGGTTCACGCTGTTCACATACGACGATGAGAGCGCGCCGATGATCCTCTCGGGGATGTCGCGCGCGCCGACGATCATCGGGGCGAATACCAGGTAGATCAGACCGATTGCCAGCGCCGAGCCGCCGGCGATGACCAGGGTCGAGGAGAAGATCACCGATAGGTCGGAGGTGACGAGCGAATGGAAGAGCAGCGCGGGAGTGCAGACGAAGAAGATGAGGCGCGAAAGCACCTCATGTGCGTGTTCGCCCAGCGTGTGCGTGCGGCCTAGGATAAATCCAATACCCACCACGATGAAGATGACAGTGAACCCAGAGACCACACCCGACACCGGTCGAGTGTATTCACTGGCCTGTTCGGAGGACGTAGCGGTGCCTGGTTTTGGAGGTTACGGCCCTCGCCCGGTAGTCTGGTCGGGTTGCGTGCCACGCTTGCGGGCGGTCGGCGCGCTGACCATGCGAGTCGTCGGATATTCGACCCGATGACCATGAGAGCTAGAGACACGTAGAGAAGGGCACAACCATGGCTGTTCCGAAGCGCCGGACGTCGCGGGCTAACACCCGCAGCCGTCGTTCGCAGTGGAAGGCGGATAACCCCGCACTGCAGGAGGTCAAGGTGGATGGTGTTGTCCAGCGCATCCCGCGGCGGCTGGTCAAGGCCGCCCGCGCTGGTCTCATCGACCTCGACCGCCGCTAAGACCTATCGTCTTCGCTGAAACTGCCGCACCGTCACACCGACGGTGCGGCAGTTTCTCGTTGTCGGGGTTGTGACGCTCAGTCGGCAAACACACCACTTTTACGCAAACACACCACCTAGAGGGCGGTGTTTCTGTTGAAAAGTGGTGTGTTTAGCCATTCGCATCCCGCCTGTGGATGGTGTGTCGGCATGACCGCGGATCGATGCCACCCTGGTTGGTATGGAACCGGTCGCGCGGCGTACGCAGATGCAGGGGCGAGGTGGCACCGATCGCGAGTTGCATCGCGGTGCCGACGGTGACGAGCGGGTGCGGCTGTGGCCGGGAACCTTTCTTGACGCGTCATACTTCGAGGCATTAGGCATGGTGCAGCGGCATCGGGCCGTTGCCGTGGAAGCGGCCCGTAAGGGTGGCGGCGAGCGGGTGTTGAGTCATCTCTCGGCGTTGGCGGTGCATGGCGTGCCGATGCTCGATCCGGATCTGCGGCGCATCCATTTCACCTCGGCAGTCAATGCTCGACGCACCCGATATGTCATCCGGCATCAGGCACAGCTGGCCAGCGATGAGGTGTGTGCCGTCGACGGAGTCATGGTGACCACCCTGGAACGCTCGCTGTGCGACGCTGCCCGGCTGGGCAGCTTCGACCAGGCTGTCGTCCTGCTCGATGCGGGGTTGCGTATGGGTGCCGATCCCGCAGTCCTGGCCGCGACCATCGACCGCTTATCCGGGTGCAGTGGGATCGCGCGGCTGCGTGACGCTTTCAGTTTCGCCGATCCGTTGTCGGAAAGTGTCGGGGAGTCGTTCAGCCGTAGCACGATGAGCCTTTTCCCGGAGGTGCCGACTCCCAGGCTTCAGGTGAACATCTTCGACGCCGACGGAAAGTTCATCGCCCGCCCCGACTTTCTCATCGGGACTGTCGTCGGGGAGTTCGACGGTCTGGTCAAGTACAGCGGTGGGCTCGGTGACGATTCGCCGTCGGAGGTCGTCGTCAAAGAGAAGCTGCGGGAGGACGCATTACGCGCCGAGGGGTATGTGGTGTGCCGCTGGATCTGGCGGGATCTGCGTGAACCGGCCCGGCTCCGCAGGATCCTGCATCGGGCCCTCGCTGCCGCGGGAATGGCTCTAGCTCCGGCAATTCCCCACAAACACACCACTTTTGGATAAACACACCACCTAGAAGGCGGTGTTTCTGTGCAAAAGTGGTGTGTTTGCGGGGGGCGGTGGCTGGTTGGCTGGTACTACTGCGCGATCAGCTTGTTGACGAGGCGGTTGATCGAGTTCGTGCTGAATTTTGCGGCATTGCTGAAAACTGTGGTCTGCGTGCCCACGGAGTAGCTGGTGCGGTGTGTCAGCTTGTCTCTACGAGTGGGATGCACTGATTCCCACACCTTTTCGGCGACATCTTCGGGGGTGAGGCGGATGCCCAGGGTTTTGGTTGATCTGGCGTCGGTCTCGGCCAGTGCGGTCTTGGCCCACAGCGGCCAGATACTCACCACGCGGATGTCGTCGGGCTCCCATTCGAGTTCGAGGGCCTGGGTGAGTCCGGCGACGTAGAACTTCGCGGCGCTGTAGGTCGCGATGCCGGGCTGGCCGTAGATCGCCGACGCGGAGGAGATGTTCACCAGGTGTGCTCCGGGGGTCGCCTTCAGATAGGGATGGGCGGCTTGTGCGCCGAGCGTAACCCCGAGGGCGTCGATCTCGATCTGCTTGCGCACGGCGTCGGGGGAGATCTCGTGGAGATTGCCGGAGATGAGGATGCCCGCATTGTTATCCACTACGTCGAGCGTGCCGTCGGTGTGCGCGGTGAACTCGGTGAGTGCGTGCTCCCACTGGTCGGGGTCGCGCACATCGAGCTCGCCGGTGATGAACTCCGGATGGTCGGCTTTGACCTTCGCCAGCGCATCTGCGTCGATGTCGTAGACGCCGACGGTCCAGCCTTGGCTCCCAAATCGCGCCGCGGTGGCCAGTCCGATACCTGATGCGCCCCCCGTAATGAAGATCGATGACATGAGCTCTCCTAGCGTGGACCTGCGAAGACGTGCGTCGCAGGAAACTTACCGGTCGGTAGTTGTGAAGGTGTGTTTACTTCGTCACACCCGAATGCTATCTTGACAACACGCATTGTCATAACAGCGGTCGTTGTCACGATCGCGCCGTTGGACGGAAGGCACATCACATGACTGCTGCAATGGACCGCACTCAGGAGTCGAGCGCAGAACTTCATGAGAACGCAGAACTTCATGGCGACAATGTCGTGAGCATTCGTGACCACGGCATCGATGAGGTGTCGCAGCGCCTGCTTGCATCGGCGGCGCGGCTTTCGCGCAATGCGATGACCGAGATCGACTGGTCGCAACCGATGGATCCGAAGAAGTACGGATGTAGCCCCGAGTGGTCGTCGCTGTATGGCACCGATTACTGGAATGAACTCACCGAAGAGCAGCAGATCGCCCTCACCCGCCATGAATTCGCATCCATCATGTGCATCGGTATCTGGTTCGAGATGATGTTGAACGAGATGGTTCTGCGCGATCAGTACCTCGGCGATTATCACAGCACCGAATATCAGTTCGCCCTCACCGAGGTCGCCGATGAATGCCGCCACTCGCTGATGTTCGCGAAGGCCTCGGAGAAGATGGTCGGCGCTTCCTATCGGCCGCCCAAGATCATTGGGCGCCTCGGTAAGGTGCTCAAGTACACCGCGCGCGGTGAGATCGCCTACACCGCAATTCTGGTAGCCGAGGAGGTTCTCGACGTCTTCCAGCGCGGATGCATGCGCGACGAGCGGGTGCTCCCGTTCATTCGCACCGTCAACGAGATTCACGTGCTGGAGGAATCTCGGCATATGAAGTTTGCCCGTGAGCAGGTGCGGGAGTCGTTGCAGGGGGCGGGCCGCGCGCGTAAGCAGGTCAGCGCGCTGGTGGTGTCGGTCGCGGCATATGTCATCGTGGGCACTTTGATCCAGAAGCGGGCTTATGCCGACGCCGGACTCGATGTTGACCGCGTGGTGGCGGAGGTGAAGACTAACGCCCACTTCCAGTCGATGATTCGCAGCAGCTGCGCGCATCTGATGGATTTCCTTGACGAGGTGGGGCTGCTGACCCGTCCGGCACTACGCTTTTACCGTAAAGCGAATATGATCTGATGTTCGTCGTCACCCAATCCTGCTGCAGCGACGCGGCATGTGTTTCGGTGTGCCCGGTGAACTGCATTCATCCGACTCCAGAGGAGCGCGGATTCGGTAGTTCAGACATCCTGCATATCGACCCGGCGGCCTGTATCGACTGCGGGGCCTGTGCGGATGCATGCCCGGTGGATGCGATCTTCCCGGCGGAAAATCTCGGCACCCGCGACAAAGTGTTCATCGAGATCAACGCGGATTACTACAAGAAGAACCCCGACGTGAAATCCGGATGGTCACCGATCGTTGCGGAGTCAGCGGCCGATGACGCCACCAGCGAACCGTCGATCTCCTACCCGGAGATACCGAAACTCCCGGCGGGACTGCGTGTGGCTTTGGTCGGTACCGGCCCATCGGGTGGCTACGCGCTGCGTACCCTGCTCGATCGCACCGATGCTCAGATCACCGTTATCGACAAACTGCCCACCCCAGGCGGTTTGGTGCGTGCGGGTGTAGCGCCCGATCACCCCGGTACCAAGGGCGTGTTGCGCGGTTTCGATCTGCTCTACCGCGATCTGCGGGTCACGATGACCACCAACGTCGAGGTTGGCGACCCGACGACAGCGCCCCCCGGGGTGGGGGTGGTGTCACCGAGTGAGCTTGCCGAACATTTCGACGCCGTGCTGTACGCGGTGGGTGCCTCCGAGTCGCGGCGGCTGGGTATCCCCGGCGAGGATTTACCCGGATCAACCTCTGCCACAGAGCTTGTCGCCTGGTACAACGCGGTTCCCGGGGCTGATGCTGCGCCGCCGATCGGGCGGGGCGCGTCAGGTGAACCGGGCACCGGCCGGGCCGTTGTCGTGGGAACCGGCAATGTCGCCCTTGACGTGGCCCGCATCCTGGTCTCGCCGCCGCAGTTATTGGCCACCACCGACATCGCCGATCGCGCGTTGGCGTTGCTGGCCGAACAAAACGTGCATGAGGTCGTCCTACTCGGCCGTCGTGATCAGGCGCATGCGGCCTACACATCGGCGGAATTCCGTGCGCTGTCGACGATTCCAGGTGTCGAAGTGGTGATCGTGGACGATCCCGATTCCGCCCCCGCCGACTTCTCCCGTCCCGCGGATCCCGCGCGGCGGCGCATTGTCTTTCTCTTCCACAGTGCGCCGGAGGAAATTCTCGGTCAACGCCGGGTCGCCGGTGTGCGGGTGCGCACGGGCGAGCACACTCACACGATCGCCACGGATCTGTGTGTGCGGTCCATCGGCTATCGTTCGACGCCGATCCCCGGTCTGCCGTTCGATCAGGCGCGGGGTGTATTCCCCAACGTTGACGGTCGGATGGTCGACGACACGGGCGCGGTCATCCCCGGCTGTTACGTGCTGGGCTGGGCCAAGCGTGGGCCCAGCGGCGGCATCGGCGCGAATAAAGTGTGCGCGCAGAGCACGGTCGAGGATTTCATCCGGGATGCCGCGGCGGGCAAGCTGATTCGCACGCGTCGTCGCGGCGACGAGTTCACCGCGCTGCTGCGTTCGCGGACCCGTCACGTGATCGGATACCGGGGTATGAGGGCGATCGACCGCATCGAACGGCGCCGCGGCATCGAGCAGGGCCGCCCGCGGGTCAAGTTCACCCGTATCTCCGACATGGTCGGCGCGGCGGGGTTGCGAAAACGCTGATTCCGAAGCTGGCGGGGGTGGTGTGCGGTGTTTTCACCGCGGGACCGCACCTGTCGTGAGGTCCTGACAACTGCCTTGTAACACAAAGGCAAGTCCCGCTTCACGCGTCCTGACAATAGTGGGATCATGTCGAGTACTCCGCAGTTCCTCCAGGGTGTGTTCGGATTCAGCGGATCGGGGCTGACCAAACCGGCGCCGATCGATCCTTCGCTCAGCTATGTGGTGCCGTCCGGCATGACCGCGCAACCGCTCTACTTCCGCGGTGGCAATAGCAGTGCCGAACTGATTTACGTCACCCTCACGCGCGACGGGTCGCCGATGCGGATCTTCCCGATGGGGGCTAAGTCCTCGGTCAATGTGCCGTTGCGGGTCGTCGAGGACGTTGATCCGGATTCGACGCTTGAGCTGGTGCTGGCCGCGCCCGAAGGGGTCAGCGGCGAGGTGATCGTCGACTTCGGGCTGGTCATCTTCTGATGTGGGATCCCGATGCGACCCCGCGACGTCGGCTCGTCGTCGTGGGCAACGGTATGGCCGGTGCGCGCACCGTCGAGGAGATCCTCGCACGCGGTGGTGATGATCAGTTCGTCATCACGATGATCGGCGACGAACCGTATGGCAATTACAACAGGATCATGCTCTCGCATGTCCTCGCCGGGGAGGCATCCGTCGACGACGACGATCTGATGCTCAATCCGATGGCGTGGTACAGCGAACACGGCATCACCCTGCGGGCCGGTGACCGGGCGGTGGCCATTGACAGATTCGCCAAAACCGTCAGCTGCGAGAGCGGCGTGGTGGTCGGCTTCGACATTCTCATTATCGCCACCGGCTCGCACACATTCTTCCCGAATATGGATGGGCTACGTGAATCCGACGGCCGGCTGGCCCGTGGCGTGTTCGGATTCCGCACTATCGCCGATACGAACGGCATGCTGCAGATGGCCAGCTCGCGTGACAGTGTGCGTGCTGTCGTCATCGGCGGCGGGCTACTCGGTCTTGAGGCGGCCTACGGACTTAAGACGCAAGGTGTCGACGTCGACGTGGTGCACTCGCCCGGTCATCTGATGAATCAGCAACTCGATGAGCGCGGCGGAAAGGTGTTGCGTAACAAGATCGAATCGCTCGGTGTCGGGGTATACACCGGAAAGCGGACGAGTTCTGTGCTGCGCGGCGCCGACGGTGCGGTGACGGGGGTCGGCTTCACCGACGGCGGTTCGCTGCCCGCCGACATGATTGTGGTGACCGCGGGTATCCGGCCCAACACCGAGATCGCACGCAGCGCCGGACTCGTGGTCGAACGCGGCATCGTCGTCGACGATCAGATGCGTTGCGAGGAAGAGGGTTCGATCTACGCGGTGGGCGAATGCGCCCAGCATCGCGCCGAAGTGTATGGTCTGGTGGCTCCGCTGTGGGAACAGGCTAAGGTACTCGCCGACGTGGTGACCGGCGCCAATCCGGATGCCGAGTACCACGGTTCGCGGCTCACCACGAAGCTTAAGGTCGCCGGGGTCGACGTTGCCGCAATGGGAATTAAAGGCCCCGAGCGCGACGACGACGAGTTCGTCCAGTTCTATGAGCCGCGCAGCGGGATTTACAAGAGCGTGGTGGTACGCGACAACAAACTCGTCGGAGCGATGCTGCTCGGTGACGTCTCCAAGGTCGGATTCCTCACCCAGGCATTCGATGAGAAGGTGCCGCTGCCCGACGAGCGTATCTCGATGCTCTTTGATATGGGTACGCCCAGTGCTGCGACGGGAGCCGCCGAACTTGCCGATGATGCGGCCGTATGTAACTGCAACGGCGTCAGCAAGGGCGATCTAGTCGCCTGCGTACACGGTGGTGCCACGAATGTGGCGCAGGTGTGCGCGATCACCCGGGCGGGTAAGGGATGCGGCTCATGTAAGGGACTCGTCGCTGACATTGTCGCGCTTGCCGCGGGCGGAGCATTGACGGTGGATGAATCGGCGGACTGGTATGTGCCGTCGATCCCGTTGACGAAACCCGAACTGATCGAGGCGATCCGACGCCAGGACCTGAGATCGGTGAGCGAGGTATTCGCTCAACTGGCACCCGAGGGGGAGGACGCCGCATCCAAGATGGCGCTCGCGTCGCTGTTGCGGGTGATCTGGGGCAAAGACTGGACCCGTGAACCGGGAGCACTCTTCGTCAATGACCGGGTGCACGCCAATATCCAGCGTGACGGTACCTTCTCGGTGGTTCCGCAGATGAAGGGCGGCGTCACCTCGCCCCAGCAGTTACGCAAAATCGCCGATGTCGCAGAGAAATACAATATTCCGATGATCAAGGCGACCGGCGGGCAGCGGATCGACCTGCTCGGTGTGCGCAAGGAGGATCTGCCCAACGTCTGGGCCGATCTCGGCATGCCATCGGGATATGCCTACGGCAAGAGTTTCCGCACCGTGAAAACCTGTGTGGGAACAGATTACTGCCGATTCGGACTGGGCGATTCCACCTCACTCGGGATCGCCATTGAAAGCCGCTTCCAGGGATTGGAATCGCCGGCCAAGCTTAAGCTGGCGGTCACCGGTTGCCCCCGCAACTGTGCCGAATCCCTCTGTAAGGATTTCGGAGTGGTAGCCATCGGTGAGGGCCGCTGGGAAATTTATGTCGGCGGCGCGGCGGGCGCGCATATCCGTAAGGGGGATCTGCTCGCCACCGTCGATTCTCCCGACGAGGTGATCCGGTTGTGCGGGTTATTTATCCAGTATTATCGCGAGAACGCGAAATGGCTTGAGCGGACCTACGCGTGGGTGCCGCGGATCGGTATCGATGAGATACGCGCGATCATCGTCGATGACCGCGACGGGCTGGTCGCGGGATTGCAGGAACGGATCGACGAGGCCGTCGCCGGATATGTTGATCCGTGGCTTGATCGCACTGAACCGAAGTCGCCCGCCCAGTTCAGTTCAGCGCTGCCGCTGATACCGCTGCCGCAGGTGCCGGTTCGATGACCGCGGCACGTTCTGTCGGCGAAGGCGTGTCGGTCGGAAGATTCGAGGATCTACTGCCCGGTGAGGGCCGGACCTATGCGATCGAGGGCCGTCAGGTCGCGGTGTTTCGGATGACCGACGGTACCCTGCGGGCCACTGACGCGGTGTGCCCGCACCGGGGCGGCCCGCTCGCCGACGGTCAATTCGACCTGACGAAAGTGATGTGTCCGCTGCATCAGTACGCCTTTGGATTTGCCGACGGCGCCTGCACATCAGACGGAATCGGTGCGGTGGCGGTCTATCGGGTGGAAGACCGCGACGGGTTGATCATCGTGTGGCCGTGACGGGTAAAACACCGTCAGTGCACACCGTATAGCCCGCACATCGTATAGCTCTCAGTACACGTCGCGGACGTAACGTTTTTCCGCCGCCAGCGCTTTGACGTATTGTTCGGCGCTCGCCGGTGCCAATTTTCCGTAATGGGCGATGATTTCACGCAGGGCGAGGTCGACGTCTTTGGCCATCTTTGACGCATCGCCGCAGACATACACGTGCGCGCCCGCTCGTAGCCACTGATACAGTTCGGCACCGTGTTCGCGCATCCTGTCCTGCACATAGATTTTCGTGTCCTGATCGCGTGAGAACGCGACATCGAGCCGGGTGAGTAGGCCATCGGCGAGCATCGTCGACAATTCATCACGGTAGTAAAAATCGGTGGCCGCGTACTGTTCGCCGAAGAACAGCCAGTTGTTGCCCGCGTGTCCGAGTGCCTCGCGCTCACGGAGAAAACCACGGAAGGGTGCGATGCCGGTGCCTGGTCCGATCATGATCATTGGAGTGTCCGGGTCTGAGGGCGGCTTGAAGTTCTTGCTCGGCGTGACGAATACTCCAATGTCCTCACCGTCGGCGTCGTCGGCGAGAAAGGTGGAACAGACCCCCTTACGGGGTGAGCCATGTACGTTGTAGCGCACCGCCGACACCGTCAACTGCACTTCATTGGGGCTCGACAGGGGACTCGATGAAATCGAATATGCCCGTGGTGCAAGTGGTTTCATCGTGTCGACCCATTCCTGGGCTTCCGCACTGACTCGATGGTCGGCGAGTACGTCCACGGACTGACGCCCCCACGACCATCGGCTCAACTGGGCGCTCGCGCCGTCGGAGACGAGTGCACGTAACGTATCGTCGCCGGTGCGATCGGCCACCAACCGCACCAGATCCGGTGTGATCTTGGCGAATTCGAGACGTTCACGAAGAGCACGCCGCAACGGCATACGTCCGGCGTCGCGGAGCGTCACCTCGGTGTCGGGATCGAGTCGTGTCGCGGTGAGCCACTCGTCGATGAGTGCGTCGTTGTTGCGGGGCCATACCCCCAGCGCGTCGCCGGCCTGATAGGTGAGGGTGCCGGGGGGAAGATGGAATCCGAAGCTACGTACATCCTTTTGTGATCCCGCCGCGTTGAGCTTGTCGTTACGGATCAGCGAGGTGACCAGTGGATTTTTGCGGGAGTACGAGGGTGTGCTGCCCACAGACGGTGTGGCGAGCGAGTCGGCGGGTTCGCTGATCACGATGGCGTGCGCGCCGGACGGGGAGGTGCTGTCAGTCGGTGTGCTGCCGGGCGATTCTGGTGAGGATTGGTTGATGAGCGGGACGATCCGGTCGAGCCATGCGCCCGCTGCGTCCTCATAATCGGGTTCGCAGTCAATCCGGTCGGCGATGCGGGTAGCACCGAGTTCGGCCAGTCTGGCATCGAGCTTACGTCCGTACCCGCAGAAATCGTCATAGCTCGAATCGCCGAAAGCTAATACCGAATAACGCAGTTCAGCTAATTTCGGTGCTTCCTCGGCAGCCAGGGCCGCCCAGAAGGATGCGCCGTTATCCGGCGGTTCGCCGTCACCGGTGGTGGATGTCACGAAGATCGCCGTGCCGCAGAGATCCTCGACGCCGGTCTCATCCATCGACGACGATGTGACCGCGGCGCCCGCGCCGCGCAGCCGTTCGGTGACGGTCGCCGCATACTCCTCGGCGGCCCCCATTTGCGACGCCCACAGCACTCGGACCGAGGTCGCCGAATGTGCCTGTGCCGACTGTGATGTTGCCGTGTGCGGAGCAGTATCCGACGGTGCCGACACGGATGTCTCCGAGTCCACGCGGGAGAACAGCCCAGCCAGTAACCCGTTGACGTAGAGGCGAGTGGCGGGAGTTACCGGCGCCTGGTCGGGAATAACGGGTGTGGCGGTGATCGGCGGCGACAACTGTAACCCGGCCACCAGACCCGACAGATAGGTGCGTTCGGTCTCGGTGAGTTGTGGCGCGGGGCTGGTCGATAGGCCCAGTGCGGTGGCGATTGCGTCACATCGTGGCGTCACGGCAAGGCTTTCTGAGTTCGGAGTCATCGCTGATGTGGTTGAGGGGGGACGCAGTGCGATTGACGGGGCGTCGGGCGGGGGGCCGACTCGGGTCAGCGTCACCGCGCATACCTTGAATTCGGGTTGCTGAGAATCCGGATCGATGGCGTCGGAGGTGACCGCATTGATCGAGAGGTGTTCGCCGTACATATCGTTCCAGTGGAAGGGAACGAACACATTTCCCGGGCGCACTCGCTCGCTGATCCGTGCGGGCAGCACCGCTTTGCCGCGGCGCGAAGCCACCTCGACGAGTTCGCGTTCGGCCACGCCGGTGTTCCGGGCGTCGTCGGGATGGATTTCCACAAAGGGTTCGGGTGCCAGTTTATTGAGTTTGGCGACCCGTCCAGTCTTGGTGAGCGTATGCCAATGGTGTGGTAGCCGACCGGTGTTGAGCAGGATCGGATAGTCGTCGTCGGGCATCTCGGCGGGCTCGATATGCGGGCGGGCGAAGAACTGTGCACGCCGTGACCCGGTGGCGAAAGCCAATGCCGGAGTGCTGCCATCCTCTCGCACCAGGAGGCTCTGACTGCGGCCGTCGTTGCGATAGCGGATCGGGTTACGGCCGCCGGTCTCGCCCGGGTCCGACTCGCCGTCGGCTGGCGGAGGGCACGGCCATTGGATGGGGGAGTGGCGCAACCTGGCATAGGTTACGCCGCGGAGATCGTATCCCGTTCGCGGATTGGCGAATTCACGGATCTCATCGAATATCTCCTCGGCGCTGGCATAGGAGAATGCGTGCGCGTAGCCCATCTCCGACGCGATGCGCGCAATGAGTTGCCAATCGGGGAGTGCTTGGCCCGGTGCGGGCACCGCGGGCTCGAACAGGGTGATATTTCGTTCCGAATTGACCATGGTGCCACTGGATTCGGTCCACAGTGCGGCCGGAAGCACCACATCGGCATATTCGTTGGTCTCGGTCTCGGTAAAGGCGTCTTGGGTAATCACTAATTCGGCGCGTTCGAGTCCCTCGATGACGGTCTTTCGATTAGCCACCGACGCAACGGGATTAGTACAGATGATCCAGCATGCCTTGATATGTCCGTCGGCCATCCGGCGGAACATATCGATGGTGCCGCCGCCGGCCTCGGCGCGCAGAGTGCCCGGTTCGATACCCCACTTCTCCTCGACGAAGGCACGGTCATCGGGTGAGATCGCTGAGCGCTGCCCGGGCAGACCCGGTCCCATATAGCCCATTTCGCGTCCACCCATCGCATTGGGCTGCCCGGTCAACGAGAACGGACCCGAACCAAGCCGGCAGATGGCTCCGGTGGCGAGATGAAGGTTGATGAGCGCGTTGGTATTCCAGGTGCCATGCGTCGACTGGTTGAGACCCATCGTCCAGCAACTCATCCAGTTCTCGGCTGTTCCGATCAGCGTCGCCGCGCTACGCAGATCGGCCTCATCCACGCCGCATATCTCAGCCACCTTTTCCGGCGGGTACTGCGCGGCGAATTCGGGTATCTGCTCGAATCCGTCGGTGTATTCGTCGATGAATCCGCGATCGATATGGTCGCCGGTGATGAGGAGATGCAGCAGTCCGTTGAGCAGCGCGAGATCGGTACCCGCCTTGACCGGCAGGTAGAGGTGGGCTTTGTCGGCTGTTGCCGTGCGCCGCGGGTCGGCGACGATCAGTTTCGCCCCTGCCTTGACCCGATCCATCATGCGTAGGAACAGGATCGGATGGCAATCGGCCATATTGGAGCCGATGACGAAGAAAACATCGGCGTTGTCGAAGTCCTGATAGGAGCCCGGTGGCCCGTCGGCACCGAGGGATTGCTTGTAACCGGTGCCCGCGCTAGCCATGCACAGCCGGGAATTCGACTCGATCTGATTGGTGCCGATGAAACCCTTGGCGAGCTTATTCGACAGATACTGGGCTTCCATCGACATCTGGCCGGATACGTAGAGCGCCACCGCGTCGGGGCCGTGCTCGTCGACGATGGTGCGCAGGCGGTGTGCGGTGTTCGAGATGACGGTGTCGATATCGCCTGCGGCCAACGGAGCGCCGCGCCGCTCGCGAACCAGTGGCGCGTCGAGGCGACCGCCGGAGTTGAGCATATCCGCGGTGGTCGATCCTTTGGTGCAGAGGCGACCGAAGTTGGTGGGGTGGTCTTTACGTCCGATCGTCTTGACGATCCGCAGCCCACCCGATGCAGGTGGGCTGCCGGCATCGGGGTTGATGTCACGTTTGAGCTCCATGCCGCAGCCCACGCCGCAGTAGGCGCACAGCGAGTTGACGCTGTGGGGGTCGGGGGAGAGGGAACTCCCCGCTGCGGTAGGGGTGACTGGGCTGACAACCACATGTCGAGGGTGCGCGAGGGATGTGTGAGAGGTCTTGCCCGACGGTTACGCAGCCGTCAACTTGACCTCACAGCCGATGGAGCGCAGTTGTGCGGCGTACGCGTCGGATCCACGTGTTGCTCAGCGGACTCTCAGCGAGGGTGGATAAGACTGTTCACATGCGCATTCTCGTGGTTGACGACGATCGGGCGGTTCGGGAGTCGTTACGCCGGTCGTTGACCTTCAACGGCTACAGCGTAGATACCGCCGGTGATGGGATCGAGGCATTGGAGAAGATCGTCGCCGACCGGCCCGACGTCGCGATCCTCGACGTGATGATGCCCCGGCTCGACGGGCTTGAAGTGTGTCGGCGACTCCGCTCCACCGGGGATGACCTGCCGATTCTCGTGCTCACCGCCCGTGACTCGGTATCCGAGCGGGTCTCGGGTCTCGACGCGGGTGCCGATGACTACCTGCCCAAGCCATTCGCGATGGAGGAACTCCTCGCCCGGCTGCGGGCACTGCTGCGCCGAGCCGCACCCGAGGACGCCGAATCGGAGGCGCTGACCTTCGCCGACCTCTCGCTCGACCCGGTGACCCGCGACGTATATCGCGGGGAACGTCAGATTAGTCTTACCCGCACCGAATTTTCGCTGTTGGAGATGTTGATGGCCAACCCGCGCCGGGTATTGACGCGCAGCCGCATCCTCGAAGAAGTGTGGGGATATGACTTCCCCACCTCCGGCAACGCTCTTGAGGTCTATGTGGGTTATCTGCGTCGCAAGACGGAGGCAGACGGGGAGCCCCGGCTTATCCACACCGTGCGCGGTGTCGGATACGTACTCCGGGAGACCCCGCCGTAGTGTCGGGCACCGACCGCGACCATCGTCCCGATTCGTGGCCACTGTGGCGGATCCGTTTAGGCAGAATCCGGTTGGGCCGGATGCGGATGCGCCTGCGGCACGACGATAACGGGGAAATGCGTGGCCCGATGCCGCTGACCCGGGCGGTGTCGCTGCGTCTACGAGTGACGATTCTGTCGGCCACGGTGGTGCTCGTGTCGGTGAGCCTGATGGCGCTCGCGGCGTACTTCGTCGTCAACCGGGCGATGTACAACGAGGTCGATTCCCAATTGGAAAGCCGGGCAGACGGAATGACCGCGCTGGCCAGGACGGGGATGCTCAACGACCGGCCCGAGGCGCTGGTCACCGGAACTGTGTTCTCTACCAACATTTCGTTGGCACTGGTGCGGCCTAACGGCCGGACCTATCTGGTGGGATCGGTTCCCTTCCGTGGCGTCGAGCAGCGGATCGCCCGGTCTACCAATCATCCAGGCAACAATCTGCAGAGTCTGCGCACCGTGGACAACCAGCGGGTCCTGGCGCGCAAGCTCGACGACGGCAACACGCTGGTGCTCGCGCAGAGCCTGATTCACACCGATCGGGTACTCAAGCGTCTCGCCTGGGTGCTGTTGGTGGTGGGCTGTGGTGGCGTCGCGCTCGCCGCGTTGGCCGGTACCACTGTCGCGAGCGCCGGCTTGCGTCCGGTCGCGCGGCTCACCAGGGCCACCGAACGCGTCGCGCGCACTCAGGACCTCACTCCCATACCGGTGGCCGGTAACGACGAATTGGCAAGGCTGACCGAGAGTTTCAACACGATGCTGCGGGCGCTTGCGCAATCGAGGGATCAGCAAGCCCGGCTCGTCGCCGATGCCGGTCACGAATTGCGCACGCCGCTCACCTCGCTGCGCACCAATCTTGAATTACTTATTGCCGCAAGCGAACCTGGTGCTCCGGCGGTCCCCGCCACCGACATGATCGAGTTGCGTTCGGATGTGATGGCCCAGATTGAGGAATTGTCGACCCTGGTGGGTGATCTGGTGGATATGGCACGCGAGGACGCCCCGGAGGTGGTCTATGAGGAGGTCGATCTCACCGAGATCATCGACCACGCCTTCGAACGTGTCCGGCGCAGGCGGACCGACGTCGAATTCGACGTCTCCGCGACGCCATGGTTCGTCTTCGGCGATCAGCACGGCCTGAGCCGGGCGATCCTCAATGTGCTCGACAACGCGGCCAAGTGGAGTCCGCGTGGCCGCACGGTGCAGGTCCAACTGCGCCAGATCGATGTGACGACCGCGGAACTGACCGTCGCCGACGCCGGTCCGGGCATTCCGCCGGAGGATCGGGAGTTGGTGTTCGAACGGTTTTATCGGGCGACCCAGTCGCGTTCCATGCCTGGTTCCGGCCTCGGCCTGGCGATCGTGCGTCAGGTGGTCGTACGCCTGGGCGGCACCATCCGCGCGGAGCAGTCGGCGTTGGGTGGTGCACTGATTCGGATCACGCTGCCGGGACGGCCGACCCCGGCGGAACCCAGCCCGCAGGTGATTCGTCAGTAGTGTGAACGGTTTTTGGTGACACCGGGCCCGGTAGACATCAGGCCCGGTAGACATCAGGCCCGGTAGGCATCAGGTGCGGTAGGCATCAGGTGCGGGGATAGCGAGCCCGTTATCTCCGGATGGTGCGACGATCGATCCCCTAGGGTGATGCGCGAGGCCCGCAGGCGAAGAAGAACTGAGGAAGACGACGACGATGACAGGTGGCGGCCCGCACGGCCCAGACTCATACGGTGGCGCGAATCCCTACGGCAGCGCGAATCCCTACGGCAGCGCGAA
>JASGFW010000050.1:0-29492 GCA_047605305.1 Gordonia sp. (in: high G+C Gram-positive bacteria)
GCTGGGGTTCAAATGCGCTGGGGTTCAAATGCGGTGGGGTTCAAATACGCTGGGGGGTACGGACCAGCTGACGTAACCCCGGTTTGTCGATCTTGCCGACCGGATTACGCGGCAGTTGCTCCGTAATATGGATCGCAGCAGGATGTTTCGACTTCGCCAGGATGTTTGTCAGATGTGCGCTGAGCTCCTCGGCGACCACGTCGGAATCCGGATAGGTGACGACGAAGGCGATCGGCACTTCCCCATACACCTCGTCGGGCGCGCCGACCACCGCACACTCAAGTACCGCGGGATGAGTGGCGAGCGCGTTTTCGATCTCCTTGGGGTACAGGTTTTCTCCGCCCCGGATGATCATGTCCTTGATGCGGTCGACGAGGGTGAGATACCCATCCTCATCGAGCTTGCCGACGTCGCCGGTATGCAGCCACCCGTCGATCACCGCAGCCGCCGTCGCGTCCGGCCTATTGAGATAACCGCGCATCACATTGGGTCCGCTGATCGTGACCTCGCCGATGTCACCGCACGGCGCCTGCGTCCCATCGGGGGTGACGATCCGGATCGTCTGCCCGATGACCGCGGGCCCGACAGTGCCGAGCTTTCGTGGACCGTCGAGCGGATTACAGGCCGATGCGCAGGTACCCTCGGTGAGCCCGTAACCCTCGAGAATCGGTATTCCGAAAGTGGTTTCGACCCGTTCAAGCAGTTCCCGCGAAATGGGTGCCGCTCCACAGATAGCGAAACGCAACGACTCGAACGCATCCTTAGAGACATCGGAACGTGCGGCGAGGAGCGCATATATCGTCGGGACAGCCGAAAAATAGGTGGGACGCAGCGTCGCGAGATCGGTAAAGAACCGCGACAGCGAGAACTTGCCGGTAATGCTCAGCTGGCCACCGGCGAGAATCGGGGCAAGAAAACTGACACAGATCGCGTTCACATGGAACAGCGGCAACACGAGCAGAGCGTGATCGGCGGGCGTGAGCCGCAGCAGCTCCGCCATCGCACTTGCCATGTAATGCAGATTCTCGTGAGTCAGGCGCACACCCTTGGGTCGGCCGGTGGAACCGGAGGTGTAGATAAGCAAGGCATCGTCGCGGGGGCGTGGCGGCGGTCCGGGCAACCAGCCCGTCGACGGCTCCCGCGCAAGATCATCAACATGCAGATATAGCCGGGCATCGGTCGGCCCGCCGAACGTCTCGGCCACCGCCACGACCACCCCCGCGTCAGCGAGCTGATACTCGGCCTCGTCGGCGGTAAACGTCGGATTCACCGGGGTTGCGACCGCGCCGAGTCGCCACGCCGCCATGACAGTGATCAGCAGTTCGATGCGATTGGGCAGCACAGTGGCAATGACGTCGCCGGGCCGCACCCCGAGACCCTGCAGCTGCGCCGCAACGGCGTCGACCCGGCGGGCAAAACCACGGTAATCCAGTGCGATGCGATCGTCGCGGACACATGGTGCGCCGTCGCGATCAACCAGATCCCAGGCGAAATACGAGTTGGCGGTCACGGTTACCCTCCGTGTCAGTGGATGTGATCTATGACACTAGAAGGATGGTATGTGATTCGTAACGGCCTGCGGGGCCAGACTTTGCCAACCCCATTGTGCTCCGAGCACAACCGGATAGCTGCGCGGCGGCCGGGCCGGACTATCGGATCAGGCCGACGTCACCGAGTCGGTGAGCTTCCACGAAGCGCCGGCCTCCTGCTGCTCCCAGAACCGGGCAAAGCGGCCACCCGCAGCGAGAAGCTCATCGGGAGAGCCACTTTCCACAACTCGACCCGCATCAATGACGATCACACGGTCCGCGCGGCGAATACCGGCACGGCGATGGGCAACGATGATACGAGTCCGGTCGATGTCATCATCGGCGAGCGCGTCAACGATCGCATGCTCATTCTCATTGTCGAGTGCGCTGGTTGCCTCGTCGATCAGCAAAACCGGCGCCCGCTTGAGCAACGCCCGCGCGATACTGACACGCTGCCGCTCGCCACCGGAGAGCACCGAACCACCCTCACCGACCCGAGCGGCAAGACCACCCGGAACCCGAGCGGCGATCTCATCTACCCGCGCCCGCGCCGTCACCGCCGCCAACCGTTCGACAGTCGCATCGGGCTCCGCCGCCACAATATTCTCGGCAATGGTGCCGTCGATCAGATACGGCTGTTGGAACACCACACTCGTCAGCGCCCGACGCGATTGCCAATCCAGTGTTGCCGCATCGATTCCGTCGAACAGGATGCGGCCGCTCGTGGGCTCCTGCACACCGGCGGCCAATGCGAGGATCGTGCTCTTACCCGAACCCGATGCGCCGATGATGGCGGTGGTTGAGCCCGGCTCAAACACCAGATCCACGCCGTCGAGCACCGGATGGTCGGGATCGTCGTAGTGGAAACCAACCTGCTGGAACTCGATACGCGGGGCCGCGGACCCGCCGGCTTCATTCGTGCCAGCAGCGTTGCTGCCCACCGAAGGTATCGGTGCGGCCAGAACCTCACCGATACGCCGCAGCGAGAGCCGGATACTTTCGAGGCCCGGCGCGAGCTCCGCCAGTGACGTGAAGGGCTCAAGATAGCGGACCGCGACGACGATCAGTGCGACCGACTCGGCCACCGAGAGCCTTCCGCTCAAGGCGAGCCACACGGTGGTGACGGAAAACGCGAACAATGCGATCCAGCCGGCGATCGAGAAAATCACTTGGCCGGGCACCTGCATGAGCAGCAACCGCGTAGTCGCCGCATGCTGGCGCGACACCGCCGTGGCAGCAAGACCCCGTTCGGCATCGACACGCCGGGAAACCCGCAGAGCCGGTTGCGTCAGGCCGAATTCGATGACCCGCTCGGTGAGCGCGGTATTGGCGGCATCAGCGGCGCGATCGGCCTTCTGGCTGATCGCACCCGCACCCCAGAGCGCACCGAGCAGTAGCGGCACCCCGGCACCGGCGACCACCGCCAGCTGCCATGAGATACCCAGCAGTGCAACGGCTATCGCTATGGGCAGCAGCAACGTACTGACCAGCGGTACCACCAGGTACACCACCACACCCACCAGGTCGGGGCCGGTGGCCGCGATCGCCTGACGAGCCGTCGCGGTATTCGCGGCGGTGAACCACGTGAGCCGGATACGTGACACGCGCTCGGCCACGACCTGCTGGCCGTTATGCAGCAGAGCAAAACCCAGCGTATACGACACCCGCGATGCGGCGGCGTCGATTGCCCAACCAAGCACCGTGGCAATGGTGAGGCCACCCAGCCACGCCAGAGCCCGCGCATGATCGCCGTCAATGAGAGCGGAGAGCAGTGGCACCAAGATGACAACGCCGACGGCGCGGACGATCACCGAGATGATCGCCAGCGTGATGAAACGCGCAACACCCGGACGGGCATCATCGGGTAGCAAGGCGAGCAGGGTGCGGATCATCGTTGGACTCCTGCGGTGTCAGCGGGGATCTCGGTAGTGGCCGGCCGGCCCAACCCTTCGGTCGACTCCCACAAATCGCGGTACCGGCCGGCCGTGGCCAGAAGCTCCTGGTGAGTGCCGGTCTCGACGATACGGCCGCCGTCGAGCACCACGATACGGTCCGCATCGACGATCGTGTGCAGACGATGCGCGATCACCAATACGGTGCGGTTGGCGGCGAGTCGACTCAATGACTGCTGCACAAGGTATTCCGATTCGGGATCGGCGAATGCCGTCGCCTCGTCGAGGATTAACACCGGAGCATCGGCGAGTACTGCTCGCGCAATGGTCAGCCGCTGGCGTTCACCACCGGAAAGCGCCGCATCCGCACCCAGCACCGTGTCATAGCCCTGTGGCATGCGGGTGATGCGTTCATGGATATTAGCGGCCCGCGCGGCAGCCTCGATCCTGTCGCGTGACGCATCCGGAACCGCGAGGGCGATATTCTCCGCGACGGTGCCCGCGACGAGTTGGGTGTCCTGGAAGACGAATCCGATGTGGCGGTAGAGCTCCGTCGAGTCCATCGTGCGAATGTCGCGGCCGCCGATGCGGATAGCGCCGGTGTCTACGTCGTAGAAGCGTGCCAGCAACGAGGCGAGAGTCGATTTACCCGAGCCCGAGGGACCAACGAGAGCGGTAACGCTGGCCGGACGCAGGGTGAGGGAAATATCGTGCAACACCGGCACATCCCGGCGATATCCGAAACCGACGTGATCGAACACCACCTCGGTAGAAGCCGAATCCGCAGCGGCGGTATCCCCAACATCCGCAGCCGCCGGAGCGGCGTCGAGGGTTACGAGTTCCTGCTCATCGAGGGCGTTCTGGATGTCGCGGGCGGCGACCATACCCGTGCGCAACCCCGCCAAGCCGTAACCGATACCCAGTAGCCGGGCCCCGAAGGTAGTGCCCAGCAACAGGAACGGCAGCAGATCAACCGGCGCGATCCAATTCCAGATGACGAAGAAGGTGCCGACGACTCCGATCAACCACAGGAAGGTGATCGGGCGGGTGACAATATCCATGATCGTCTTCGCCCGCACGAACGGGCGCTGCCAGTCGTCGAGGAAGTCGATGTACTCGCCGAGGCTGCGCTGGAAACGCGACGACACCGCGCCGCCGAACACCCTGATGACCGGCTGGGCGGCGAGATAGGAACCGGCTTCACCGTTCATCCGCTCCACCCATTTCTGCGAGAGCGGAATCTTGGCGCCGGACTGAATCATCATGCGGTACATGGTGATGATGTAGCCGAGCACCGGCAGGAACAGGAAGAGCGCGACACCCCAGTCGACGGTGAAGAGATAGACGAGCACCCCGATGGGGGCGACGACAGCGGCGACGGCGTCGAGCACCGCGTGGGTGACCAGATAGTGCAACGACAACGTGTTGTCGGTGATGAGGGTCTTAATGGCGCCCGCATTGCGATCGGTGAACCACCCCAGCGGAAGCCGTGCGAGTTTGCCGATCACACGCTGCCGCAGATCCCGGGCAAAGCGGGCATCGACCGAATGCAGCCAGCCCACTAACGCGGCATCGAGCAATGTCCCGACGACAAGCAGGATCAGCGCGAGAATGCCAACGGACCACAGCTGGGCGGACTGTGCGCCGGAGAGCAATCTGCGGGCAAGTTCGACAAGCAGCACATACGGGGCAAGCCGCACCAGTGTGACGATCGCCTGCAGGATGCCCGCGACGATGAGGGTGCGTTTGAGTGGAGCCAGGAGGCGCCCCGCGGCGGCGGCGCGCCAACGGCTCGGGGCGGGGGTTGCCTCAGTCGCCGCCACGACCGGTAGTTCGTCGGATGCCGGCGCGTGTGCGGGAGCCGGTGCCTGCGGGAGAACGGGGGTCTGCGGCGGTACCGCCGGCTCTGTTACCGCCAGCTCGACCATCGATGTCTGGTCAGCGCGCGCCGCCTCGGCCTCCGGATCACGTTCCTTACCCATCGCCTTGCCCTGCGCCCAATAGGCCAGCACATGCGTTTCCGACCGTGGGAAACCGAACTCCTTGATCTTCTTTCGGATCTCCTTGAGCGAGTTGGATTCAGGGCCCGCCCACAGATACCAGTCGGACCACTCACGCGATGGCAGAGCCGCAGCCAGAGACGTCGCGTCGACCCGCTTGACCCACCGCACCTGCAGCCGGGGGTGGCTGCGCAACGGGATGTCATGGTCGGCGGCGTCGTGCTCCTCAAGGTAGAGCTCGATAGGTGTGGTCTCGGGAATTTCGGGAATGATGGTGTTGATCGCGGGAATCGACGCCGCATCGCCGATGAGCAGATATCCGGCGGGACCGTCGGCGGCGGGGATCTCGAGCGGAGTGGAACTCATATACATCACCGAGAGGCTCTGCCCCGGCTGCGCGCCTTTCGCCCACGTCGATGCGGGGCCGGCCGGTTCATGTAGCACGAAATCGAGGGCGAAGGTACCCGCATCGGGATCGCATTCGGAGAATGTGTACGCGCGCTGGAATTCCTTACCCTTACCGTCGGGAAACCAGCAGCGGATCCACGAGGTGGGGCCCGCCACGACCTCGTCGAACAACGTCTGCGTCTGGAATCGGACACGTAGACAATGGCTGGTCACCTCCGCGGTACCGGTCACCGTCACGAGGTGATCGCGCGCACCGAATGCGCGCATCACCGCTCCATTGAACCCGCGCGACATCGCTGCCTCCGATCATCGTGGCGTACCCGGCCAGCCACCGAGGAATTAAGGCCAACCTAACAAACTCTGCCGAGTGTCGGCAGTCCGGGCAGGTCACAGGCATTCATGGCCGCAGCGGGGTGCGTGCCACACTGTGCACCCGTCAGGAGAATGCTGCTCTCAGTTGCCCGCGCAGCCGGCGACCAGACGCACCGACACACAGCACCACCAGGGCCACAAGGTAGGGCAGCGCCTGGTAGATCTCGACGGGCAAACCCAGGTTGCGGGTTTGCGCAAGCAACGCCAGGCTGTTGAAGAAGGCGAAGCCGAGCGCGCCGAGGATGAGTCCGAGCGGTCGGCCACCGACCACGATGACGACCGCGAGCGCGATGAACCCGACGCCGCCGGTCATACCCGGCGAGAAGGTGCCGATACTGCCCAGCGATACCGTCGCACCACCGAGACCGGCACACGCTCCGGCAAAGATCGCGGCGGCACATCGTGTTGCCTTTGTTGCTATTCCGCGCTCGGCTGCCACCCGCTGATCGGCACCTACCGCTGCCAGCCGAAGACCTGCCCTCGTGCGACGCAGAAACCACGCCACCGCCACCGCACCGAGCACCGCCAGATAAAAGAACAATCCGGCGTGGGCCAGCCCCCGACCTATCAACGGGATATGCCCGAGCAGCGGGATAGACGTGCCCGGCTGGACCTCCACCGTGTTGTTCACCGATCCGGACGGGGAAATCCATTGATAGACAAAGATCGACAGCCCTGTGGTGACGGTGCCGATCGCGACACCGACGATCACGATATCGGCATCGGCGATCGCATGGACAAAACCCATCACCAATCCCGTCGCCGCACCGAGAACGAGTGCGCACACCACGCCGGCCCACACGCCGGCGGCGCGCGACCCGACCACCCCCGCCGCCGCTCCCAGCAGCATCATCCCTTCGATACCGACATTGAATCCGCCGGTACGTTCCAGCACGATTTCGCCAAGACCAGCGATAATGATCGGCGCCGACAATCCGATCGCACCGGCGATCACCACGGTCCAGAATTCGATGCCGCTCATCGGATCTGCTCCCCCGTCCACGGCGGGCTGCTATGGCCTTGCGTATCGGGAAGGTCTGGCGGCGGCTCTGCAGCGGAGCCACTCGTGCCGCGATCGCGTCGCGCCGCGTAAAGCACCGTGCCCAGCAGCGCCGCGGTGAGCAATAGAATTCCCTGTGCCACCGTCCCGATGGCGGCCGGAGTGGTGCCGGTGGCGAATTGAATACCTGCCGATCCGGTGCCCAGTGACGCATAGAACAATCCGGCCACCGTGACGCCGAGGGGATTGAATCGTCCGAGTACAGCCACCGCCACACCGGAAAAGCCGAGCCCGGCAGAAATATTGGGTTCGAGCCGGCCACTGACGCCGACCAATTGCAGCCAGCCCGCAATACCCGCGCACGCACCGGACACGACGAATGCGATGATCACTGCCCGACCCGACGACATACCGGCGCGCGCGGCCAGCGACGGTCGATGCCGGTGGACGTCGAGTAGAAACACCCACTTGGTGTGGGTGAACCACCCCATCGCGGCGATAATCCCCGCGACGAGGATCACGCCGGCATGCAGGTGCCCGCCGACCGGCAATTGGGGTAGCAGCGATACCCCGGGAATTGGCCCGCTCTGCGGACTCCCCCGAGATGTGTTATCGCGCAGCGCGGTACGTAAGAGGTAGGCGAGAAGATAGGTGGCCACGTAGTTCATCAGCAGGGTGAACAGGATTTCATTGACGTTCCAGCGGCGAATGGCGAACGCGGGGAATAACGCCCACAGCGTGCCGCCGATGCCGCCGGCGACAACTCCGAGAAGCAGCGCCAACCAGGCCGGAACCGAATCCCCGAGACCGAACGCCACCGCCGCCGCGAAGATCGCCCCAACGATCAGCTGCCCCTCCGCGCCGATCGATACGATTCCGGCACGCAATGCAATCGACGCCCCCAAGGCGACGAGCACCAGCGTCGACGCATTCTGAATCGTCTGTGTGGCAGCGTATTGCGAGCCGAAGGCGCCGTCGAACCAGCCGTGGAAGGCGGTATCGAGATAGCCCCCGGTGGCCATGATCAGCGTGATGACGACCCCGATCCCGCCGGCCACGTAGATCGCGGCGAGCGTGACGAACCTTGCTCGCCCCGAGACTATACGCGCGGCAACGGCTGGCAACCTCGTCATGCGCCGTCGGTCCCGACACCGGCCATCGCCCGACCGATCCTCGTCAGATCGTAATCGGCGATGGGTAACTCGTCGACGATTCGCCCGGCGGAGATCACCAGGATCCGGTCCGCGAGGGCCGCGACCTCATCGACATCCGCAGAGATCAACAACACCGCCGTCCCGCGGCCGGCCGTATCGGTGATCATCCGCCGAATCGATTCCGCAGCACGCGGATCGAGTCCCTGTGTCGGACCGTGCAGGATGGCGACCGCCGGACGTGCCGCAAGTTCCCGACTGACCAGTAGTTTTTGTCGATTTCCGCCCGAGAGCGTGCCCGCCCGGACCGAAGGCAACCGCGGACGCACATCGCCGCGCTGCATGAGCCCGGCGGTGAACTTACCGATCGCCCGCCAGTTCAACATTCTTGTGCGACCAGTGAATTCCGGTCGGTCGAGATCACGCAGGATCGCCGAGTGGGTCACCTCCTGATCGGGTAGCAGCCCTTCGTCACGTGCCTCCGGTACGTAAGACACGCCCGCCCGGGCAGCGGCGCGATCCCGACCGCCAATCGCCGTCCCGTTAACGCTCACGCTGCCCCCGGCGATCGGTAGCATTCCAGCCGCAACCTGCGCCAGCAGACGCTGCCCGTTGCCCCCTGCACCGACGACACCGACCACCTCGCCGTGGCCCACGGTGAATGTGACATCGTCGAGACCCTTCGCTCCAGCGGTCCGCACATGCGTCAGGCTCAGCACGGGCCGATCCGATTCACGTTGTGCCGGTGTGATCGTCGATCTCCGCACGACGTCCTTCGCAACGTCTCCCATCATCGCCTCGACGAGTCGCTCGTCGGGGATCTCACCTAAGCTACCGTGCAGCGTGACCGCCCCGGATGCCAGCACCGTCACGTCGTCGGCGATCTGGCGAACCTCATCGATGCGATGGGTGATGAGCAGCACCGCCGCACCCGTATGTGCCAGCACCCGAACGGTGTCGAATAATTTCTCCGTCTGCTGCGGGCCGAGCGCCGATGTCGGTTCGTCGAGAAGCAGGACCCGCGCACCCTGGGCGAGGGCGATCGCCAACTCACCCTGTTGACGTTGCGCCAATTCCAGTTGTGCCACGGGGATATCCGTCACCACCTCGAACCCCGCCTGCCGGGCCGCCTCATTCAACCTGATGCCGGCACCGTGCCGATCAGCCAGTCGGCGCGAGCCGCCGAGAATGAAGTTCTCGGCGAGTGTGAACTCCTCGATGAGACTCAATTGCTGGGCTACCACGCCGATTCCTGCATCAATCGCGTCTCGTCGGCTACCCAACCGGACCTCACGCCCGGCATGGACGATGGTCCCCGAGCTGGGTTGTTCGATCCCCGACAACAGCTTCAACGCGGTTGATTTCCCGGCTCCATTCTCACCGACGAGTGCGTGCACCGTCCCGCCCCGGACGGCGAGACCGACGGAGTCGAGAGCGGTAATCGATCCGAATCGTTTGGTAACCGAACGTAATTCGATGTCGTTGAGATTGGGCATGCAGTCAGGAGATTGGCGGAATGGTGACCCGTCCGGCAGCGAGGTCGGCGGCAAGCTGCTGAGTTTGCGCTTCGAGATCATCGGGCAGCCCCGGTGCCGCCGCCACCTTATGGTAATCCGCGAAGATCAACCCGTGGTTAGCGATGGTCGAGGTGTATCCGTGCTTACCGAACTTTCCGGCCGACACATGCTCAACGGCTTCGGCAAGGATGGGGGTGAAATCCAATTTGACGTAACCGATATTGACCGAGGCAGCATCCGACGATGACTTGGCCGACGCGCCGATGGTCGCCACACCCGCGGCCTTCGCCGCGGCGATCACCCCTGGCGTGTATCCCTCTGCACCCGTCACGATTAGCTTCGCTCCCGAGGCGATCTGCGCCTTCGTTGCCTGGTTAGCCAGGGAAGGATCTTCCCAGCTACCCGTGAATACCGGTTTTAGTGCTATTGCAGTGGGATTGGTGGCCTTGAAGCCGACCGCAAATGCCTTGTAGGAGGCCTCGTTGAAGGGAGCGAGTTCACCGTCGACGACACCGTAGGGGCTTAACCCTGCCTTGCCTGCAACCCAGCCGAGCAGATAACCCTGCTGATCGCTGGCATAGGTCCACGTTTCAACGTTCGAGGTCGTTTTGGCCAGAATGTCGGCCGAACCCGTGGCGAGGAAATGCGCATTCGGGAATTCCTTGGCGACGGTGAAAACCGAATTCGCGAAGTCCAGACCCCAGCCGATCACGAGGTCATAGCCCTGGGAAGCGTACTGTCGCAGCGCCGCCTGCGCGTCGGAGTCCGTCGTCACCGACTCGCGGACCTGCGCGGTGATCTTGTGTGCCTTTTCCAGGTTGTGCACGGCGTCGGCTCCGTACTGATTGAAGCCGCCGTCGTTGGCCAAACCACCGAGGAGGATAGCTACTTTCGGTTCCGACGACGCCTTCTTGGTATCAGCCTCAGGCGAGCACCCGGCCACCGCGAGCACGATCGCCACCAGCAGACCAATCAGCACCGTCGGCGCCGTGGCGAGGGTCCTGCTGCCCGCTGTCCTCGGCGTATGCACCCTGGGCTCCTTCGCCATCACGTCCTCTTCAGTCGAGATCCATCACTTGTTGACAAGTTGCGATAGTGCGGTAGCGCGGCCGTTCACAACAGAGGAAAAACCGGCGTGAATCTAATTGTTTGCCGAGTTTTACATGCACCGAATTGAAGTGGTAAGCGTCGGCTCCAGCATGGAAGTCGTACTTGTTGATAAGTGCGTCGAGGTCGGTAGAGTTTTCATCTATGACGAGTCCCGAGGTCACCCCGCGTATCGACGAATCCTGGATCCGTTCCCTGCCCAAAGCTGAGGTTCATGTCCACCTCGAAGGATCGTCAAGCGTGGCGGATCTCCTCGAACTCGCCCGGTCCGCGGGTGCCGCCATCCCCTTTCCCGCAGCCCGATTATTCGCGGCGGCAACCTCGGGCGCCGATGGAGATGACGACACCGAGCTCAGTTCCTTTCTCCGGTTTCTCGATTGGGAATGCGGTCTCGTCGCCACCGCGGAACAAGCCGCCCGACTGGCATACCGTTTCGCCGCGCGCGCCAGTGCATCTGGCATCAGCTACTCCGACGTGATCATCAATCCCTCCCATTGGGCACAGTGGACTCAACGCATCCCCGCGTTGTTTGATGCGTTCACTGCTGGTTTCGACGACGCGGCCGCTGACGGGCTCGCCGTCGTCAACATATGCGTCTCCCTGTTACGCACGCAAACATCTTCTGCAGCAACAGAATTAGTTGAATCAATCATCGATACCCGGCCGCGGCGGGTGATTGCACTGTCCATCGACGGTGATGAACAACGGTCCGGACGGGTCAGCGCGAACTTTGCCGACGCCTTCGCCCTGGCCCGGCGCGCCGGGCTGCGACGAACCGTGCATGCCGGCGAATCGTCTGGGCCGGAAGGTGTTCGCGATGCGCTGGATCTGCTGCTGGCCGAACGAATCGACCACGGCGTACGTGCGATCGAGGATCCCGAGCTCATTGCGCGCCTCGTCGACGAGCAGATCCCGCTCGGCGTGTGTCCACGATCGAATATCGCGCTCGGACTCTATCCGTCGTGGTCGCAACATCCGTTCCGGCAACTGTGGGATGCCGGGGTTTCCGTCACACTCAACACCGACGATCCCGCGATACTCGGCACCACCCTCGAAGCCGACTGGGCACTGGCCGCATCGATCTGGGATCTTTCGCCCGTGGATCTGTGTGCGCTCGCCCGGACCTCGGTCACCGCAAGCTTTGCCGACGACGATCTGGCCCGAGACTTGATCGCCGATATCGACGCCATAGCGGCGGGGAGTATCGGCTGATGCCGCGCGGACGCGCCGATGGCGACGACGAGGATGCGCCGGCGCGGATCACCCGCGAGCTACTCCGCTACGCACGCCAGGCGTCGGACGAACAGTCGACGCTGGCAGGCGAATGGGAACTCGTCGAACGTCTTGGCTGCAGTCGTCAGCAACTACGTAAAGCCATGGCCGATCTGGAACGCCAAGGGCTGCTGCGGCGGCGCCAAGGCGCCCCAACCGTCGTCGATCCGGTTGCACTGCGGATGAGTGTGCGCCTCGAAGACCAATTCGAGCACACCGAATTGCTTGAGCGGCTTGGTTACCGGTCGCGCGTCGAAATCCTCTCCGAAACATGGGGCGGGGTGCCGGCGCACATCGCGGTCCTGCTCGATTGCGAACCCGGCACACCGTGCGTGCAGACTCGGAAACGGTGGTTCGCCGATGATCGCCCAGTCATGGTGGCCGACGGGTATCTGGTGGTTCCCGACAAACAACCAATGACACTGGACGAGTCCGTATTCACCGCGGTCACCCAGGCGTGGGGCGAATCGTTGGTGTGGGAGATCGCCACGCCCGGCGCCGACGTCCTCAATAGCGAATCGGCGGAACTGATGGACCAGCCCGCCGGTACCCCAGTCATGACACTGGAACTGATCGGAGTGGCGGCCAGCGGCCGGCGCCTGTTCTACGGCTCGGAACTGCACCTGCCCGACATCGTCCGCTACTCACTCGTGCGCACCGTGCGGCCGCCGTGGCGGCCGACCCCGTGACTGAAGCAGGGTGAGCAGACAAAAACACCACTTTTCCGCAGAAACACCGGCTTTTAGGTGGTGTTTCTGTGGAAAAGTGGTGTGTTCACCTCACGGTGGGCGAAGGGGGACTTGAACCCCCACGTCCCGAAGGACACTGGCACCTGAAGCCAGCGCGTCTGCCATTCCGCCACTCGCCCGTGGCCGCCGATTACTCGGCGGGCATGTCGTCGGCCCCGGGTGGGACCAACGGACTGCAGAACGATAGCAATAATGCCCACGAGATGTAAAATTCGTCGGTCGTAGGCCCCCCCAACAGCCCACCGCACCAACGTGATGCCAGTGTTGTAAATGGTGCAGCAGTTGCTTCGCGGCAGCATCGGCCGTCAGTATCGGTATCATCGATCGAGTTCACTCGCACGGCGACACACCACGACGCTGCGAAAGGAGATCGCGGATGGGAATTCTGCAACGCTTCGAGCGCAAACTCGAAGGCGCTGTCGATGACGGCTTCGCCCGCGTCTTCGGCGGTGAGGTCGCCCCACAGGAGATCGAGAACGGCCTGCAGCGGCAAGCCGAGGAATCCCGCGAGACCCTAGGCGACGGCACCATCCTCGCGGCCAACAGCTACACGCTGCTGTTCAGCCCGACGGATCACGCGCACGTCGTCGCCGAATATGACCTGAACCGCAAACGATTCTCGAAGCATCTGGAAAACTTCATCACAGACAACGGGTGGCAGACCTACGGGAAAGTCGTCGTCGAATTCGACCAGTCGCCCTCGCTGCATACCGGAATATTCCGCGCGCGTAGCAAGGTCGATCCAGATGCCGAACCCCGACCAGTCTCTACGTCCCAAGCAGACGATGCATCCCGGGCAGGGGGCCGACCGGCCGGTAGTACCGCGGCCCCCCAACAATCGCACGCGCAACCACACGCACCCCACGAAGCAGGAGTCCCACCGATGACCCAGAACCCCGGATACGACAACCGGCGGGGCACCGAACCCGCACACGACGACAGCCGGGGATACGGCGAACAAGGCTACGACTACCCGCAGGCCGGCTACGGCCAGCAGGCATACGAACAGGGCGCCCCGAGTTACGGCCAGCAGAACTACGGTCAGCAGAACTATGGCCAGCACAGTTACCCCGAGTCGGGTTACCCCCAGGGCCAGCCCGGCTATGACTATCAGCAGGGTGACTATCAGCAGGGCGGCTACCAGCAGGGTGGCTACGGTCAGCAGGCATACGAACAAGCTCCCCAGGGCTACGGCCAGCCCGCATATGAGCAGCCCGGATACGGCCAGCAAGGTTACGACCACTCCCAGGCATACGGTCAGCAGGCATACGGCCAGTACGACCCCAACCAGTACGGGCAGGCCCCGACATACGGCCAACAACCCGCCTATGGTTACGGCCAGAACTACGGTCGGCCCGGCGGCTACGCCCCCACCTCGATCACGCTGCTCCTCGAAGACGGCAGCAACCGCACCTTCGCGCTACGCGAAGGTTCCAACGTCATCGGCCGCGGCCAGGATGCTCAGTTCCGTCTTCCCGACACCGGCGTCTCACGGCGCCACGTCGAGATCCGTTGGGACGGCAGTACCGCAATGCTGGCCGACCTCAACTCCACCAACGGCACCACCGTCAACGATGTCCAAGTCAGCAGCTGGGAGCTTGCCGACGGCGATCGCATCCGCATCGGACACTCCGACATCACCGTGCGATTCCAGTAATAAATTTGGCGGATCACCAGCAGCGCAGGCCCGCCACGCCGCCCCTCGTGGCCACCGTCGATGCGCGGCGGTCATATCGCAATGCCGGCGAACACGCGATCTACCCATAAGATGCAGACGGGTCTGCTGTCCTTCGACAGCCGCCCACGCATGTGAAAGCGCTGGAGGTGAGCACTAAATGCAGGGCCTGGTTCTGCAATTGACCCGCATCGGGTTCCTGGTGCTGATCTGGCTATTCGTGTACGCGGTAATCCGCGCTCAGCGCGCCGACATCTCCACAGCGTCTGGTTCGCCGTTACGGCAGCGTTTGCGCGGTGGTGACAAGCGACGCGGCAAAACTCCCGTGGCGCGCGGATCCGCGCGCTACCTCGTAGTGACCCACGGCGCGCTGGCTAACACCCGCATCACCCTGGGCTCTCAGCCCGTCCTCATCGGCCGCGCCGACGACTCCACCCTGGTGCTGACCGACGATTACGCCTCCGAACGCCACGCGCGGCTATCCCGGCGTGGCGACGACTGGTATGTCGAAGACCTCGGCTCGACCAACGGAACCTACCTCGACCGGTCAAAGGTCACCACGGCCGTCAAAGCCTCCCTGAACACACCCATCCGCATTGGTAAAACCGTGATCGAGTTGCGCCCGTGACGCTGGTGTTGCGCTATATCGCGCGCAGTGACCGTGGCCTCGTCCGGTCAAATAATGAAGACTCGTTCTACGCGGGTCCCCGACTGCTCGCCCTCGCCGACGGCATGGGCGGCCACGCGGCCGGCGAGGTAGCCAGCCAGCTGGTCATCGAGGCGATGCGCACCCTCGATGACGACGAGCCCGGCGGTGATCTCCTCGCCGCACTCGACCAGGCGACGCTGGGCGGCAACGCGGCGATCGCCGAACAGGTGGCCCGCTCCCCCGAACTCGACGGAATGGGCACAACACTCACCGCGATACTCTTCGCCGGCAACCGAATCGGCCTATGTCACATCGGAGATTCACGCGGCTACCTGTACCGCGACTCCGAACTCACCCAGATCACCCGCGACGACACCTTCGTGCAAACCCTCGTCGAAGAGGGCCAAATCACCCCCGAACAGGCACATACCCATCCGCAACGCTCTCTCATCATGCGCGCCCTCACCGGCACCCCCGTCGAGCCGACACTGACCGTGCGCGAGGCACGCGCAGGTGACCGATATCTGCTGTGCAGCGACGGGCTCTCAGATGTGGTGACCGAGGACACCATCGCCGAAGCACTCGGCTCCATCGCCGACGAGAAACACTGCGCAAACCGCCTCATCGAGCTCGCACTACGCGGCGGCGGCCCCGACAACGTCACCGTCGTACTCGCCGACGTCGTCGACACCTCCTACGGCGATTCGCGGCCACTCGTCGGCGGCGCCGCGGGCGGCCAAGACGAGAGCTACACGCCAGACCCGGCGACGGCAGCCGGGCGGGCGGCCGCGCTGCGCCCACGGGCACCCGAACCGCAGCGGCCCTCAATCCTGACCGACGATGAGATCGACACCAACCGACAAAACCGTTGGAGCCATTGGCTTTTCGTAGCAGTCGTAGCGTTGGTGATCGCGGCGCTGATCGGTGGATTCTTTGTTACCCGCGCCTTATTGCGCAGTACCTATTACGTCGGCGAACACAGCGGCGCGGTCATGATCTTTCAGGGATCACCCGACAAAATCCTGTTCTTCTCATCGAGCACACAGGCCGAAAAGGTGTGCGTGACGCACACCGACACCGCCACACCATCGGTGAGTTTCGCCGCCGTCGGCGACAACGGCACCTGCCGGCAACTGGCATTGTCGGATCTCGACTCGCTCAGCGCGAGCACCGTGCGCACCTTCGGCATCAGCAAAATCGATCTCGACGATGCTCACAACCGGATCCGCGGACTCGGCTTTTTGCCGCTGTGCCATCCCGCTGCGACGAGCACCACCCAGACACTCGCACCCGTCGGCGGTGCCACCACCCCACATACCTCCGAACGCAGCCCCGCGCCGGGGCCAACCACCCTCCCCTTCGACGACGGACCGTGCCGGGAACCCTAGATGACACAGTCCACCCCCGTGCCGCACGCACCACCACATCGACCCGCCCAACAGACGGGTCGCACCACCGAGATGGTTCTGTTGGTCTTCGCCATCGGATTGGTGACCGTCGCACTGCTCATCGTGCAGGCCGCCCAAGGGCAGTCCCTCACCTGGGATCTACTCAAATACGTTGCCGCATACACGTTTTTATTTGGGTTCGCGCATATCGTGGTACGCCGCTACGCCCCGCACGCCGATCCGCTGCTACTGCCGATCGTGGCCGTACTCAACGGCCTGGGACTGGTCCTCATCCACCGTCTCGACCTCGGATCCGGACCAAATGGCGAGGAAATCACCTCGTCCGCCGAAACCAACAACGCCGATCAGCAACTACTGTGGGCACTTCTGGGTGTCATCGCATTCTCCGTGGTCCTGATCTTCATCCGAGACCACCGCACCCTGTCGCGCTATGCCTACACCCTTGGGCTCGGCGGTCTGATCTTCCTCGCGATACCCGCGATCCTGCCCGCATCGGTGTCGGAGATCAACGGCTCCAAAAACTGGATCCGTACCCCGCTGTTCAACATTCAGCCGGGCGAATTCTCCAAGATCCTGCTCATCATCTTCACCGCCGCACTGTTGGTCTCCAAACGCGACCTGTTCACCACCGCCGGTAAACACTTCCTCGGCATGGACCTGCCCCGCGCACGTGACCTCGGACCGCTGCTCATCGCCTGGATCATCGCGATCGGCACCTTTGCCCTTGAAAATGATCTGGGCGGGCCGCTGCTCATCTTCTCCACCATCCTCGCGATGCTGTACGTCGCCACCGAACGCGTCGGCTGGGTACTCATCGGCGTCGCGTTATTCGTCGTCGGCGCGGTACTGGCCTATCAGATCTTCGGGCACCTGCAGGTACGGGTGCAGGTCTGGCGCGATCCATTCGCCACCTTCGACACCACCGGGTATCAGGTCGGGCAGAGTCTGTTCGGGCTGGCCACCGGCGGGCTATTCGGCACCGGCCTCGGCTCGGGCCGACCAAACATCGTGCCGTTCGCCAACACCGACTTCATCATCGCCACCATCGGTGAGGAACTCGGCCTCGCCGGACTATTCGCCGTGCTCATGCTGTACCTGATCTTCATCATGCGGGGCCTGCGCACCGGGGTAGCGGTGCGCGACAGCTTCGGCAAACTGCTGGCCACCGGCCTCGCATTCACCGTCGCCGTCCAGATATTCGTCGTCGTCGGCGGAGTCACCAAACTGATCCCGCTGACCGGGCTGACCACACCGTTCGTTTCCTACGGCGGATCGTCGCTGCTGGCGAACTATGTGCTCGTGGCACTACTGATCCGCATCTCCAACGCCGCCCGCGAACCCGACCCGACCAAGCGGCGGCCCACGCCCAAGCCGATCGAATCGCTGCCGACACAGGTGGTACGTCGGTCATGAACACACCGATCCGCCGGGTCTCGATCGCGGTGATCGTGCTGATCGTCGCATTGCTGGCCAACGCCACCTACATCCAGGTGGTCAAAGCCCATTCGCTGCGCGCCGACCCGCGCAACAACCGGGTGTTGCTGGACGAGTACTCACGCCAGCGCGGCGCCATCACCGCCGGTGGCGAAGTGATCGCGTTATCGACTCCCACCACCAGCAGAATCAAATACCTGCGCACCTACCCGACGGCCGATGCTGCGGCATTCGCGCCGGTCACCGGCTTCTTCTCCTACCAGTACGGCAGCACCCAGGTGGAGCATTACGACAACGACTTCCTCTCCGGCAGTGACGACCGACTCTTCGGGCAACGCTTCATGGACATGTTCTCCGGCCGCAACCCGCGCGGCGGCAACGTGGTGACCACGATCAATCCCCGCCTGCAACGCACCGCCTACAACCAGATGATGAACGGTTGCCGAGGCGGCTGCCGGGGCGCGGTAGTGGCGATCGAACCGAGCACCGGAAAAATCCTCGCGATGGTGTCCACCCCGAGCTATGACCCCAACAAGCTCGCCAGCCAGGATCAATCGGTGCGGGAAACATCGTGGGCGGCGTGGAATGCGCCCAACGGCCCACAGCCGATGCTCAATCGCGCCATCGATCAGCTCTACCCACCGGGCTCGACCTATAAAGTCGTCACCTCCGCGGCCGCTCTGCGCGCGGGGATCTCCCCGCAGGTGCGGCTCACCTCGGCCCCGCGTTTCACACTGCCCGACACCGCCACGTCGCTACCCAACTACGACAGCGAAACCTGCCCGGAATCGTCGCGGGGCACAGTTTCGATGGTCACCGCGTTGAAGTACTCGTGCAACACGGCCTTCGCCGACCTCGTCGTCAACAAGATCCACAACGCGACGTCGGTCTTCAAAGACACCTCCCGTCGTTTCGGCGTCGACGAGGCCGGAACCGAGATCCCCATGCCGGTATCGCGTTCGACGGTGGGTCCCATCGCCGACCGGGCCGCGCTGGCGCAGTCGGCGATCGGTCAACGCGATGTGCGATTGACCCCGCTCCAGAACGCGATGATCGCCGCGACCGTCGCCAATGGAGGGGTGCGGATGGAGCCGTACCTGGTGGATAAACTGCAGTCGGCAGATTTGCGGACGTTATCGACCACCCAACCGACAACGATCAATGAACCCATCAGTTCCGACCAGGCGGCCACCCTCACCACCATGATGGTCGACTCCGAGCGAGCGACCGCCGGAGCCGGCGGACCCGTCACGATCGCGTCGAAAACCGGAACAGCCGAACATTCCGCACGCAGCGACGGCCAGGACGTCACCCCCTATTCCTGGTACATCGCATTCGGACCGTCATCGAATCCACAGATCGCCGTGGCCGTGATCGTCGAGAACGGCGACTACGGTGTGAATTCGGTAGGCGCGACGGTGGCGGCCCCGATCGGCCGCGCCGTGATCAACGCATTGGTAGGAGGTGGGCGATGACGCTGCAGAACGGCACGACCATCGCCGACCGCTACCGGCTGCGACGCCTCATCGCCACCGGCGGCATGGGACAGGTGTGGGAGGCGCTCGACACTCGGCTCAACCGTCGGGTAGCGGTGAAGGTACTCAAGGCCGAATACTCCGACGATCCGGAGTTCACCGCGCGTTTCCGCACCGAAGCGCAGACCACCGCAAAGCTCAACAATCCCGGTATCGCCAACGTCTTCGACTACGGGGAAACCCCGGACCGGGCCGGCGGCGGCGCACCGCTGGCCTATCTCGTGATGGAACTCGTCGACGGCGAACCACTCAACTCGGTGATCGCCCGGCTCGGCCGGCTCTCCCTTGCCAACACCCTCGACATGCTCGAACAAACCGGGCGGGCACTGCAGGCGGCACACACCCAGGGCCTGGTACACCGCGACGTGAAACCCGGCAACATCCTGATCACCCCGACCGGCCAGGTCAAGATCACCGACTTCGGGATCGCCAAGGCCGTCGACTCCGCTCCGGTCACCCAGACCGGAATGGTGATGGGCACCGCGCAATACATTTCACCCGAACAGGCGACCGGCGGCGAAGCCACCGCCGCCTCCGACGTGTACTCGCTGGGAGTTGTCGGATACGAGGCACTCACCGGCCGCCGACCCTTCCTCGGCGACGGGGCGATCACCATAGCGATGAAACATATTCGCGACACCCCGCCGCCGCTGCCGAATAACATCCCGTGGGCGGTACGCGAACTCATCGACACCACGTTGTCGAAGGACCCCAAGCAGCGTTACGCCAACGGAGGCGAATTCGCCGACGCCGTCGCCGCGGTACGCGCCGGCCGGCGTCCACCGCGACCCGCCACCGCAGCCGCGCTCGGTGCGGCGGCGGGTGCTGGTGGCCTCGCCGGTGCCGCGGCGGCCCGGGCCGGTGGCGCAACTCATCCGCTGACCAGCGGCACCGCGATAACCCCGACCGCAGCTGGGTACACCCCGACCCGCGGTCCCGCCGCTGGGGCGCCCGTCCCCGACAACGGCTGGACCACCGGGCAGCAGGTGCTGGCCGGCGTCGCCGGGGTGCTCCTGCTCGGTGCGATCGGGTTAATCGCGTACTGGCTGATTAACCTCGATTCCGGGACGTCGTCGAATACCCCCGCGCCCTCGACCGTCCTCACTCACACCACCGCGTCCGTCGAACCGACAACCGTCGACGACACGCCAACCACGACCCATCGCACAACAACGTCGCACCGCACAACCACCAGCGACACCCAGCCGACCGAAACAATCACCGAGGACACCACGACCGACGACACCGAGGACACCGGCACCGAAGACACCGAAGACACCACAACCGAGACAACGAGAATCCCCGACCCCGGCGCCCCCACCGTCACCGGCCTGTTCTGTCCGCCGATCTGTCTGCCACAACAATGACCTCGACACCACATCACCTCTCCGACCGCTACGAACTGGGCGAGACGCTCGGCTTCGGCGGTATGTCGGAAGTGCACTTCGCCCGTGACGTCCTACTCAACCGCGACGTCGCGATCAAGGTGCTGCGTGCCGACCTCGCCCGCGATCCGTCGTTCTATCTGCGTTTCCGCCGGGAGGCGCAGAACGCCGCCAAGCTGAACCATCCGACCATCGTGCAGGTCTTCGACACCGGTGAAGCCGAGACCCCCGACGGTCCGCTGCCGTTCATCGTGATGGAGTACGTCGACGGCGATACATTGCGCGATGTATTGCGCGCCAACGGTCCGATCTCACCTCGACAGGCGATGACATGGCTGGCCGACGTGGCCGCCGCAATGGATTTCAGCCACCGCAACGGCATCGTGCACCGCGATATGAAACCCGCGAACGTGATGATCGATAAATCCGGCGCGGTCAAGGTGATGGACTTCGGTATTGCCCGGGCGATCAGCGATTCGACGTCCACGATGACTATGACATCGACGGTGATGGGCACCGCCCAGTACCTTTCGCCCGAGCAGGCGCGCGGAATCAAGGTGGATCCGCGGTCGGATATCTATTCGATGGGCTGCGTGCTGTTCGAGTTGCTGACCGGCGAACCTCCGTTCACTGGTGATTCGCCGGTCGCGGTGGCCCATCAACATGTGCACGAGGATCCACCGTGGCCGTCGTCACTGCGCCCCGATCTCCCCCGGGAACTCGATTCGGTGGTCCTCAAGGCCATGAGCAAAAACAAGGAGAACCGCTATCAGTCGGCGGCGGATCTGCGGTCGGATCTGATCAAGGTTCTCGCCGGTGGCAAACCTTCGGCACCGCTGCTGCTCACCGATGCCGATCGCACCGAATTCCTCGACTCCGGGCCGCGGCGGGCGTTGCGCAATCTGGAGAGCGGGTCGGGTGGCCATGGCCATGGCACACACCGCCGCGAAGACACCTCCGGCGGTGACGGATCCCGCCGCGACGAGCCTCGTCGGCGGCGCTCACGCGCCCTGATCCTCGGGTCGGTGGCGGCGGTGATCCTGGCGATCACGGGGCTGGTTGTGTGGTGGGCACCGTGGACGGCGGACTCCGCTCGGCAGATCGCCGTACCGTCGGTCAGCGGACTCTCGGCGCAGGATGCCGAGAACAATCTCCACAAAGCCGGGTTCAAGGTGAAAAAGCTCGAAGAACCCAGCCTTGAGGTGCCCGAAGGCAACGCGACCCGATCGGCTCCCGGATCCACCGCGCTGGCCCAGGAGGATTCGGTAGTCACCCTCTACCTCTCCAGCGGACCCCCGCGCCACATCATGCCCCCGCTGCAGGGCAAGACCCCCAGGCAAGCAACCGATGCCCTCAAGGTGCTCGGCTTCACCAGCGTCAGGGTCGACGGCGTCGAATCGACTACCGGACTCAAGGGCAAGGTGGTCAGCACGACACCCGCAACAGGTACCGACGCACCGGTGAACGGGGCCGTCGTCCTGCATGTCGGCACCGGACCCAAGGAGGTCACTCTCCCGGATTTGGTGGGTCTCACACAAGCCCAGGCGGGCGATCTGCTGGGCCGGGTGAATGTGAAAATGGTAGTGGTGCAGGCGGATTCCGAATTGACCAGCGGCCAGGTGATCAGCAGTTCACCCGGAGCCGGAGAAACGGTGCAGGAGGGCAGCATCGTCTCGGTGACCGTGTCACGCGGGAATATGTTCTTCGTGCCCAACTTGCGTGGGCGGACGCCCGCTCAGGCGCAGGCCGCTCTGCGCGCCGCCGGCTGGACCGATTCAACGTTGATTCAGACGCCCCGTAACGTCGGCATCGCCAGCCCCGACAGCGGCAGGATCCTCGATCAGCGACCCGACCCGGGCACCCTGGCATTCAAGAACAGGGCCATCGCGGTGACCGTCGGGCAACTGAGTCTGCTGCCGAACTAGACCGGGAGACCGCCGTTATCCGATCGCGGCGGCGGCGTCGGCCTCAAGCTCATCAACCAGTGCCGCAGACACCTCGACACCGGCCACGGCCAGCCAGTTGGCGAGCATTCGGTGACCGCCCTGGGTCAGCACGCTTTCCGGATGGAACTGCACACCGTGGATCGGCAGCTCACGGTGAGCCACGGCCATCACGATCCCGGTGTCGGTGCGGCCGATGACGGCAAGCTCGTCGGGGATGGTGTCTGCGGCGACCGTGAGCGAGTGGTACCTCGTCGCGGTGAACGGATCCGGTAACCCCCTAAGCACCCCGGCATCGTCATGGAATACCAGCGACGTCTTACCGTGCAGAAGTTCCGGTGCCCTCGCGACGGTACCGCCGAAAGCAGCGCCGATGGCCTGGTGGCCGAGGCAGACGCCGAGCAGCGGCACCTCGTCGGCGGCCGCGAGATGTACGAGTGGGATCGTCGCACCCGCACGCTGGGGTGTGCCTGGTCCGGGGCTCAGTAGCACGCCGTCGAATCCGGCGATCGCACGACGTAAGGAGGCGGAGGTGAATTCGCCGTGTTCGTCGGTCAGCGCCGGATCGTCGTTTCGCAGCACCAGGGCCTCGACACCGAGCTGACCAAGATACTGGACGAGGTTGTAGACAAAACTGTCGTAGTTGTCGACGACGAGCACTCGGCCCGTCGTACGCTGCGGCGCACTCACACGCTCAGCGTACCGGGGAGCCGCAACCGGCTATCCTGCTCCCATTCGGTGCTCCCATCCGGTGCCTGTTGGATCGTTCGGTCCCGGCGACCTGGTGGGATACCGTAGAGGAAGCGTTTGCGTACCCAACAGAGGAAGACATGCCGAAGTCAAAAGTCCGGAAAAAGACCGATTACACGATCAACCCGGCGTCACGCACCCCGGTAAAGGTCAAGACCGGTCCCTCCAGCAGCATTTACGTTGGCGTGATGCTCGGCCTCATGCTGCTCGGGCTGGCCTGGCTGATCGTCTATTACCTCGCGGCGAGCCCCAGTGCTTACGGCGGCGACGGACAGGTGCTGCATTGGATGGCCAATCTCGGCTCGTGGAACTTCCTCATCGGTTTCGCACTGATGGTCGTGGGTCTACTCATGACCATGCGGTGGCACTGATAAGGCGGCACGCAGCTGCGACGGTGGCGAATGCAGCGTCCACAACTGTCCACAGGGCCGAATTACATGTGTGTAAGTCATCCCCACTGTGAATAACTCCTGTGGATAACCCTGCTGATCTATCCACAGGATCGTGGGCGACGCCGAAGGCGGCCGGCCTGGCAATGGTTGGCGCCGGGATAATCCTGATCGTGGCGGGAATAGTGGCGGCGGCCGATCCCGCCGGGCGGGTACTCGTCTGCGTCGCCGGGCTCATGCTGTCGTGCTTGGGCGGCTATGCCTTGCGCATCCGACCACGGCTAGTGCTCTCAGCCGGTCCGACGCTGACCATCAGGACCTTGCGCGGCGCGCACACGTACCCCGCGCCGCAGATCGAACGGATCCGGGTACTCACGCTCAGACGAATCGGGCGGCACAACGCGCAACTTGAGATCGACGTGTTGCCTGAACCGGTGGCACCGCCACGGTCGGGGATGCACGCTGACACCAGTTGCGTCGTGCTCGGACGATGGGATCTGGGTGCCGACGTGTATGAGGTCGCCGATATTTTGCGGCGCGCGGGTCTGCCTGTCGAGCCCGCCTCATAGAAGGTGCGGCCCGGTCACCGCCGGGCCGCACCTGGCATCAGCTGCGCGGATGCTTAGCTGATGTCGATCTTTTCGATGACAACCGGCTCCACCGGGCGATCGGATCGGTCGGTGGACGTGGTTGCGATGGCATCAACCACCTGCTGCGACGCAGGGTCACTGACCTCGCCGAAGATCGTGTGGCGACGGTTGAGATGCGGGGTCGGGCCGACGGTGATGAAGAACTGCGAACCATTGGTGCCGGGGCCGGCGTTGGCCATAGCCAGCAGATACGGGCGATCGAAACGAAGATCCGGATGGAACTCGTCCTCGAACTGATAGCCCGGGCCGCCACGGCCGGTGCCGGTGGGATCGCCGCCCTGGATCATGAACCCGTCGATGACGCGGTGGAATACCGAGCCGTCGTAGAAGGGGCCGGAGTCGCCGCCCGATGCGTTCGGTTGCTTGTATTCCTTGGTGCCATCGGCGAGGCCGACGAAGTTGGCCACGGTCTTGGGAGCGTGGTTTCCGAACAGTTCGACAATGATGTCACCGCGGTTGGTGTGGATAGTCGCGGTCTGCGTGTGTGTACTCACGCCTTCCATCCAACCACTTGTTGTGTGCGAGCCGCCGCAACATGTGCCATGCAAAGATCCCCCGGTAGCCACCCACTGCACTAGCCACCACTGGGGCACTGCTGGCAGGCTGGAGGACATGTCGAAGAAGTCTCTGCTTGTCGCCGCCGCTGTGACGGCGGCTCTGCAGGTAGTCGGATTGGTAATCGTGATCGCGCGCCGCAGCCGGTCCGAGGCACCCGCGGTATCGGCAACGGTGCCGCGCGTCGAAGAATTATCCACTGCGGAGTTATCCACTGCGGAGTTATCCACCGCAGGGGTATCCACAGCCGCACCTTCGAGCGATACGGCCGCGGATACGTGACCGATCACCGCCTCCGACCCCCGTCCCCGGGGTGCACGAACACGAGGTCCAGGTAATTTAGACCCGTGAACTCCGACCAGACGGCCGCCGGCACCGGTGACGGTGCCACGGACGATCCCACCCGCCGGGCACCGAGCAGTTCGCCCCTCGACGATCCCACCACCACGGGCGGCTCGATCCCGACGCCCTGGGAACGCGGGCCCGGCACCGCAGCGCCACTCTCGACGGCGGGGCCCGCCGGTCCGCCGCCGCCGGCCGGTCACCTACTCGATCGTCGGCCCGATACCGCCACCCCATTCCCTGGTTCGGTACCGGTGCCACCATCGGCCACGACGATCTGGACCCCACCCGCCCATGCGGCAACGCCCGCCCCGCATCCTCCCGCCCGGCAACCCGCACCACCGCCGGCCATCGGGCAACCAGGCGGCGGCCGTCCTCCGGCCGGTTACGCCGCCCCTCCCACCCAACACGCACCGGGCACGCGACTCGACGCGCCCACTGTCGCTTACGGCGGATTCCAGCCGCCGCCGCGCGGCTCTCTCGATGGCCGTCCCCGACATTTCGATCTCGATCAGTCGGGCGCCGACGATGTTGTCGCACCCCAGGCGTACTCTGCGGTCAATCCCACTCCCGAGGCCCAATCACCGCACCTCGGTCCCGGCATCGACGCTCAGGAGGAGTCCGTGTCCGCGCCCGTCCAGTCCACTGCGACGCATCCGGCCGCACCCCGGATAAATCGGACCGCGATCTGGGCATTTGTGCTGTCGTTCCTCGGCATCACCTCGCCGATCGGACTGTTCCTCGGATTTCGGGCAAAGCGCCAGATCAGCCAGACGCGTGAATATGGGTCGCCGTTCGCCACGGTGGCGATCGTTCTCGGCGTGGTCTATATCGTCGTGATCGTGGTAGCGATCGTCTCCTATCTGGCGATCACCGGGTTCTAACCTGGCGCGCGGATCCGCGTCTGAAGCCGTAGCATCGGCCCATGATCGCGCGGCGATGTCTCCTCGTGGTCGGTGCCGTCGTGGTGCTAGCCACGGCACTGTGCGGACCGACCCCACGCGCAGTGGCGGCCCACTGCTCCGACGTAGCAGTGGTATTTGCCCGTGGCACCCAGGAAACCTTCGCGCCGCTCGGTGCGACGGGTAAGTCGTTCGTCGAAACGTTACGTCTGCGGCTGCCCGGAAAATCTGTGCATGGTTATGCGGTGACGTATCCGGCGAGCGCAGATTTCGCCAACCGCGCCCGCATCGCCCGCGGTGTTATCGCCGGTGTCGAGGACGCTCAGCGGCGAATCCGGAGTATCTCCACTAGCTGCCCGCGGACGAAGATTGTGCTCGGCGGCTATTCACAAGGTGCTGTCGTCGCCAGCTACGCGGCGAGTAAAGGCATCGCCATACCGCGCAACTATGCGCGGTATGGCGTGCAGATCCCGTCACCGATGCCGGTATCCGTGGCGCCCCATCTCGCGGCGATTGTGCTGTTCGCAGCGCCATCACCCCGCTGGATCAGCGATATCGGTGCCCCGCCGATCACCATCGGACCGATATACGCCGCCAAGACCACGCGGTATTGCATTCCCGGTGACGTAGTGTGCGACGGTGCTCCGGTGGGTACACCCAATGGGCTGCACGTGCTCTATGCGGTTAACGGCATGAATGTGCAGGCCGCCGATTATGTCGCCGCACGGATCTGACCGTTCACCTTCTCGCTGTTGAGAGTGCCACCGCGGCGATCCCGCCAGCGACGGTCAGTAGCGCTGCGCAGGTCAGTGCGTACGCGCCAAGCCCGGTATCGCCCGTGCCGGCCACGGTGATAACACGTGCGGCCAAGGGTGTCCCGATGCTGGCTCCGCCGAAGATCGCGGCGGAATAGAGTGCGTTTGCCGCTCCCCCCGCACCGCGCGCGGCCGCTATCACCTCGGTGACTGTGGCCGGAGCGGCGACCGCAATCGCCCCGGCGGTGAGCAACATTCCCACACCGAACACGATGAGCGTCAACAGCCCGCTCAGCGCCGCAATCCCTATCCCCAACGTGGACAGGACGGCCACGGCGATGCTCGTGAGCAACCGCGTACGCGCCGGAATACGTACCAGTAGCGTGCTCAGCAGCGGCATCACCGCGATCGCCGGCAACGCGGCTATCCGGAGCACCAGCAGATCTCCGGGACCACCGCCGCGATGGGAGAGTTGCAGTGCGGCGTAGAGGCCGACGAAAACGGTCAGGTAGCTCAGTGCGACGAGCAGCAGTAACACCAGCGGCACCACCGTAAGCAGGCCGGGAATTGCGCGGTAGACATCGACAAAACCTGTGCTGCGGGCACGATGCCCATATGTCGGCGACGCACCGGGAATTACCACCAGCACGAGGATCAGGCAGGCGGCCAGCCCGGCCGCGACTATTCCGAAGACGCCGCGCACGCCTACTACGGGCAGCGTCAGCTGTGCGATGACCTGGGCGATGGCGGCCGAGGCCATTCCGGCGGAAATGATGGCCGACGTCGTCACCAACCGGCGAGCCGGTTCCACCCGTGTCTGGGTGAGCACAAGAATCGCCGGTGTGAATGCGGCCGCGGCGAATCCTTGCACGGCACGGCCGAGGAGAAAGATCGGCCAGTTGGGGGCAAGCGCGCCGAGAACTGTGCTGCCGAGCACCGCCGATATGCTCGCGATCATCACCGCCCGCGGGCCGAAGCGGTCGGTGAGCGGCCCGAGCAGGAGAAATCCGACGGCATACGGTAACGCGAATGCGGTGACGGCCCAGGTGATGTCCCCCGACGCCGCGCCGGGCAGGCGGGCGAGGGCACCAAGCATCGGCAGGACGACATAGAGACCGCCGAGCGCGACCGTTGGTGTGAGGACACCGACGAGGATGACGCGCCACGCGGCAATGACATCAGTGTCTGGGGTTTCACTGTGTGAGCGATGAGCAACAGCATTCATATGTTCACGGTGGGGGCTGCACCGGTGATGAGGAAGGCCGGGTAGTGCCGGGCTGCCCGATACCTGGTCATCTGATGCCCTCCCTAATGCACTGCAATGGTCGTAGGCTTGGCCGGGTGAGCCGACAGTCGGGTATCGCGCATGAGCTGGGCGAATTTCTGCGCAGCAGACGCGCCTTGCTCACCCCCGCCGATGTTGGTCTGCCACCGGGCGGTAACCGCCGCGTGCCGGGCCTGCGGCGGGAGGAGCTCGCGATCATCGCCGGGATCAGTCCCGATCACTATCAACGGATAGAACAGGGCCGTTCGGTCCCATCGGTTACTGCGATCCGGGCCATCGCCGACGCACTTCGGCTCAGCGCCGACGAGGAGCACTACCTTCGCCGTCTCGTCTGCGCTGATTCACCGACTAGCGTGGCGACAGACCGCGTGCCAGATCATCTCGTGCAGATGGTCCATTACAGCCCATCCCCCATGTACCTCCTCAATCACCGCCGCGACATTCTGGCCTGGAACGATATGGCCTCCGCGCTGCTCTGCGATTTTGCTGCCGTCGAACCGGAAAACCGCAATGTCGCCTGGCTACTGTTCACCGACAGCCACTTTCGCAGCCTCTATCGCGAGTGGGAGGAAACCGCGCGCACGATCGTCAGCGCGCTGCGCTACGCGGAGGGCAATTTCCCCGGCGATAGCGAACTCACCCACCTCATCAACCGGCTCACCACGGCGTCGTCGACTTTCCGCAGGCTCCGTGAACGCCGCGAAGTGGCGCAGAAGTCCGGTGGATTCAAATCGCTGCACCACCCGGTGGTCGGCGACATCTCCCTCGCGTATGAGAGCCTGAGCGTCAACGGCCACCCGCATCTGGAACTGGTCATCTATGCCGCTCACGACGACG
>JASGFW010000051.1:0-29208 GCA_047605305.1 Gordonia sp. (in: high G+C Gram-positive bacteria)
TACCGGGCGGCTAACCTGGGAGCTTTGCGGGTCGTGGGGCAGCGGATCGGCTACTACGCCTCCCGCTCCCGGTTCTTCTGGGGCCTGCAACTGCGCCTGCTGCCCACTGGGCACCGGGAATCATTCAACTAGCGAGGATCAGCTCATCGATCGCATCGGCAGCCAGCCGTGCGGTGGGATTTTTATCGGGTTTGAGATCGTGGCCGGTCTTGTTGATCTCGACCAGCCGGGTGGGCGCAGGGATCAATGCGATGGCCTCGGTGAGCTCAGCGGTGGTGGCGAACGGATCTGTGGAGCCGTGCACGAGCACCGTCGGGATGCTGATCTGGGGCAGGTGTTCGGTGCGGGCGCGTTCGGGTTTTCCGGGTGGATGCAGGGGATAGGACGACAACAGCAGACCCTGCACCACACCCGGATCCTCGGCGACAACGATCGATGCCTGCCGCCCGCCGTAGGAATGCCCGCCCACGATGAGCGGGCATTCGAATTGGCCGCCGATCGCGGCGATCGCGGCGCGGATGCCGTCCCGGTCGGCGGCGGCTCCCGACGCGTTCGGCGGGCCCTTGGGCCGACGCTGACGGTAGGGCAGATCGATGAGGGCGACGAGTAGGCCCCGGCCGGACAATTCGTTCGCGTAAGCGCGCAGGATGAGTGTCTGGCGGTTGCCGCCCGCGCCGTGGGCCACGATCGCCACCGCGCGCGGAGTTCCGGCGGGGTGATACAGATCGGCGACGACTCCCTCGGCCGCAAACGCGACGCCGTCGGACGGATCACTGGGAGCGGTGTTCACAGCCAATCAGGCTAGCGCGGGCAGCCAGCCGGTGCCCAGGGTTTTCGGTGTCCCGGGTGTCCGTGATTCAGTATTCGGTCACTCCGGCATCCGGAGCGAGTTCATGCGCGGTGATGAATGTGGATTGATCCGAAGCGAGGAACAGCACCGTATTGGTGATATCCGACGGTTGGGCTTGCTCGACGGGCAGGATATTGGCGAACATGCCGCCGAGTTTTGGATGCTGCTCCAGGGCCTCGCCGATGATGCCGAGCACATCGCCGCCGCCCATCGGCGTATTGACCGCGCACGGGTGGACGCTGTTGACCCGGATGTTGTACTCGCCGAGTTCGACGGCGAATGCCTTTGCCATGCCGCGCACCGCGAACTTGCTGGTCGTGTACGGAACGAGGAAGGGCTGGACGCGTATTCCCGCGGCGGAACTGACCAGCACCACCGAGCCGCCGCCGGCCTCGATGAGGTGCCGGGCACCGGCGATCACGGTGTTGTACGTGCCCGTCACGTTGACCGAAATGTGGTCGTCATAGACCTGCGGCGTGACCCGGTCCCACATCGCCGGGATACAGATTCCGGCATTGGCGACGATGATGTCGAGGCGCCCGAACTCGGCGACACCCTCATCGACGACGCGCGTGAGCCCTTCGAGATCGCGGGTGTCGACCTTCGCGCTGATGATCCGCCGCCCGGTTTTTTCGACGAGCGCGACGGTTTCGGCGAGATCAGCCTCCGTTGCCTTCTCATACGGCACATCGGGGAGTCCTTCGCAGACATCGATGGCGATGATGTCGGCGCCCTCCTCGGCGAGCCGGAGTGCGTGTGAACGCCCCTGCCCCCGAGCTGCACCGGTGATGAAGGCGACCTTGCCGTCAACGAGACCCATTGTGTTCGTCCTTACTTTCGGAGATGTGTGAGCGACCATATCACGCACAGAGCGAACGATCGGTCGGCGCTTTATTCTTTGTTGACGCACCCATCTAGGGCGCAGGACTCATCGTGCGGTTACGGACTCCACGCCGGGGCCGTCGCAAATGCCATGAGAAACTGGACCTAATACCCAGCTGTCGCGCCCGCACGGCGCGCCCACCAGGAGCAGATCGATTCCTACCTTCGCCGACACCACGTTCACCGACCCGTCCAGGATTCGGAACTTCTGCATCATCGCCCACATCGACCACGGAAAATCCACCCTGGCCGACCGGATGCTGCAGTTCACCGGAGTGGTCTCCGAGCGCGATATGCGCGCGCAATACCTCGACCGGATGGATATCGAGCGTGAGCGCGGAATCACGATCAAGGCGCAGAACGTCCGGCTGCCGTGGCAGGTGACCGAGAACGGAGTAACCACCGACTACGTGATCCACCTGATCGACACACCGGGTCACGTCGACTTCACCTACGAGGTGTCCCGTGCGCTCGAAGCGTGCGAGGGGGCGGTGCTGCTGGTCGACGCCGCCCAAGGCATCGAGGCGCAGACGTTGGCGAACCTCTACCTGGCGATGGATAACGATCTGACGATCATTCCGGTGCTCAATAAGATCGATCTGCCCGCCGCCGATCCGGATCGCTACGCCGCAGAGATCTCACACATCATCGGATGTGACCCCGACGAGGTGCTGCGGGTGTCCGGAAAGACCGGCGAGGGTGTGCCCGCCCTGCTCGACGAGGTGATCCGGCAGGTGCCCGCCCCGGTCGGCGACCCGGATGCGCCCGCGCGCGCGATGATCTTCGACTCGGTGTATGACACCTACCGCGGTGTCGTTACCTATATCCGGGTCGTCGACGGCAAGATCGCGCCGCGCGAGAAGATCGCGATGATGTCGACCGGAGCCACTCACGAACTGCTCGAAGTCGGCATCGTCTCGCCGGAACCGAAGGTGTCCAAGGGACTTGGCGTCGGGGAGGTGGGTTACCTGATCACCGGCGTCAAGGATGTCCGGCAGTCAAAGGTCGGCGATACCGTCACCAGCGCGCGGGGTGGTGCCACCGCGCCGCTGACCGGTTATCGGGAACCGCGGCCGATGGTCTACTCCGGGCTGTATCCGGTGGACGGATCGGATTATCCGGTGCTGCGGGATGCGCTGGATAAACTGCAGCTCAACGATGCCGCTCTCACCTACGATCCCGAGACCTCGGTGGCGTTGGGTTTCGGTTTCCGCTGCGGATTCCTCGGTCTGCTGCACATGGAGATCACCCGGGAGCGACTCGAACGCGAATTCGGCCTTGACCTGATCTCCACCGCCCCCAATGTCGTCTACCGGGTGGTGATGGAGGACGGCGCCGAACACATCGTCACCAATCCCTCTGATTGGCCGGATGGCAAGGCGCGCAATATCTTCGAACCAATCGTCAAGACCACCATCATCGCGCCGAGCGAATTCATCGGGGCGATCATGGAACTGTGCCAATCGCGTCGCGGTGAACTCGGCGGCATGGACTATCTCTCGGAGACGCGGGTGGAGATGCGCTACACCATGCCGATGGCCGAGATTATCTTCGACTTCTTCGACTCTCTCAAATCACGTACCCGCGGATACGCGAGCCTCGATTACGAGGAGGCGGGCGAGCAGGAGGCCGATCTGGTGAAGGTCGACATCTTGTTGCAGGGCGAGGCGGTCGACGCATTCAGTGCCATCGTGCACCGCGATGCCGCCTACACCTACGGCAACAAGATGGCCACCAAACTCAAGGAACTCATTCCCCGCCAACAGTTTGAGGTACCGATCCAGGCCGCGATCGGCGCGAAGATCATCGCCCGCGAGAATATTCGCGCGATCCGCAAAGACGTATTGGCCAAGTGTTACGGCGGCGATATCAGCCGTAAACGCAAACTGCTGGAAAAGCAGAAGGAAGGCAAGAAGCGCATGAAGACCATCGGTCGCGTGGAGGTTCCGCAGGAGGCCTTCGTTGCTGCATTATCCACCGATGCGGCGGGCGACAAACCGAAGGGCAAGTAATGTCAACCGGAGCGAATGTGAATCCTGTTCTGGCACAGAGCGATCTGCCGCATGATCTGCCGGATTTCGCGTCGATCTCCGACGATGACTTCCTGCCGGCCTTCACCGCGGCGATGGCCACCCACCTGGCCGAGGTGGATGTGATCGCGAACGATTCCACACCTGCAACCTTCGCCAACACCATTGCGGCGCTCGAGTTATCGGGACGTGATCTGGCACGTGCGAGCGGTATCTTCTTCAATCTCGTCGGTCCTGACACCAACCCGAAACGTAACGAGATTTCGCAGCAGCTATCCACCCTGCTGGCCGATCACACGAATACGATCGCCATGAATCAGGCTTTGTTCAAACGGATCTCGCACTTGTACGAGCGGGCCGATGAGCTCGGACTCACCGAGCCGCAGCGGCGCCTGCTCGACAAACGTTACCGGGATGCGGTGCGCGCAGGTGCGGGTCTGGCGGCCGACGAACGACAGGAGATGCGAGAGATATCGGCTCGGCTGGCCTGGCTGACGACCACCTTCTCGCAGCGCATCCTCGACGACACCAACGCCTCGGCGGTCTTCGTCGAGGAACTCGCCGCGCTCGATGGGCTCCCTGCCGGGCAGATCGCGGCGGCGCGCCGTGCCGCCGCACAGGCGGGACACGACAGTGGATATCTCATCACCCTGGAACTGCCCACAAGTCAGAGTGTGTTGGCCGAATTGACCGATCCGGTGGTGCGGCAACAGGTGTATGACGCCTCGATCAACCGGTGTGCGCGCGCAAATGCCTACGACACAAGGGAATTGATACTCGAAATCGTGCGTTTGCGGGCCCGGCGGGCCGAGTTGCTCGGTTATCGTGATCACGCCGAATACGTGATCGCGCAGGAGACGGCGCCATCACCGGCTGCCGTGGATGAGTTGCTTCGCGAGTTGGCCGCCGCGGCGAATCGTGCCGGCGGACGGGAACTGACCGCGCTGACCCGATTCGCCGACGGCGAATACATCGGCCCCGCTGATCTCACCTACTGGCTCGCGCGTCACGCCCGATCGGTCGCACCCGTAGCACTCGACGCATTCTCCGACTACTGCGAACTCGACGCGGTGTTGCGGGACGGGGTGTTCTACGCCGCGGGCGTGCTCTACGGTCTGCGCTTCGTCGAGCGCACCGACCTGGTGGCCTATCACCCGGACGTGCGTGTATGGGAGGTGCGCGACGAGAGCGGCACCAGTATCGGGCTCTTCCTCGGCGACTACTTCGCCCGACCGTCCAAACGCGGTGGTGCGTGGATGAATAGCATCGTCGACCAGTCACATGTGTTGCAGACGGCGCCGGTCGTGGTCAATGTACTCAACCTGACCAAGCCTGAGGAGGGTGCTGCGTGCCTGTTAACCATCGATCAGCTCACCACCCTATTCCACGAATTCGGCCATGCCCTGCACGGTTTGTTGTCTGCGGTCGATTACCCGTCGCAGTCGGGGACGTCGGTACCCCGGGATTTCGTGGAGTTCCCCTCGCAGGTGAATGAGATGTGGGCACGTCACCCCGACGTGCTCTCGCACTACGCGCGCCACTACCGCACGGGCGAGCCGATCCCGGCCGAGCTGGCCCAGGCGGTACGCGAGAACACCGGTACCGAGACCGCGCACGCAACCATCGAATACCTTGCCGCGGCGGTGCTTGATCTCGCCTGGCATCGGCTCACCGTGGCGCAGGCGTCGGCGATCACCGATGTGGCGGGATTCGAAGCCGCTGCGCTGCGCGCTGCCGGCCTGGGCAGCGAGCTGATCCCGCCGCGCTACCGAAGCAGCTATTTCAACCACATTTTCGGCGGCGGTTATTCGGCCGGGTACTACTCCTATATCTGGTCGGAGGTGCTCGACGCCGAAACCGAACAGTGGTTCCTCGCCGAGGGCGGCCTCGAACGGTCCAACGGAAAACGGTTCGCCGCGTCGACGCTCTCCCGTGGTGACAGCGTCGACCCGCTCGTGGCCCATGAGGCGCTGATCGGCCGCAAGCCACAGATCGGACCGTTACTCACCCGGCGCGGGCTGACGTCCGGCTAGGCCCCGGTGCGGTGGCGCCGGTCAGTGATTGGCCGGCTGGAACGTACCGTGATTGGCCGCCTCCTCGGCGCGGATCACGTGCATGACCGCATTGATCAGGGCCAGGTGAGTGAACGCCTGCGGGAAATTGCCGAGGTGCTGTCCGGTCTTCGCGTCGATCTCCTCGGCGTAGAGCTTGAGCGGGCTGGAGAAGGAGAGCAGCCGCTCACACAATGCCTTCGCGCGTACGAGTTCACCGATTTCCACCAGCGCGGACACCAGCCAGAACGAACAGATCGTGAACGTACCTTCCTCGCCGGAGAGTCCGTCGTCGGTTTCGTCGACCTTGTAGCGCAGCACCAGCCCCTCGTCGGTGAGTTCGTCGGCGATCGCCAGCACGGTGTTGCGCACGCGATAGTCGTCGGGCGGCAGGAAGCGCAGCAGCGGAACGAGCAGCAATGAGGCATCGAGTGCGGCGTCACCGTAACGCTGGGTGAACACGCCGCGGTCATCGACGCCGTGGGCGAGAATGTCTTCCTTGATCTCCTCGGCGATCGCCGCCCATTCCCGCGCGTAAGACTTCTCGTCGTGCAGCGCGGCCAGGCGCGACCCGCGATCGAGCGCTACCCAGCACATGACCTTCGAGGAGGTGAAGTGCTGCGGTTCGCCGCGCACCTCCCAGATGCCGCGGTCGGGCTTGCGCCAGTTCTTGATCGCCTCCTCGACCTGTGCCTTGAGAACCGGCCACAGGGTTTCGGGTACCGCTTCACCCGACTTGGTGTTGAGATACACCGAATCCAGCATGGTGCCCCAAATGTCGTGCTGTGTCTGGTTGTAGGCGCCGTTGCCGATGCGGACCGGCCGAGCGCCCTCGTAGCCGACGAGATGGTCGAGTTCTTCCTCCTCAAGCTTGCGTTCACCGCCGACGCCGTACATGACCTGTAGCGGGTGCTGCTCGCCGCTGTTGACACCGGAGACGTCGGCGATGAAGGAGAAGAAATCTTTGGCCTCGCGATCAAGGCCGAGGGTGTAGAGCCCCCACAGTGCGAAGGTCGAATCCCGCACCCACGCGTAGCGGTAATCCCAATTTCGTTCGCCCTGAGGTGTTTCAGGCAGTGAAGTGGTGGCCGCGGCGAGTAGCGCGCCGGTGGGTGAGTAGGTCAGGCCCTTGAGGGTCAACGCCGACCGTTGCAGGTGGGTGCGCCACGGGTGATCGGGGAAGGTGCCGATGTTGATCCACTGCCGCCACGATTCCGATGTGGCCCACATTTTCTGGGCGGCCTCTTCGAAGTTCTGTGGCGCGGGCTGGCGTGACCAGCTCAACGCCACGAAGCGATCGTCGCCTTCGACGAGTCGGGTGCGGGCGCGTGCCTCGCGGCCTTCTAAGCCCAGGCGCAGGTCGGTGGTGAGTTTGAGGGTCGGTGTGTGCGCGTCGGCGTTGATCGCGGTGGCGATCGCCTCGCCATAGGCGGGTCCCGAATACTCCCATTTCGTGCTGGCGCGGTGGTAGTCGAAGGCTGGTTCGCAGCTCATCGAGAGTTCCACGGTGCCCGACACGCATCGCACGGTGCGCAGCAAGATGTGTTCGGCATCCCAGTCGGTCGGTGTGCGGCGGTGGGTTCTCGATCGCTTGTCGTTATCGTGCCAGGGGCCCATCACGAGCGCGTCGCGTACGACGATCCAGCCGGTTTCGGTCTGCCACGTGGTCTCGACCATCAGGCTGCCGGGCAGGTAGCGGCGGTCGACCGGCACGCTCACTCCGTAGGGGGCCAACCGGAAGTGGCCGGCGCTGCGATCGAGGACGGCGCCAAAGACACTGGGCGAGTCGGGGCGCGGGATACACATCCATTCCACCGACCCGTTCCGCGCGATGAGACAGTTCGTCTCGGTGTCGGAGAGGAACGCGTAATCGCCGATGGGAGGGAATGCGTTGCTGGTGGCGGTGGCGGGTGAAAACGCGGTGGCCTCGTGATCGCCACTGGCTGACGAGGAGGTGGGCGAGTCGTTCGTCGCGGTCATTTCTATATCATTGCGAGGGATACCTGACTGCGCCAATCGGCCCGCTATGCGTTCTCGACACCCGAGGTGACAGGTTCTCCGCGTTGTTCCAATCATGCTGAAAAAAACTCGACGAGGGTCGCGGGAAGTGAGGTGAGACGGGTGTCCGGACTCTTTGTGTGGTGGGACTCAGTAGAGGAATGGCTGACCGGTTTATCCTTTGTGCCGCAGATTTTCGTCAGCATCATCGTCATCGCGCCACTCGCGATCGGCGTCGCGATAGTGCTGAACGTGCTGGTAGACGCGCTGGTGCGACTTGTTGACCGCAGGCGTGTCGCTGAGCGCGATGGAAAGGGGCTGTGAAAACAGTGATCAAGTCACGGGTCACCTGGGCGTTGCTCGCGCTCGTCGTATTGGTTGTGTTGGCCTGGTTGCTGACTCGCTGAATTGCGCGGGGCCCGACCGGCATTGCCTTCCTCAGAGTCCCCGCCGTTGTTAGCGTGATGCCGGTCCGGCGCGAACTGTTGTGCTGCCGGCGATCCCGGTGGAGGTTATGTGAGCACCAGTGTCGGCCGAAGGTGGCGCACCCCGCTTGTGGTGTGCGCCCTGATAGCCAGTATGACGGCCCTGGCCGGGTGTGGCGGTGGGTCCACCGACACACCGAATGGCATCGATATTTCGAGCGGCAACCGCCATCTCGATCTCGTCGCATACGCCACGCCCAAGACGGGTTTCGACAAGATCATTCCCGCGTTCCGTGCCACTCACGCGGGGGCGGAGATCGGCTTTTCCGCATCGTACGGCGCGTCGGGTGATCAGTCCCGAAAGGTGGCACGTCGGGTCCCCGCGGACGTCGTCAACTTCTCGGTCGAACCGGATGTGACCCGTCTGGTCAAGGTGGGTCTGGTCGATGAGGACTGGAAGAAGCAGGCACCCAACAACAGCACCCCGTTCGGTTCGGTGGTGGCGTTGGTGGTGCGTAAGGGCAACCCCAAGAACATTCATACCTGGGACGATCTGCTCAAGCCCGGTGTGCAGGTGATCACCCCCGATCCGGGCAGTTCCGGATCGGCGAAGTGGAATCTGCTCGCGCCCTACGCGGCCAAGAGTGAGGGCGGCGCCAATTCGCAGGCCGGTCTCGATTACGTGGCCGAACTCGTTCGCGACCACGTCAAGGTGCGTCCCAAATCGGGTCGCGAAGCCACCACGACCTTCCAGCAGGGTCAGGGCGACGTGCTGATTAGCTACGAAAACGAGGCGATCATGCTGGAGCGCAAAAATGCGTCCTCGCCGCCCAGCCAGCAGATCGAATACGTCATTCCGACAACAACATTCAAAATTGAGAACCCGGTGGCCGTGGTGAACACATCCAAGGACATCGCGGCGGCGAAGGCTTTCGTGGATTTCTTGTTCACCGATGAGGGACAGGAAATATGGGCGCGCCAGGGTTTCCGACCAGTGGTTGCGTCGGTGATCGCCAAGACCGCCGATCTGTTCCCGGGCACGATCGACAAACTCTGGACCATTGACGACCTCGGTAAGACGCTGGGCAAGGGCACCGCGGCCAAGAACGACGGTAAAGACCTGAAGGGGTGGAAGGCTGTGGACAGCGCATTATTCGGCACCAAGGGCGCGATCACCAAGATCTATAACAACGGGGGCAAGCAGTGACGGCCGCGGGTGCGGTCACCAGTGCGCCCGCCGCTGGCTCCCGACCACCAGGTGGCTTCCTCGGTCGCTCCCGGACCTTCACCGGGGTGAGCCCGATCGCTATCGGCACGGCGTGGCTGTGGCTGAGCGTGATCGTGCTATTGCCCCTGGCGGCGATCACCGTGCAATCCTTCGACAACGGCTGGAGCGGGTTCTGGTCAGCGATAACCGACCCGAATGCGCTCGACGCCATCTGGATCACCGCGCTCGTTTCTCTGGCGGCCGCCCTGATCAACGTTATTTTCGGCACGTTGATCGCCTGGGTGCTGGTGCGTGACGAATTTCCCGGTAAGGGCTTCGTCAACGCGATCATCGACCTTCCGTTCGCCTTACCGACGATCGTCGCGAGCCTCGTGCTGTTGTCGCTGTACGGGCCCGACAGCCCGATCGACATCCGGCTCAACGCGACCAAGCCGGCTCTGATCATCGCACTCACCTTCGTCACATTGCCGTTCGTGGTGCGGCAGGTGCAGCCGGTGCTCATCGAACTCGACACCGATGTCGAGGAAGCCGCATCGGTCCTCGGCGCGAACAACAAGACGATCTTCCTCAAGATCGTCCTGCCTGCACTGCTCCCGTCGATCTTCACCGGCGCCGGACTGGCCTTCACCCGGGCGATCGGTGAATTCGGGTCGGTCGTGCTTATCGGTGGCAATATCCCGGGCAAGACGCAGGTCGCCTCCCAATACATCCAGCAGCAGATCGAGATCGACGAACCGGTGAACGCCGCGGCGATCTCGGTGGTGTTGCTGCTCATCGCCTTCGTCGCGCTGCTCCTGCTGCGCATCGCTGGTCGTCGGCAATCCAAGCGTGAGGAGCGAGCCCAGTGAAACTGTCTGCCGTCAGCCGTTACGGGTTGCGCACAATTGCGCTTCTCTACCTGTTTATCCTGTTGCTCGTGCCGGTCGGCCTGATCTTCTGGCGTTCTTTTGAACATGGCTTCGTCCAGTTCTGGGAATGGATCACCACCCCGGCCGCGATCTCCGCGCTCCAGCTGAGCCTGGCGATCATCATCATCGTTGTCCCGCTCAACGTGGTCTTCGGCGTGATTATCGCGTTGGCGCTGGCCCGTGGTCGTTTCCCCGGCAAGGGTTTTCTACAGGCTGTTGTCGATCTGCCGTTCGCCGTCTCCCCGGTCGTCGCGGGTGTCGCACTCATCCTGCTGTGGGGATACGGAGGCTGGTTCGGGGGTGTCGAAAGCCTCGGCTTCCGAGTCATTTTCGGATTCCCGGGTCTGGTTCTGGCCACGCTGTTCGTCACCCTGCCCTTCGTGGCACGTGAGGTGGAGCCGGTCCTCCGGGAGATCGGCACCGAGCAGGAGCAGGCCGCGGCGACCCTGGGCGCCAACGGATGGCAGACCTTCTCGCGTATCACGCTGCCCGCGATTCGCTGGGGTCTGACCTATGGAATCGTGCTCACGATTGCGCGTGCCCTCGGTGAATACGGCGCGGTCACGATGGTGTCGTCGAACTATCCGGGTATCTCACAGACGCTGACCTTGCTGGTGAACTCCCGCTACACCGACGACTACAACGAGTACGGCGCATACTCGGCGGCCACCCTGCTGATGCTGGTGGCGATTCTCGTGCTGGTGGCGATGTCTTTGATTGAGCGCCGCGCGAAGAGCAAGCTCACCGACGCGAGCGAGGCGATCACCCCCGACGCGGATTCCCTGACACGACCAGTGCTAACCCCATCCAATGGCCCGGAGCAGATCGACGCCCGGCAACTCGTCAACGAGAAAGAAGGCGTGTGACATGTCCATCTCAGTGACTGGCGCGAATAAGCGTTATGGCGACTTCGCCGCACTCGATAACGTCTCGATCGAGATCCCCAACGGGTCACTCACATCCCTCCTCGGGCCTTCGGGCTCCGGCAAATCGACGTTGCTGCGGGCCATTGCCGGTCTCGACAACCTCGACTCGGGCACCGTTGTCATCAACGGTGACGACGTATCGGGTGCCTCACCGCAGAAACGCGACATCGGTTTCGTATTCCAGCACTACGCCGCGTTCAAGCACCTCAACGTCCGTGACAACATCGCCTTCGGCCTCAAGATTCGCAAGCGTCCCAAGGCCGAAATCGATGCCAAAGTCGACGAATTGCTCGACGTTGTCGGGCTGACCATATTCCAGAAGCGCTTTCCCGCGCAGCTTTCGGGTGGTCAGCGTCAGCGGATGGCTCTCGCCCGGGCGCTGGCGGTGGATCCGAAAGTGCTGCTGCTCGACGAGCCTTTCGGAGCGCTGGATGCGAAGGTGCGCGAAGACCTGCGTAAATGGCTGCGGCACCTTCACGACGAAGTGCATGTCACCACGGTCCTGGTGACCCACGATCAGCAGGAGGCGCTCGATGTGAGTGACCGGATCGCGGTGCTGAACAAGGGGAAGATCGAACAAATCGGCACGCCAGACGACTTGTACGATCGCCCAATCAACCCGTTCGTGGCGTCCTTCCTCGGTTCCACCGTCCGCCTCAACGGCCAACTCGTGCGCCCGCACGATATCCGAATCGGACGCAATCCCGAGCTCGCCCTACCCGCGGCCGATTCCTCTTTGGACACAGGGGTTATCAAGGCCACCGTAGTGCGGGTGGTCAATCTCGGTTTTGAAACCCGGGTGGAGCTGATCGACGCCACTACCGGCGACGAATTCCTTGCACAGATCACCCGCGGTGACGCGAATGCGCTTCATCTCCAGCCCGGTGAGACCGTCTTTGCCCGCGCGACGAAAGTGCCTGCACTCAGCAGTGACTGAAGTCGGTCGGTGATTGACTAGTACCCCGTCGGCTACCGCTTAGCGGTGAGCGAAGCCGGTAGCCGACGGGGCTGCTGTCGTGTAGGCGCGCACCACGGCATCGATCAACGCAGGGTGTGCCCCGATCGGTCCGGCGACGATGGCGCCGGACTCGAATCGGTCGAGTGCGGACTCAACCCGTTCGGTGAGTAGACCAGCGGCCAGGAAGTAGGGGCTGACCGCGATTCGCTTCGCGCCGCCCGTGCGTAACCGCCGAATAGCATTGCGTAACTGGATGTCTCCGGTGCCGAGCCGGGTGGCGAAGACAACCTCGACGGGGTGGTGCGTCAGCGTCGAAAGTTCAAGGGCACGGCGCCGGACGACGGTGGCCGCCCGCGTATCGGTCGATCCGACGGCGGTGAGCACAATCCCATCGCCGGGACGTAATCCGGCCTCGCCCAGCCGATCTGCGAGTGCCCGGGTCAGTTGCGGTGATCCGAGTACCTCGGTACACACCACATTAGTGCGGGCCTGGGCGCGAATGACCGCCGGCAGATCGACCTCGCTGTGGAACCCGGGTGCCAACAGCAATGGGACCACAACCACTGCATCACCACCGACCGTTGTTTCACCACCGACCGTCGTATCACCACCGACCGCCCGCAGCGCATCGCCGACCAGCGGCTCATTGAGGTCCAGGTAGCACAAACTCACCTGTACGTGAGCAAGCCGGTGTGCCACCGCCGCACGGACGCGGCGCGCGGTATCGGCAAACCGTGGATCGCGACTGCCGTGGGCGACGAGAAGCAGCGTCGAGTTCACACCAACTCTTTGAGATGCAGTGCCGACAACGCGTCGCCCACCAGGCCAGCGGCCAGCGTGTTGCCGCCCTGCGGATCGATCAGTAGGAAGCTGCCCGATTCGCGGCTTATGCGGTAGTCGTCGACGGGGATCGGATCGGCGCTCTGCACGGTGATACGCCCGATCTGGTTGAGTTCCAACGTGTCCGGGGCGTCGAGCACGGTGAGTTCCTGCTCGTCGAACAGTGCATCGAGCCCGGCGATGATCGCCTGCGTCGTCTTGGTGCCGTGTTTGATCAGCAGGCGCGCGCCGGGCCGCAACGACTTCTCAGCGAGCCAGCACACCGTCGCGGTGAACTGCGCGGCTGGTTCGGGTGCATCGTTGGCCCCGGCGATCAGATCTCCGCGTGAGATGTCGACATCGTCGGCGAGAAGCAGTGTGACGCTGCGCCCGCTGTGGGCGGTGAGCAGTTGTCCGTCTGCGGTGTCGATCTGGGTGACGGTGCTGCGCTGGCCGGATGGCAGTACGACAATCTCGTCGCCGACGGACACGCTGCCCGCCGCGATCTGTCCGGCATAACCGCGGTAATCGGGGAATTGTGCTGTGCGCGGGCGGATCACATATTGCACCGGGAAACGGAGACCGACGTCATGGCGATCAGGTTGATTCGGCACCGTTTCGAGATGTTCGATGAGGGTTGGACCGTCATAGAACGGGGTGCGCTGCGAGCGGGTCGCGATGTTGTCTCCGTGCAGCGCCGACACCGGGATCGCGGTTACCTGGTCATCGGTCCAGCCCAGTGTTCGCGTCAATTCTCTGAATTCTCGGGAGATCTCGGCGAATACCGCGGCAGCGTCGTCGACGACATCGATCTTATTGACCGCGAGTACCAATTGTGGAACGCCAAGTAACGCCATCACCGCAGCATGTCTACGGGTCTGTGACACCACGCCATTGCGTGCATCGACCAACAGAATCACCAGTTGTGCGGTCGAGGCTCCGGAGACGGTGTTGCGGGTGTATTGCACGTGCCCCGGGGTGTCGGCGAGTACGAAGGAGCGTGCGGGCGTTGCGAAATAGCGGTACGCGACGTCGATGGTGATGCCTTGTTCGCGTTCGGCGCGCAGACCGTCGACCAGTAGTGACAAATCAGGGGTGTCGAGCCCGCGGTCCACCGATGCTTTGGTGACAGCGTCGATTTGGTCGGCCAGCACCGACTTCGTGTCATACAGGAGGCGGCCCACGAGGGTGGACTTGCCGTCGTCGACGCTGCCCGCGGTCGCGATACGCAGCAGGTCGGGCACATGGCCCAAGGTCGATGCCATCAGAAGTATCCTTCGCGTTTACGGTCTTCCATTGCTGCCTCCGACACCCGGTCGTCTCCGCGGGTGGCGCCACGTTCGGTCAGCCGGGAGGCGGCGACCTCGGCGAGCACGGCATCGTTATCTGCGGCTTCCGAACGCACCGCGCCGGTGGACGAGCCGTCGCCCACGGTACGGTAACGAACCGAAAGTCGTTGAATCTGTTCGCCTTCGCGTGGGCCTCCCCACGGACCAGGCGTCATCCACATGCCATCGCGAAGATAGACATCGCGTTGATGGGCATAGTAGATCGACGGCAGGAGTACCTGCTCGCGGGTGATGTAGCGCCATACGTCGAGCTCTGTCCAATTCGACAATGGAAATACCCGCACATGCTCACCCGGGGCATGCCGACCGTTGTAGAGGTTCCACAGTTCTGGGCGTTGCCGCTTGGGATCCCACTGGCCGAAAGCGTTGCGCAGCGAGAAGATTCGCTCCTTGGCGCGGGAACGTTCTTCATCCCGGCGGCCGCCGCCGAATACCGCGTCGAAGCGGTTCTCGGTGATGGCGTCGAGTAGTGGGATGGTTTGCAGGGGATTGCGGACACCATCGGGACGTTCGGTCAGCCGTCCGTCGGCGAGATAGTCCTCGACCTTGGCAACATGCAGGCGCAGGTTATAGCGCTCGACGACCCGATCGCGGAATTCGAGCACCTCGGGCAGATTGTGGCCGGTGTCGACGTGTAGGAGGGCGAAGGGCAACGGAGCGGGCCAGAACGCCTTGAGTGCGACATGCAGCAGCACGGTGGAATCCTTGCCGCCGGAGAAGAGGATGACCGGCCGCTCGAATTCGCCGGCCACCTCGCGGAAGATGTGGATGGCCTCGGATTCGAGTGCGTCGAGGGTGGTGAGGTGATCGGTCCCGGCTACGGATGTCCCGGGTTCGGTGATGGTCATGCGTGCAGCCCACATTCTGTTTTGGCGCGACCGGCCCACCGACCGCTGCGCGGATCGGCTCCGGGTGCTGGTTTGGCGGTGCACGGCGCGCAACCGATCGACGGGTAGCCTTCGTCGACAAGGGGGTTGACGAGCACGCCGTTGGTGGTGATGTACTCCTGCATGGTCTCGTCCGACCATGCGGCGATGGGATTGATCTTCACCAGGCCGAAGCCCTCGTCGAAGGATATCAACGGAGCGTTGGCCCGGGTGGGTGCTTCCACCCGGCGGATGCCGGTGACCCACGCGTCGAAACCGGCGAGTCCGGTCTTGAGCGGTACCACCTTGCGCAGGCGGCAGCATTCACCCGGATCGCGGGCGAAAAGATTGCGGCCCAACAGTTCATCTTGTTCGGCAACGGTATGTTCGGGAGTGAGGTTGATCATGTCCACGCCGTAGATCTGTTCGACGGCGTCGCGGGTGCCGATGGTTTCGGCGAAGTGATACCCGGTATCGAGGAAGAGCACCTTGATGGGTGCACCCCCAAGCAGGTCGCGGTCGATGTGTTCGGCGGCCAGATCGATGAGCACGGCGTCCTGCATATTCGATGCCACGACGAAGTTATCGCCGAAAGTCTGTGCCGTCCACGCTAAGAGGTCGGCGGGAGAGGCGTCAGATCCCAATTCGGCGGCGCCGCGAGCGGCGAGATCACGTAGCTCGTCTATGGCGAAGCGGCGCCCGGCACGGTAGGCGGTCCCGCTGGTCATCGCAGGGCCTCTTCGTCGGCACGAACGGCCCACTGCGCGAATCGTTCCCCCTGTTCGCGCTGGGCGAGGAAGTTACGCACGACACGATCTACGTAGTCGCCGATTTCGGTGGCCAACACCTTGTGCTGGCGCAGTTTGCGTCCGAATGCGGAATCTTGCCCGAGGCTGCCGCCCAGGTGAACCTGGAATCCGTCGACGGTATTTCCCTCGGCGTCCTCCACCAGCTGGCCCTTCAACCCGATATCGGCGATCTGGGCCCGCGCGCATGAATTGGGGCAGCCATTGATGTTAATGGTGATCGGAACATCAAGCTGCGTGTTGATATCGGCGAGGCGCTTTTCCAACTCGGGTACGAGAACCTGTGAACGCTTACGGGTTTCGGTGAAAGAGAGCTTGCAGAATTCGATACCGCTGCAAGCCATGAGATTCCGGCGCCAGTTGGATGCCCGTGCCTGCAGGCCGTATGCGGCGAGTTCGGTGATGAGCGTGTCGACCTTGTCGTCTGGGACGTCGAGGATGATCAGTTTCTGATAGGGAGTGAAGCGGATTCGATCCGACCCGGCGCGTTCGGCGGCATCGGCCACAGCGGTCAGCTTCGTTCCCGAGACCCGCCCGGCAATGGCGGCGAAGCCGACGGAATTGAGCCCGTTCTTGAGTTTCTGCACGCCGACGTGATCGCGCGGCGCGGTAAGCGGCGTCGGTGCGGGACCGTCGATCAGCTTGCGGCCCAGGTATTCCTCTTCGAGTACCTGGCGGAATTTCTCGATACCCCAGTCCTTGATGAGGAACTTCAGGCGCGCCTTGGTACGCAATCGCCGGTAGCCATAATCGCGGAAAATCGACACAACGGCCTCCCATACATCGGGAACCTCGTCGAGCGGAATCCATGCACCGACCCGTTGCGCCAGCATCGGATTGGTGGACAGCCCACCGCCGACCCACAGGTCGAGGCCGGGGCCGTGCTCGGGGTGAACAACACCGATGAACGCGATGTCGTTGATTTCGTGCGCCACATCCTGCAGGCCGGAGATCGCGGTCTTGAACTTGCGCGGGAGGTTGGAGTACTGCGGGTCGCCGATGTAGCGACGCACGATCTCATCGATCGCCGGGGTGGGGTCGAGGACCTCATCGAGGGCCTCGCCGGCCAGAGGCGAGCCGAGGATGATGCGGGGGCAATCGCCGCATGCCTCGGTGGTTTTGAGACCAACGCTTTCGATGCGTTCCCAGATGGTCGGTACGTCTTCGATGCGAATCCAGTGGTACTGGACGTTCTCGCGGTCGGAGAGATCGGCGGTGTCGCGGGCGAATTCGGTAGAGATCTGGCCGAGGGTGCGGATCTGCTTCACGTTCAGGGCGCCCGCGTCGCAACGAATACGCATCATGAAGCGGTCCGCCTCGAGGATGTCGAGGTTTTCGTCGCCAGTCCACGTGCCGTCGTATCCCTCGGCGCGCTGGGTGTAGAGACCCCACCAGCGCATACGGCCGCGCAGATCCTGCTTGTCGATCGAGTCGAAGCCCTGCTTGGAGTAGATGTTCTCGATGCGCGCACGAACGTTGAGCGGGTTGTCGTCCTTTTTGGACTGCTCATTGGGATTGAGCGGTTCGCGATAACCGAGTTTCCACTGACCTTCGGCACGGCGTTTGGCGGGCCGTGCGCGCCGCGCCGGTCGTTCGGCGGTTTTGCCTGTCTGTGCGCGGGCGGGCCGGGCGGTGCGTGGCTCGGCGGCCGGATCGGTGTCAGAAACAGAACGCGCGTCGGTCGTGGACGTCATGAATTCTCCTGGCCGGCGCAGGGCGCCGACAATCGTGGCACGGGCAGGGCTGTGCGTGCTGGCATCCCAGATGGTGCGGCGCGCGAGGCCATCGCGCGCGGGGTGAGGGGAGGGACTTCTAGGGCCGCAGCGTCGTCAGCTACGACAGAAAGCGCTGCAGACGCGCTTGAAATCGATGTGGCGCCGAGCGGCGAGCCACACTCCGGAAGAAGTCACGAGTTCCATGGTGCCACGACGCACACCGAGAGTCTACTTGCGGATATTTTTCCTCATCGAGATGAAAAGATCCCCGCGTGCTGAGCGTGCGTCGTTGACGCGCATCATTGATGGCATGGCGAGGCGAGGAGTGGGCGTGTGGTGATGTCGACCACGGGTGCCGATACCGCTGCCGCCGACGTCGCGCGCGGGGCGATCGAGGCGGCCTGCGCCGCCGCATCCGACGCCCCGTTCGGGCTCTATCTGCACGTACCCTTCTGCGCCACGCGCTGCGGCTACTGCGACTTCAACACCTACACCGCCGGCGAGCTCGGCAGCTCCTCGTCGCCGCAGGCGTGGTTCGCCGCGGTAAGTCAGGAACTCGATCTGGCGGCGGCCGCGCTGGGCCCACGCCGCCTGGTCGGCACAGTTTTCGTGGGTGGGGGCACTCCATCGCTGCTGGGGGCGGACGGCCTGCACCGGCTACTCGACGCCGTCCGTGCGCGTTTCGATCTAGCGCCGGATGCCGAGATCACTACCGAATCCAATCCGGAATCCACCTCGCCCGCATTCTTCGACGGATTACTCAGGGCCGGATTCACTCGTGTGTCGTTGGGTATGCAGTCGTCGGCGCCGCATGTGCTCGCGACACTGGACCGCACCCACACCCCTGGCCGGGCGCTGCTGGCGGCGCATGAAGCCGCCGCGGCGGGGTTTACCCACCTCAATCTCGACGTGATCTACGGCACTCCCGGCGAGACCGATGCCGATCTCGACGCCACTATCGATGCGCTGCTGTCGACGCCGGTCGATCATGTCTCTGCCTACGCGCTCATCGTTGAGGACGGTACCGCGCTCGCTCGTCGGATCCGGCGCGGTGAGCTCGCCGCACCTGACGACGACGTCCTGGCCGAGCGGTATGTGCGGCTGGACGAGCGTCTGAGCGACGCCGGCTTGCACTGGTACGAGGTATCCAATTGGGCCCGTACCGGCGCGGGGCAGTGTCGCCACAATCTCAGCTACTGGCGCGGCGACGACTGGTGGGGTGTGGGCCCCGGCGCCCACTCGCATGTCAACGGGGTTCGCTGGCATAACGTCAAACACCCGGCGCGCTACGCGCGGGAACTGGCCGACGGCCAGATCCCGGTCGCTGATGCGGAACGGCTGACCACCGCGGACCGCCACACCGAAGAAGTCATGCTGACGATGCGCTGCCGGGAAGGACTGGCCCGGTCCGTCCTCAACGCCGCAGAGACCGCTGGCGCCGATCGGCTCGTCTCCGACGGCTTGCTGTTCACCGACCAGGATCGCTACGTGCTCACCGACCGCGGTCGCCTACTCGCCGATGGGATCATCAGAGACATCCTGCTTGCCGGGGAGTAAGCGGCCCATCGCGCGGACCGTGCTAACCGGATCTCACATCGGCGCGAGTCAGGCGAATGAGTCCGAGGGCGAAAATCGCGACGGCGAGCACGGCGAAATAGAGCAGCGAACCGGTCGGTCCGCCGAAGACGCTGTCAAAGCTTGACATCTGGCCGACGCCGAGTTCGGCATTCTTGAACGGCGAGAATTTTTGCAGGATCAAGCCGACATCGCCGGGTACAAAACCCACGAATGTTTCCACGCCGAACTTCCACAGCAACACCAGGATGATCACCAGACTCGGGCGTGGGATCAACACCGAAAGACCGAGGCCCAGTGCGCACACCAGCACGGTCAATATCGGAATTCCGAGCCATAGTCGTACGCCAGTACCAGAGAAGAGATCTACCCGGCCCCACACGTCGGGGAAGATATGCGGGAATCCCCACAGAATGGCGAAGACGGTGAGCGCGCTGGCTCCCGCGGCGACGGTGCCGAATACGACCAGTTTGGCGATCGGCAGCAGCCATCTGCGGGGTGCGATGGTGAATACGATCTCGACCGTACGGTTGCCGAATTCGCCGGAAAATGACGTGACCGGACCGGTCATCAGGATGAAAGTAGAGAAGATGATGATCCAATAGGCGGCGTTGTTGGTGTCCATGCCGCCGCCGCCGTTGAACTTATTCATCTGTGCCGCAACCGCGATCGCGCCATTGAGCACGATCGGAATCCCCACTGCCGCAGGCACGATTGCGTACCATAAGGGACTGCGCCAGGAGAGTTTCGTCGATTCGCTGCCGATCGCGTTGATCAGCTGTCGGGTAACTGTCACTGGCCGCTCCCCGTGTACTCGACGCTATCGGCCGTGATCTTCAGATAAGCCGACTCCAGCAGCCGCGGACCGGTGCCGAGGGCAAGCGTCTCCTCCCGGGTGGCGTTCGAGAGCACCCGTCCGCCGCCCAGGATCACAATCCGGGTCGCAGTGATTTCCACCTCGGCCAGGCTGTGTGAGGCGATCAGTAGGCATTTACCGGCTGCGGCGAGCCCGGCTACCAACTGCCGCAGCCACAATGTGCCCTCCACGTCGAGGCCGTTGGCCGGCTCATCGAGCACGATGGTCTGCGGGTCGCCGAGCAATGCGCCGGCGATACCAAGACGCTGCAACATGCCGAATGAGAATTTGCCCACCAGACGCGATCGCACGCTGCCCAGGCCAACCAGATCGAGGACCCGGTCTGCGTCGGCCACCTCTATTCCGGCCAGCCGTGCCTGCCAGCGAAGGTGCTCGAGCGCGGTGTGTTTCGGGTTGATCGCAAACGCACTGAGACTGAAACCGATCTCGCGCTTGGTGTTTGCGATGTCGGCCAGTCGCAGGCCGTTGATGGAGATGGTGCCGGCGTCGGGCCGGCTCAGTCCGGCGATCATGCGCAGGAGCGTTGTCTTGCCTGCTCCGTTCGGGCCGAGGAGATAGGTAAGCGCGCCGTCGGCCGCTGCCAAAGTGACATCGTCGACGGCGCGCTTACCGGCAAAGGATTTCGAGATCCCTGAGACGGTGATCATCTGAGACGGATCAGTAACCCCAGTCCTTGGAACCGCTGCAGCCGTTCTTCAGGCAGAAAGTCTTCTGGTCGTACTTCCACAGGCCGTTATCGCGGATCCAGTAGAGAGTGAGCTTCGATGCGGGCAGGCCGGCGATCACACCGGCGACAGGTGCCGACAGCCGGTTTCCGGAGACCGTAGCCGGACCGGTGGAGCGCCCCTTGATGGAGAAGAAGTCATATGTGCGGCTAGAAGCCATCACCTTGGCGAGGTTGCTGCGCACCTTCGGGGTGTCCCCCCGGTAGGTCACCTGGTACTTGGCCGACAGCGGCACATTGGGATTCCAGTAGGCCGCATACTGCCGTTCGATTTCGGCCTGACTCGGATTGGCCGAACGCAGGTACAGGTCGGCGATTTTCCCGTCTCGTATAGAGACGTCCGCAGATGCGGGGGAGGTGAGTCCCAACGTGGCGAGGACGGCGAGCATGCCGATGATGACGAGACGGGAAAACTTGATCATGTCATCGAACGTAAGCGCTCTACGACAACATAGTCAAGCCTAAGCTAACGTCCGTCACACAAGGTTGCGACGATGATCGGTCGGCGAATGAGGTGGCGGCGCCGGGCATCATTGCCGACGCTGAGTCGGCGGATCCGACCACACGGCGGGGCGGGGTGTTCTCCGGCGAGTTCCGCCGGAGACGGTCGGCCGGTGCGTCGCCGGGATCTCGGCGGTCTCGGTGAGCTGGGTTTCCAGCGGCGGTGCCGACGGTGAGAGGTCATAGGCGTCGAGATTGAGCAGGCGTGCATGGATGATGTGACGATTGCGCAGCGCCGAACGAACCGCGCGGTGCAGGCCGTCTTCGAGGTACAGCTCGCCCTGCCAGCGCACCACATGCGAGAAGAGATCGCCGTAGAAGGTCGAATCCTCGCTGAGCAGTTTGTTCAACGCAAGCACCGTGGTCACGGTGGTCAGTTCGTCCAGACGTAACTGCCGGGGTGCGATCTTCGCCCACCCGCGATGCGACAGATTGTGGTCGGGATACGGTTTTCCCTCCCGCACGCCTTTGAAGATCATCCCGGCATCTCTTTCCCGGCCGCCGCGACCCGCAACCACCCACCGGCGCGGTGTCCCGGCGCGGTAACACGGTGGGGTTCGTCGACCTTTTCGTAAGATGGATCCCGTCAACTGTATGGCAACCCGTGTAGTGGAGGTGGCGGAAGTGACGGCGACCGACGATCGGCGATTCGAGATCCTGCGCGCGATCGTCACCGACTATGTCGACACACAGGAGCCTATCGGCTCTAAGGCGCTGGTGGAGCGTCACCACCTGGGGGTGTCGAGCGCGACGGTACGCAACGATATGGCTGTCCTGGAGGCAGAGGGGTATATCGCGCAGCCCCATACCAGCTCCGGCCGCATACCCACCGACAAGGGCTACCGCATGTTCGTCGATCGGATCAGCGAGGTGAAGCCGTTGTCGGCGGCCGAGCGCCGGGCGATCTTGTCGGTCCTCGATTCCGGTGTCGATCTCGATGACGTGATGCGCCGCTCGGTTCGGCTGCTCGCCCAGCTCACCCGACAGGTCGCCGTGATCCAATACCCGGTGCTCTCGACCGCGACGGTCCGTCACCTCGAAGTGGTGACGTTGTCACCATCGCGGTTGCTGCTCGTGGTCATCACCGACACCGGGCGTGTCGAACAGCGGATGGTCGCGCTCTCCGCCGACTACGACGAGGCCGATATCTCCCGTCTGCGCAGCATGTTCTCCGCAGCGCTGCATGGGCAGCGCCTGGAAGCGGCGTCGGCGGCGGTCGCCGAACTGGCCAATGAGGCTCCCGACGACATCCGCAGCGCCGTCATCAGCATCGCTACCGTCCTCGTCGAGACTCTCGTCGAACGCGGAGACGACCGGCTCGTCCTGGGTGGGACGTCTAATCTGGCGCGGTCGGCGGCCGATTTCGCGCCCGCCATCGGCGGGATGGATTCGGTTCTTGAGGCCCTTGAGGAACAGGTCGTGGTGCTTAAACTGCTCGCGACGACGCAGCGGATGGGTCGGGTGACCGTGCAGATCGGGGAGGAGACGATGACCGAGAACCTCCGCGGTACCTCGGTGGTGTCCACCGGGTACGGTGCTTCGGGAACAGTGTTCGGCAGCCTCGGGGTGGTGGGTCCCACGCGGATGGACTACCCGGGAACAATCGCGTCGGTGGCCGCCGTTGCGAAATACGTGGGCGAGGTGCTCGCGGAGCGCTGAAGCCACCACGCCGACACGATGCCAGCCGCTACTGCGAGGGGCCCGTGGCAGGCGGGGGGCTATAGCAGTGGTGTGGCCGCAGGGACCGCTGTGACAACGATTATGTGCGGACAACAGATGTATGCGCGAGCGATTCGCGCGAGACAAGAGGACCGGAACAAGCGTGGCAACTGATTACTACGGAATCCTTGGGGTGTCGAAGGGGGCCAGCGAGCAGGAGATCAAACGGGCCTATCGCAAGAAGGCACGTGAACTGCACCCCGATGTGAATCCCGACGCGGAAGACCGCTTCAAAGAGGTCACGACCGCTTACGAGGTGCTCAGCGACCCCGACAAGCGGCGTGTGGTGGATGCCGGCGGTGATCCTCTCGCCGGTCCGGGCGCCGGCGGATTCTCCGGTGGTTTCAGTGGTGGCGGCCTTGGCGATGTGTTCGAGGCGTTCTTCGGCCAGGGCGGTGGATTCGGCGGGGGTGGTTTCGGCGGCGGTCGTGGTCCGCGCGGCCGGGTGCAGCCCGGTGAGCCCGCACTGGTCGCCATCGAACTGGGCCTTGAAGAATGTGCTTCCGGCGTCAACCGGGAGATCACCGTCGACACCGCCATACTGTGTGACGTCTGCCATGGGTCGGGTACCAACGGGGATTCCAAGCCGGTCGGCTGCGACACCTGTAAAGGTGCAGGTGAGATCCAGGCTGTGCAACGGTCGATCCTCGGTCAGGTGATGACGGTTCGGGAATGTCCGACCTGTCACGGTATCGGCGAGGTGATCCCCGATCCCTGCCACAAATGCGGCGGTGAGGGCCGAGTGCGGTCCCGGCGCACCATGACGGTACGGATCCCGGCCGGCATTGAGAGCGGCATGCGGGTCCGCCTCGCCGGGCAGGGCGAGGTTGGTGTGGGTGGCGGTCCGGCCGGTGATCTCTATGTCGAGGTCAGTGAGCGATCGCACGATGTGTTTATCCGCGATAAGGATGACCTGCACTGCACACTGCGGGTACCGATGGCCGACGCTGCGCTCGGTGCCGAGTTCGATGTGCCGACGATCCTGGGCGAGTCGACGGCCATCGCGATCACGCCCGGAACCCAGCCCGGCCAGGTGATCAAGGTGCGGGGGCAGGGTATGCCACACGTCAACAGCGGGGTGCGCGGCGTCTTGCATGTGCACATCGATGTGCACGTCCCGGCAAAACTCGATGCCGCTCAGGCGGAGGCGTTGCGTGCGTTCCAGGCCGTCTCCGGTACGGAGATCGACCTGGTCACCACTGCCGCCGCGGCCGCACCGGGCGGATTGTTCTCGCGGTTGCGCAACGCGTTCGCCGGTCGCTGACCGTCACCACGGAGAGGGGCAATCACGGGATGAGTCCCCCACTGTTCTGGGTCGATGAGGTACCACGGGTCGGTGCCGAAGTCACGCTCGATGGTGTCGAGGGACGGCATGCGGTGACCGTGACACGGTTGTGCGCCGGCGAAACCCTGCTGATCGGTGACGGGCGCGGGTCGGTGGCGACCTGCGAGGTCGTGGCCATCACGGGTAAGGGCGCGCTGGTGGCCCGTGCGCACGGTTACCGCTTCGTTGATCGGCCGCGGCCGCACGTCACTCTGGTACAGGGCCTGCCGAAGGGGGAGCGTTCGGAGCTGGCGGTTGATCTGGCCACCGAGGCGGGGGTGGATACGATCGTGCCCTGGCAGGCCGCCCGATGCGTGTCGCGGTGGAGCGGCAAAGCCGATAAGGGCGTCGCGAAGTGGCGGTCGGTGGCGTCGGCTGCGGCGAAGCAGAGTCGACGGCCGTGGGTGCCCGAGATCACCGAACTGGCTACCACCACGCAGGTGCGGGCGCGAAGCGCCGAGGCGATCGCCGCCGGAGGTGTGGTCGTGGTGCTGCACGAGAGCGCCGACACCGCGCTGCGCGATCTGCCGTTGGCGCTCGCATCGGAGATTGTGCTGGTGGTCGGTCCGGAGGGTGGGATCGATGATGAGGAAATCGTGGATCTGACGGCGCTCGGGGCGCATGCGGTGGTACTAGGTCCGGAGGTGCTGCGTACGTCGGCGGCTGGGGCGATAACGCTTGGTGCGCTCGGTGTGCTCACTGATCGATGGGCACGGTGAGATGGTTCAGGTGAATCGCCGCGCAGTCACTCGCAGCAAGATCGCCTACGGGCCGGCGACATCGCAGTTCGGGCATCTTTACCTTGCTTCCGATTACCTTGCCCCCAATGACTCTGCCCCCAATTACTCTGCCCCCAATTACTGTGCAGCCGACGGGACCGGGTTGCCGCCGCGGATCCGCCCGGTGGTTCTGGTACACGGCGGCTACTGGAGCACCGAGTTCGGGTTGACCATTTCATCGGCTGTGGCCCGGCACTACGCCGAGAGCGGTGCGCTGGTGTGGAATGTGGAGTATCGGCGGGTGGGCGAGCCCGGCGGCGGATGGCCCGCTACCGGACGTGACGTGATTGCCGCGATCGAAGCGCTGGACGGACCGGTACGCGCGGCACTGGAGCCGCCTGTGCGTGCCAGAGTGGACTGGTCATCGGTCGGGGTGGTCGGCCATTCCGCGGGCGGGCAGCTCGCGATCTGGTCGGTTGCCCGGCTCGGGGCCCGCACTCAATCCACCCGGATCACCACGGTCGTCGTTCAATCGGCCGCGCTCGATCTCGTCGCGGCCGGAGCCGCTGGACGCACGTCCGTATGTGAACTGATGGGGGCCGATTATGTGCAGGCCCCCGATCGGTACCGCGATGCCTCGCCGATCGAGCAGCAACCATTCGACGCGCATGTCGTCGCAATTCACGGTGAGCGCGACCTGATGATTCCCGTCGAGGTGAGCCGCGAATACGTGCGGGTGGCGGGTGCGCGCGGCCAGTCCACCGAGCTCATCGTGATTGCCGGAGAGGGGCACGACGCCTTCGTTGATCCGCGCAGCGCCGGTAACCGGCAGACAATGCGCGTCCTCGGTATCTGAGGCTCGCACCGCCGCGGGCGTGGCGCGATAGACTTCTCATCAGGGGCTACCATGCCCCGACATCATCGACCCGCAGGAGTGATTGCATACGTGAGTGACGGCACCCCCGACGTGAGCGCAACCGGCACAACTCCAGGGGGCGGATCTGTGGTCACCGCCAACGTGGAAATCCCTCCCGAGGTGGTTGTCGGGCTGCTCGGAGCACGCGATGTCAATCTGCGGACCCTTGAACAGGTGCTGCGCTCGGAGATCCATGTGCGCGGTAATCGGATCACCCTGACCGGCTCCGCCGCCGATGTGGCCACCTCGCAGCAGGTGATCGCCGAACTCGTCGACGTGGTCACTCGGGGAACTCCGCTGACCCCCGATGTCGTCCGGCGCATCGTGGCCATGCTCAGCGCGGGTTCGGGCGAATCGCCCGCCGACGTGTTGTCTTTGGACATCATCTCGCGCCGGGGCAAGACCATTCGGCCAAAAACTCTCAACCAGAAGCGATACGTCGACGCGATCGACAAGAACACCGTCGTCTTCGGTCTCGGGCCTGCGGGCACCGGCAAGACGTATCTCGCGATGGCTAAAGCGGTTCAGGCATTGCAATCGAAGTCGGTCAACCGGATTATCCTGACCCGGCCGGCGGTGGAAGCCGGCGAGCGGCTTGGTTTTCTTCCCGGTACGTTGAGCGAGAAGATCGATCCCTACCTGCGTCCGCTGTATGACGCGCTGCACGACATGATCGACCCAGAGTCCATTCCGAAGCTGATGGCGGCTGGCGTTATCGAGGTCGCTCCGCTGGCCTATATGCGCGGACGGACTCTCAATGATGCCTTCATCATTCTTGATGAGGCGCAGAACACGACTACCGAACAGATGAAAATGTTTCTCACCCGGCTCGGATTCGGATCGAAGGTGGTTGTCACCGGAGACGTCACACAGGTGGACCTTCCCGGTGGCGCGGAGAGTGGATTGCGGGCGGCGGCCCGCATTCTCGACGGTATCGACGACATTCACTTCGCTCAGCTCACCAGCGCTGATGTGGTACGCCACCGATTGGTCGCCGACATCGTCGATGCCTACGGGCGGGCCGAGGAAGCTGGACGGGGCGCCGCGCGGTTGCGCGATGCCGGCCAGTTACCGGGTAACCGCGCCGCGCGTCGGGCTACCACGCACGGACGGCGCTCATGAGTATCGAACTCGCCAATGAATCCGGCGTCGACGCACCGGCGGAGTTGATTATCGCGGCAGCGCGGTTCGCGGTGATCGCGATGGATGTCAATCCGGCCGCGGAACTTTCGTTGCTGCTCGTCGATGAAGAGACGATGGCCGACATGCACATGCAGTGGATGGATCTGCCCGGGCCGACCGATGTGATGAGTTTTCCCATGGATGAACTCGTGCCCGGCGGGCGGCCCGATTCCGCAGACCCGGGGCCGGCGATTCTCGGTGACATCGTGATCTGCCCGGAATTTGCTGCTCGCCAAGCTAAGTCGGCTCATCGGTCCTTTGATCACGAACTCGCGATGCTGACCATCCATGGTGTCCTGCATCTACTCGGATATGACCACGCCGAGCCGGAAGAGGAAAAGGAGATGTTCGGGCTGCAGAACCGGCTTCTCGAAGAGTTCTATGGCCAGCGTCGCCGTGAGGCGCAGCAGCGCAGGCAGTCCGCACGCGATACCCGGCTACTCACCAACATCGGGTTCACCGACCTAGAATCCGGTCCGGAGGGTTCAGCCGACGACCACGGGCGTCCGCTCGGGGAGCGCTGAGCGTGTCCACGGACGCGTGGTTACTCGTCCTCGCGGTCGTGTTGGTGGCGGCCGCGGGGTTATTCTCTGCTACCGATACCGCGGTCTCCACGGTGTCGATCGCGCGGGTCGAGGACATGGTCAAGGAACAACGTGTCGGTGCGCGCCGGCTGGATTCGGTGCTGGCCGCGCGCGCGAAATACGTTGGACTGGCAGTGCTGTTGCGAGTGGGTTGCGAGACCGCGGCGGTCGCAGTGGTCTCGGCGGTCTCCGTCGACGTCTTCGGTCAGGGCGTGGGGCTGTTCGCCGCGATCGTCGGCATGACGCTGCTCACCTATGTTGCCGCGGGTGTCGGTCCGCGTACATTGGGTCGCCAGCACGCCTACAGCATCGCGTTGCCCGCAGCGATGGTGTTGCAGGTGCTCGGTGTGCTGCTTTCGCCGTTCACCCGGCTGCTGATTCTCATCGGTAACACGCTGACCCCGGGGAAGGGTTACAGCAACGGGCCATTCGCTACCGAGGTGGAATTGCGTGAGGTGGTCGATCTGGCGGAGGCCAGGGGTGTGGTGGCCGCCGACGAGCGTCGGATGATCCAATCGGTGTTCGATCTCGGTGATACCACCGCCCGCGAGGTCATGGTGCCGCGGACCGAAATGGTGTGGATCGAGGCCGACAAAAATGCCGCCCAGGCGATGAATCTCGCCTTGCGGTCGGGTCATTCACGGATCCCGGTGATCGGGGAGAATCCCGACGACATCCTCGGCGTGATTTATCTGAAAGATCTTGCCGCCCAGGCAGGTGCCGGCCGAGATCTGGTCTCGGTCCGCGTCGGCGAACTCATGCGGCCGGTTGAATTCATCCCTGATTCCAAACCGCTCGACAAGGTGCTTGCCGATATGCAGCGAAGCCGCAACCACATGGCGCTTCTTGTCGACGAATACGGCGGGATCGCCGGACTCGTCACCATCGAGGATGTGCTCGAGGAGATTGTCGGTGAGATCACCGATGAATATGACACCGATGAGGTCGCACCGGTGTCGGCGATAGGAGCGGGACGCTACCGGGTTTCGGCTCGATTGCCGGTTGAGGACCTTGGTGAGCTTTTCGATATCGAGATCGACGACGACGTGGAAACCGTCGGTGGTCTCGTCGGGCTGGAATTGGGCCGGGTACCGCTGCCGGGTGCGTCGGTGGTCTCCCACGGCCTGCAGTTGATCGCTGAGGGCGGCCCCAACCGTCAGGGCCGTCAACGTATCAGTGCCGTTGTGGTGAGCCGACTCGACTCTGACCCGCACCGGGAGTCCGATACGGAATACTGTGGGCCGAATGGCTCCGGACGTAACCGATCGGTCCCGGC
>JASGFW010000052.1:0-29187 GCA_047605305.1 Gordonia sp. (in: high G+C Gram-positive bacteria)
CCGCTAAGGGTGGGCAGACGATCGCTGATTCGATGAACCCTAAGTGCAGATTCGATCACAATCACAAAACCTATTCCGATTGGGTTGATGACCAATATCGTGATGAGACTGGCCGACTCGTCGTCGACTACATCACGCCGGAAGGTCTTGTCCTGCCCGGTCCGCCAGAAACGCTGGAAGATCTTTTTCCCGGGTTGCGTCGCTACCGATTCAGTAACCCACCTATCCCGCCGCCAGCCACAGACGCTGAGAACGTATGTGGCACGACCGTGTCCCAGTCGCGGTTGGCGGCGAAACACGCCCGCCGCCGCCACGAACGCGCCCGCAACAGTGCGCGACGCACCGCACGGCCAACCGTCCCACGCGCAACCGTCCCACGACCACGGTCCGGCTGCGTCGAACCCGTTGACAGCGAACCGCCCTACTAACTCGCGGCGTGATTTACTTGGCGTGACCGTTGATTCGCGGCTTGCTTAATCCGATGTACATGGATTCATGGAGTTCGCGGACGTGATCGATGGCGACTTCAGCGGCTGTCGCGCAATCGTGAGCGAGTAGGGCGGCGACGATCTGAGCGTGCTCCTCGTTGGAGCGATGCAGATATGTCAGCGGATAGGGCAGAAAGTACGAGTAGAGCTCGTTGGTGATCTCCCGGTGCAAGGCTGCGGCGGCAGGAAGGTGGGCGGCGTTGGCAAGGCCCTCGTGAAAGCGGGTGTCGAGATGCCGGAAGTCGGCCCAGTTATCCACCGCGCGCATCTGTTCGGTCAGTTCATGCAGTTCGGAAACCTCTGCGGCAGTTGCGGTCTGTGCGGCTAAATGGGCCAGGCCGCCTTCGATCGCCGCACGTTGATCGATCAGGCTCACCACCCGCTCGATATCGGTGCGATAGGCGCCGATGGCCGAGTCGGTGGCACGAATAGGGTTGTGACTGACGAAGGTTCCGCCGGCACGCCCGCGTCGGCGGATCAGCACACCTTGATCGTGCAGCAGTTGGAAGCCCCGTCGCACGCTCATCTCGCTAACGCCGAAAGCCTGCGCGACCTCGCCGATCCCCGGTAGACGGTCACCGGGGTCGGCCAGGCCTAGCTCAATCGCCATCACAATGCGGGCACAGACGGTCTCGACCGCACTGAGCCTGCGCACGGCGCTGAGCGGTGAAGCAGAGAGATCTATGAGCTACTCACCTCCGCCGGTCACGGTCGTTGGAGTGAGATCGAATCGTCCTCCGGCAAGTACGCCCAGCACCAGGGCGATTAGCGGAATAGCGGCCAGGGTTGCGCTCAGCCCGAAACTGCCGCCGGTAACGAGAGTGAAATTGCTCAGCACGAGATATGTTGCGGCCAGCAACCCGAGCACGGCGGCCACCGGTGCGATCCGAGTGGTGAAGAGTTTGCCGCCTAGCTGCGGGTTCCGTGCGAAGTAGACGAATACCGCGATCGAGGTGGTCAGCATGAGCAGCACCATGCCAACGGTGGACACCCCGGCCATCGAGCCGAAAACGCCAACCAGGGGATCGAGACCGATGAGTACCAACACCGCGAGAACGATCGTGGCGGTGACGGTCTGGACCACCGATGAGGCCGATGGCGAATGATGGCGTGGGTGGCGGGTGGCGAGCACCGCGGGCAGAACGGCCTTATTGGCCAGTGTGAACTGGTAGCGCGCGATCACATTATGGAAGGAGAGCACGCACGCGAATAGGCTGGTCAGCAACAACACCTGCATGATGTCGCGGCCTACGGCACCGAGATAGCGTTCCCCGGTATCGAGGAGCAGATTGGCGCTGCCGTCGAGGGTTTTCTTGGCGGCATCGACCGCATGATGTCCCCCAACGCCGGCGATGATGGCCCAGCAAGACACCGCGTAGAAGACACCGATGATGGTGACGGCAAGGTAGGTGGCGCGCGGAATGGTGCGTCCGGGATCGCGGGCCTCATCACGAAAGACTGCAGTCGCCTCAAAGCCGATGAAGCCGGTCAGGGCAAACAGTACGGCAATACCGATGGTGGGTGTGAAAATGTTGTCGGCGCTGAAGGTTCCGGTGTGTAGCCCCTTGGCTCCCCAGCCGCCGTCCCCACCGGAAATGACGACAACCGCGTCCAGGATCAACACGATGCCGATCTCACAGACCAGCGCAACACCAAGGACCTTGGCGCTCAGATCTATATGCCGATAACCCAGGATCGCTACTAACGCGATCATGGCGAAAGAGTATATCCACCAAGAGATATGGGGTCCTCCGGCGTAGGCGACGAAGTCGTCGATGGCCCATCCCACGTAACCGTAGACGCCGACCTGGATCGCGGTATACGCGATAAGTGCGACAAATGCGGTGCCCAGCCCTAATCGGTTACCCAGGCCTGCAGTGACATATGAGAAAAATGCTCCTGCCTCACCCACATAGGGCGTCATGGTGACAAAACCCACCGCGAAGATCAGTAGAATCACTGCGGCGATACCGAATCCGATGGGTGCACCCGGGCCGTTGCCCAGGCCAACTGCCAGCGGCACATTTCCACCGAGGACGGTAAGGGGGGCGGCGGCCGCGATCACCATGAAAGTGATGGACGAGACGCCAAGTGAGCCGCTGAGGCGCTGATGTGTCACGGACTGCTCGGCGGCGGCGGGTTCAGGGGAGGGTGGCATGAGTACCGACTTTCGGTTGTGTCTGAAAACAATAGTGTCGCTGGCTAATTGAGTGGATCAGTTCAGGAATCGACGGTGGTATCGACCGCAGTGGGGGTGGATGCGTCGTAGAGTTCGGGGCGGCGGTCGGTGAGGTAGGGATTGGCGCTGCGGGCGGCGGCCACCACCGCCGGGTCGATCGTCGCGATCAGTAGTTCGCTGTGATCGGCGCTCGCCGGCCCGGCGAGCGCGCTGCCGTCGGGATGGTAGATCCCGCTGCGACCGACATATGTCAGTTCTTTCTCGCTACCAACATGATTGACGTAGGCGAGATAGGTTTGGTTGTCCCAGGCGCGTGTTGGCAGCACGGTTTCGGCGACAAACTCGAAGGGGTGCATCTGTGCGGTCGGGACGATGATCAGATCGGCTCCCGCGGTTGCATTGACCCGCACTGCTTCGGGGAATTCGACGTCGTAACAGATGAGAAAGCCGACGGTGACTCCTGCTAACTCGGTGAGTACCGGCAGTTGGGATCCGGGCGTGAACAATCGGCGGTCGAGATCGGAAAACATATGGGTCTTCACGTATCTGGTGCGTTCGACGCCGTCTGAACCGAAAAGTACAACAGCATTGCCGATGTCGTCGTTGTGGCGTACCGGCATGCCGGCCGCGAGTGCGATTCCCGTCTCGGCGGCCACCGCGCCCACCCGGTCGGTGAGTCCTTCGACGAGTGTCTCGAAGGGGGTGTCGATGTTGTAGCCCGTTACGAACATCTCTGGGGTGATGAGCAACTGTGCGCCATGGTCGCGTGCGCGCAAAGCCTGTGCGTGAATGGTGGTGAGATTGGCGCCAACATCGCCCGGTGTGCTGCCATGTTGCATAGCGGCAACTGTCAAGGTCACCGCAGGCCCCCGGAATCCGGCGCGGTTACTAAAATGGTCATAGTGAACCAAAATAGAAGCCGGTTGTTTCATTGACATTACAGATTGGTTGATTTGCCGACATGGTCGTCGGGGCGGTTCGTCACCATCATCGGCGCGCCCACACCAGAGTTCGTGATCGGCTCCTACCATCAGCTGTGGCGGATAGAGAAGAACTTCCGAATGACCGCGAGTGACCTGGCGGCGCGACCGATCTACCACCGCCCGCCGCTACCGGACGATTGAGATCCGGGCAGGCCCGCAGACGATCACCGCTGCCGACCCCGTCCCCACCGAGCTACGGGACGCGATTACAGCCCTACTTACGCACTAATTTGAGCCAACTCAGGTCACGCTGTCCGGAGCGTCGGCCTCCGTGTGTGGAGCACACCCAGGCCACCGGACCCTGAGGTCTGATGTTTCTGGTGGGACACTGTGTGTACTCACAGAAGTGCTGCAACCGCTACGACTGGTGTACGCCCACACCTGCACCTTCTCGCCGTTCGTCGTGTCGGACAACATGCTGTGGTGCCGAGCGCAAGCCAGCGGGTCCTGCCCGTCTGTGCCGTCACCGTCGGTTGGGCTGTGCTGGAACTGTTCATCAGTCACCACCTGCGACGTCGCGCGGTGTCGGTCTGGCGGTGAACAGAAGAGTGTTGGGAAAGGCGCAGGTGCTGACGGCCGCTTTAACGTTCACTGCCGTATCGGCGACGGCAGCTATGTCGCTTGGCTTTGTGGCATCGGGCAGTACGGGCACAACCCGCTCATCCCTCCATGTCGGCCTGTGCTGCGCAGTGAGGTACGCCTTGCTCGCTTCCCCGGCTCAGCACTTGATGCACACGTCCTAACATTGTCTGTGTGGAAGTCAGGCATCTCCGTTGTCAACGCTGAGATCCACTTCTCATCCGGTTACGGGCGGCAGAATCCCGGTCACTACAAAATCGGCGAGTTGCTCCCACACCGGGGTCATTCGCGGGTCGAGCACAAGGTCCATGTGGCCGGGATCGAAGTCGTAGCCAGCATTCCGTCCGACCGTGATCTGGGTGCTCGGACCAACGGTCTCACCGATGAACCGTGCCTGGTTATCCGGGTGCGACAACCATCCGTCTCCGCCGCCCGCGATGCTGAGAATGGGTACCGCGACCTGCGATAGGACAGTGGCATAGGAGTTACCGGAGAGATCTGACCAGCCCAGACGCGTCCAATCGGCCATCTGGTGCAAGAACTGGAGCGATTCGTCGGTGCCCAGGCGCAGCCGGCGCGCCGGGAACGTCCCGCGCGGCGGTAGAATCATATCGAGGAACCTCGCGATGGAACGTTTCGCGATCCACCGCCGCCGACTGGGTTCGAAACGCTCCGCCCACACGCTGGAGCCGAGCACTGCGAAGCGATCATACGAGACGGCCCTGCCTGTCGCGTCCACATGGGCGGCCTGATAGGCGAGCGCGGCGTGTCCGAACAGGCTATGTCCGACGGCGACTAGGGTCGCCTCCGGCAGCAAATCGCGAAGGTACGATGCCGCGACACCGGCGTCTGCGACGAGGTCGTCGTAGGTCCAGTCGCGTCCGTCGCTCTGGCCGTGTCCGCGCAGATCGAGCCACAGCACCGACACGCCCCATTGGCGGAGAGTACTCAGCAACCCGGCGCCCGCCGGCCGATCCAGGCTACGTCGATCAGCAAGCATCGCATGCGAAAGGACTACAGCAACATCGGGTTGCGAAGTCCCCGTGAAGAATTCACCACGCAGCCGCACCCCGTCTCCTGAGACGATCTCGACCGGCTTACCTCCCCGATAAGAGGTATGTGTCGCAGAGCTTTCGGAACCGCTAGTCATATGGCAGCCACCTCGGCTAGGTATCGTTTGCGATGTCGGTGGAAGAGATTTATTGCCTGGAGCTCGGTGGTACCCTCGAAGATCGTTGTCTGCCGTGCATCGCGGTAGCGCTTCTGAATCGGGAAGCTATTGTCGATACCGCGCCAGCCGTGCATCTGAACTACGGCCGCGGTTGCGTCGACGCTCAGTTCTGCAGCAGTCAGCTTCGCCGAGGCCGATTGCCTCTCGCAAGGCAGGCCATCTTCGAGCAGCGAGGCCGCGTGCCGGATCAATGTGTCGACAGCCGTCGACCGGGCGATGAGCTTTCCCAAGGCTATCTGGATGTGTGAAGCGTCGCTCAACACACCGTTCCGTATCTTGCGCGTCGTGACCCATTCCATCGCGTCGTCGGTAGCCCCCTCGGTGATACCGAGCATCACGACACCGCCGCCGACGCGCATAAACTGTAGGGTATTGAAGAGCAGCGGCAACCCGTTACCGACCGGGCCGATCACCTGCGCGTCGTCGACTGATACCCGGTCGAAGGTGACCGTCGGCGTCGGTACGGCACGAAATCCGAGCTTATCGGTGTTCTCCGAAACTGATAGCCCGGCACTCTCACGCGGGATGGCGAAGAAGGTCGGCCCCTGACTGCGCCCGTTCACGACCGCGTCGGCGAGCGTCACATACAGGTGGGCATGAGTACCGTTGCCCACCATCGCCTTCCGCCCCGAAATCAACCACTGTCCCGCGGTGTACTCCGCACGTGTGCCCAAAGCCAGTAGGTCGGTGCCGCTCGATTCCTCGGTGAGGCATAACGAGACACGCTTTCCGGCACCGAGAAACTCCGCCACGGATGTCTTCAGCTCGCTCGTCCCGCCCAATAAGATAGGCCGCAGCGCGCCGTTGTTGAAGAAGATGGAAAATGTTATCGGCGCGCACACCCGCGACATCACCAGCCCGCCGTCGATGAGTGCGCGCATCGGCAGTCCGAGGCCCCCAGCCTCCAACGGGACCACGACGTTCGTCAGGCCCTGCGCGGTCGCTTGCTCATACAACTCATCAGCGAACCGATTCTCGCGGTCGTATTGCGCAAACCCCGGCTTAAGACTCTCCTCCGCGAACCGTCGACACGCCGCCACATAGGAATCGACAGCCGATTCGGTGATACGCTAACAATCTGACTAACCAGTTCACCCATGCCGTACCTCATCGTCGCACTCGAGTCCCGGTCCACTGCGGTATTTGCAGGTAAGGCTCCACCTACCTTTGAGCTTTGGTGTTCACTGTACTGAAATATTGCGCGGTTGCTGATGAAATGGTTCAGTGTGACTGAAATTTCAACTGCCCGACGTGCCCATCACTATCTTTACGGCGAGCGGCGTCCGTTGTCGGTCGACGGCCCCTTCGCCGACTATTTTGCGGAACGCACGGCGGTGATCTCGATCGATATGCATGAGGGGCATCTATCCACCGCGGCCGATTGTCCATGCCCGGCGCCACGCGGGCGTGAGATCATCGCCCCGATCAATGACTTCCATCGGTCTGTGCGTGATTTGAATATTCCAGTGATCCATGTCCTTTCGGCGCTACGGGTCTCCGGTGCCGACGACCTCGGCGGTCGCGCGCCAAGCGCCTGGCGTGTCACCTTCCCGATGTATGTCGGCGAGATTTCCGGTGCGGCGCAACACGCCCTGCAAGGCAGCCGGTGGACGACGCCGGCGACGGAGGTTGACCCGCGCGATGAACTGGTCACCGGAAAGAAGCGGTTGTCGGCGTTCTACCCGACCGACCTGGATTTTCTGCTACGGCAGATGGGGGTGAGCACCATCATCCTTGACGGCATCATGACCGACTGCTGCGTACTCAACACCGCCTTCGACGGGTCCAACCGTGGATATCGAGTAATCGTGGCGGGTGATCTCTGTCGCGGTACGGACCAGCATCTGGAAGAGGCGGCGCTGGCGATGATGTCGTTGCATATGGCGCTCGTCGTCGATAGCGCGGATCTTTTGGCGGTACTGGGCGAAACGTTAGCGCCGGCTCAGCAGCCGGGGCCAACGGCGCGGCGCGGATACCCCAGGGTCTGATCGATCGTCCGCAGGGCATGGCGAAGCACTCGCTGATGCTCGGCGTCAAGTTGCGCCACCAACGTCTGTTCGACGTGTTCGACGATTCGGTCAGCGTCGGCGCGTAGGTGTCTGCCGGATTCGGTAATCGTCACGACGTGGCGGCGCCGGTCTTGAGGATCACGTTGACGCACAACGAGACCGCGATACTCCAGCGAGTTCAGCATCAGGACGATCGTATTGGCGTCGAGTGAAAGTGTCTGTGCCAGTTCTTGCTGTTTGATCGGGCCGGCCTCGCGTAGCACCAGCAGGATCGCGGCTTCCTGAGGTTTGAGCCCCAGTGGTGCCAGATCCCTGGCGAACAATTCCGACACCGCATGGCCGACGTTGGCGAGCAGGAAGCCGGGGCTGCTGAATCTCTGTTCGACAGTCGGGGGTGTCGTCGGGGGCATGTCTTCGGATGTATCCGATCGCGCCGAGGAAGGCATGAGAAAAAGTCTAGGCGACTCTATATAGTCCCGACCTCATGATTATTGATTAACTTCGACGATCGTTGGTTGACGCCGAAACAGAGGGGGACACGATGCCAGCCCAGATTCTCTGGTATCTCACCGAGCCCGACGGCCGTTACCCGTGGGAGCCGGCCGGGCGATGGGTGACAGACTTCTCGCATCTGCGCCAGCTCGCGACCACCATCGATCAGCTCGGTTTCTATGGCGCGCTACTCGGGACGAGCGGCAACGATGTTCTCACGGTGGCATCCTCGCTGATCTCGGTGACCGAGCGGATGCGGTTTTTGGCCGCGGTCTACCCGGGGTTGGTCTCGCCGACCTCGCTGGCACTCACTGCGCAGACGATCGACCGGTTCTCCGGTGGTCGGCTGATCTTCAATGTGGTCAACGGCAATGATTTCACCCTCCCGCAGTACGGTCAGCGTCTCGCGCACGACGAACGTTATGACTTCAGTGCCGAATACTGGGATGCTTTCGTTGCGCTCTACCGCAGCGGACCCGAGGGGTTTTCCGGTTACGACGGTCGCTACATCTCGCTCGCGCCGCGACCGGAAAGTCCGAGTCCGCTCGGTCGCTGGCTTGGGCCTACTCAGCAGCCGGCGACTCAATTGTGGGGTGCCGGGGGCTCTCCGGCGGGTATCGCGCACGCGGTGCGGCTGGTCGACACCTACCTGACCTTCGCCGATACTCCGCCCGCGCTGGCGACTCGGTTGGCCCGGGTACGTGCGGCCGCCGACGAGGTGGGCCGTACCCTGCGTTACGGCGTGCGGCTGCAGGTGATCGTGCGTGAGACCGAAGAGGAGGCGTGGGAACACGCCGCCTGGTTGCTGCGGCATACCACGCATGAGACCGCACTGAACCTGATCGACCGTCAATTCCATCGTGGCTACAACCTGCATACTCAACGATCCGACGATCCCGCAGTGCGGCGCCGGCTCGATGCGCTGCGGGACGGTCGGTTGCCGGATGTCGAGGATCTGATCATCTACCCGAATATGTGGGTGGGGCCAAGCCTTTTCGGTTTCGACATAGTCTCTCCGGCCGCCGGAACCTATCTCGTGGGTAGTGCCGAGAATGTTGCGGCACGGATCGCTGAACTGCAATCGATCGGTATCGATGCCTTCATCCTCTCGGGGTATCCGTTGATCGAAGAGGCATATCGTGTCGCGGAATTACTCCTCCCGCTCCTGAACCTGGATGTCCCGGCTTTGCGCGTTCCCACCACCATTTCCGCCCACTCCCGTCACATCTCAGTGAATACTCCAGAGAACGAGGTCATCGCTCATGTCGCGCCGCTCACCTGATGCCATCGATCGCCGCCGCTTTCTTGGTGGAGCACTAACCGTCGGTGGTGCCACCCTGCTTGGCGGTGGTCTCGCCGCATGTGCCTCCTCCTCCACCACCCCCGTGGCCGGTGAATCCGGTCCGGTGGGGACGCCCAAGAGCGGTGGTGTTCTCAAACTCGGTGTCGTAGACGGAAATACATCTGGCACCCTTGACGCTCACAAACCACTGGGTACCGCCTCGATCATTCGTGGTTTCGCGCTCTACTCCAAACCGTGGGTGTGGGATAGCAATATGTCGCCGGCACCGGCATTGGCCGAGGAAACCGAGACCGATGCCAGTGCAAGGGTATGGACCATTCGCCTGCGTCAGGGTGCCGAATTCCACAACGGCAAGACCATCGACGCCGACGATTTGATCTTTTCGATCCGCCGTCTTATCGACCCGAAGCTGGCCTCGCCGTGGGCATCGCTGCTGTATTCGGTGCGACCCGGCGACATCGACAAACTCGACAACCGCACCGTCCGGTTACGGCTCACTCAGGGCTTCCAGCCGCTTAAGCATGCATTCACCAACTTCGGCGGCGTCGTGCCGGTCGATTATGACCCGTTGAATCCGGTCGGTGCGGGACCATTCAAGTACAAGTCGTTCACGCCGGGGCAACGGTCGGTATTCGTGCGTCATCCCAATTACTGGGAGGACGGCAAACCCTATGCCGATGAACTGCACATCATCGAATATCCCGACGACACCACCCGGGTGAATGCGTTGGCGTCCAAACAGATCAACCTCGTCACCGGGCTGAGCGCGGATCAAGTCCGGGTGGTGGCATCGGCGAAATCGGGTCGTGTCGTCCGCTCGTCCACCCAGAATTGGGTGGGCTTCTCGCTCAACACGTCGGTGGCGCCGTTCACCGACGTGCGGGTACGTCAGGCATTCCGGCTGATTGCTGACCGTGACCAACTCATCGCCCAGGGCCATGGCGGTGCCGGCAAAGTAGCCAATGACCTGTATTCGCCCAATGATCCGACCTTTGACACCTCGATTCCGCAGCGTAAGCAGGATATTGCCGCGGCTAAAGCGCTGCTGCGTGCCGCAGGCCTGCCCAATCTTGCGGTGACCCTGACGACGACGGCCGGGCAGGCGGGGGAGAAGGCGGCACTCGTATTCGCTCAGCAGGCCAAAGAAGCCGGTGTCACGGTGCGGGTGGATAAGGTCGATTCGAGTACCTTCAATGGTCCTCGATATCTTGAATGGCCTTTTGCGACAACGAGTATGGTCGCAAATTCCTATCTGTCAACAGCTCTGCAGACCGATGCGCCGATTTCTACCAACAATGTGAGCCACTTCAGCGACCGGCGGTTCGGTGCCCTATTCGATAAGGCGCTGGCCACTCCGGATGAGGCGCAACGTACGCCGCTGGTGCACCAGATGCAGCAGATCCAACACGATTCGGGTGGGTTGTTGATCTACGGATTCAGGGACAACATCGATGCGGTTGCGTCCAACATCGGCGGAGTCGTACCGGAACGCACCCAATTCTCGGTGTGGAGGTTCGAGAAACTGTGGGTGAGTTGACGCTCGATCCGCGAGGGCGTGCCGGGCTGCGCACATGGTATTCGGCGCACTCGGCACTGCGGGGTTGGAGCCGATGGATTGTCGGTCGTGCATTACTTGGTTTCTCGGTGGTCGCCGCGGTATCGGTGATCGTCTTTCTCTGCTGCCAGGCACTGCCATCCGACCCCGCCCGGGTGGCGTTGGGTCCGCAAGCGACACAAGCCGACGTCGAGACATTGCGGCATCAATTCGGTCTTGACCGGCCGATTTGGACCCAGTTCGCGACGTGGCTGGGTGATCTGTTGCGCGGCGACCTCGGCACGTCGATCAACACCGGCCGTCCGGTGTCGACGTTGATCGGCGACCGCCTGATCAACAGTGCGGTGCTGTTGCTGGCGGCCATCGTGCTGGCTGTGCTGGTCTCGATCACCACCGGTCTGCTGCTGGCCCGCCGGGCCGACTCGACAACCGACCATATCGCCTCGACCCTGATGATCGTCGCGCTGGCGGTACCCGACTTCGCCCTTGGTGCGCTACTGATTATGCTGTTGTCCACCAATGTGTTCGCCATCTTGCCGGCGACCTCCGCGCTCGATCCGGCTCAGCCGTTACTTGGGCAGGCCAATCTCGTCGTGCTACCCGCATTGACCTTGGCGATCGGTGTCGGCGCGTACCTCACCCGGTTGGTGCGGTCGGCGGCCATTGAACAATTGGGCTCCGATCACATCGCGGCCGCCAGGTTGCGGGGTATCCCGGAAAGCCGGATCCTCTTCCGGCATGTGCTGCCCAACGCGGTGATCCCGGCCATCCACGGTCTGGCGCTGACTACCGGGGTGTTGCTGGGCGGAACTCTCGCCGTTGAAACGATCTTTGCGTATCCGGGAGTGGGTAGTGAACTCAATACCGCTGTGCAGCAACGTGATTTCCCGGTGATTCAGGCACTTGTCGTCATCATCGCGGCGATCGTGGTGATCGTCACGCTGCTTGCCGATCTGGTGTCGGCGCTACTCTCCCCGCGAGTGCGGACATCGATGGGGGGTACGCCATGAGTGAATCGGTGATCGTGCCGCCGGTATCGGGGCGGCGAGGAAACCGGCGGATATGGGTTGGTACCACGCTGATTTCGCTGGTGCTGCTGATCGCGGTATTCGGCCCGCTGCTGGCCCCGTACGATCCTACGGTCGCCATCGGTGATGTCTTCGCGGGCGCCGATCGCCGGTCGCCGCTGGGGTTGGACTATCTGGGGTCCGATGTGGCATCTCGGGTGCTCTCCGGCGGACTGTCGCTGGCCTGGATGGTGGTCCTCGCCAGTGTCTGCGCACTGGTGGTGGGCACGATCATCGGCATGTCCGTGGCGGTGGCCGGCGGGGTGGTCGAACGTATCGCGCTGTGGGTCTGCGACGTACTGCTCGCCTTCCCCTATGTGGTGCTGGTACTGGTTGTGGTCTCGATGCTGGGGCATTCGCCGTTGCTGATGACGGCCACCGTGTCGGTCGCGTTTCTGGCCGGAGTGATCCGGTTGACCCGGGGACTCACCGCCGACGAGATCACGCGTGAATACGTTCAGGCCGCCCGCCTCGACGGAGTCGGCACCCCGGCGATCCTGTGCAGTGAGGTCCTGCCCAATATTCTCACCGCGATCCTCGTACATCTTGGCACCATGCTCACCTGGGCGGTCGGGATCTTCTCGGCGCTGGCGTTCCTGGGTTATGGCGTGTCGGCTCCGGCCGCTGACTGGGGTTTGATGATCAACGAGAACCGGGCGGGCCTGCAGATTCAGCCGTTGGCCGTGGCCGTGCCGATGATCCTCGTGGCGGTCTTCGCGGTGGGCGCCAACCTCTTGGCCGACGGTATCGCCGCAACCAATGCGCATGGGCGAAGGGCATCATGATGAGTGATCTCGATCGGCGCGACGACGGTGGACTGGCGGTCGTCGACCTCACGGTACGAGCCGCCGACGGCCGGCCGATCGTCAGCGGTATCAGTTTCACGGCAGCGCCCGGTGAGATCGTGGCCCTGGTCGGTGAATCCGGTTCCGGGAAAACCACGATCGCCCGGGCGCTATGCGCTGCCGCACCGGGCCCGATTACGGGGCAGGTTCTGGTTGACGGCGTCGACGTGGTGGCCGCCGACAAGCGTTCGCTGCCGACGATCAGACGGGAACTGATCTCTTACGTGCCACAGGATCCGGCGGCGGCGCTCAACCCGTTGCATCGGATCGGGGCGCAGCTCAACGAGATGGCCGTACTGAACGATGGTCGGCGCCAGGCGCGGGCGGAGCGTGCGGCCGCGATATCGGAGGTGTTGGCGTCGGTGGGGTTGCCCACCGAGTCACAGTTCCGACGCCGGTTTCCGCATCAGCTTTCCGGCGGGCAACAGCAACGGGTGCTGCTCGCATTGGCGCTATTGGCGCGGCCGAAGGTCATCGTATTCGATGAGCCCACGACCGCACTCGACCCGTCGTCGCGGGCGCGGGTAGTGGCCCTGATCGCCGATGTTGTTCGGCGCTATCAGGTTGCCGCAGTGTATATATCGCACGATTACGATACCGTCGCGCGGCTTGCCGAACGGGTGATCACGCTATCCGCCGGGCAGATCGTCGCCACGTCGGATGTGTTACCGCCGCCGGCCCTCTCGGCTCCCGTACCGGATCGCCGTCGGGCGGACCGTACCCGCACGCCCATCCTGCGCGCTATCGACGTGACCGTGGAATACGGTGGTGCACCGGTAATCTCACAGGTGTCCCTGGATGTTCACGCGGGGGAGTGCGTCGCCATCGTAGGTGAATCAGGGTCGGGCAAAACGACATTCGCGCAGGCGATGGCTGGTCTTATCGCTCCGGTGCACGGGAGTATCGAATGGAATGGCACCCCCGTGGCGCCACGGGCACGCGAGCGGGACCGGCGTGAACTGCGCGCCATCCAGTACATCTTCCAGAATCCCTATCGCTCACTCAATCCCCGGCATAGTGTCGCCCGCAGCCTGAGCCTTCCGCTGCGGCAGTTTTCGACTGCGGACGGCAAGCAGCGTGACGCCGCGATCGCCACGGCACTGCAACGAGTGCGTCTGGATCCCTCGTTCGCCACCCGCAGGCCCGGTGAACTCTCCGGCGGTCAGCGGCAGCGAGTGGCGATCGCCCGTGCGCTACTGGCCGAGCCCGATGTGCTGATCTGTGATGAGATCACCTCCGCACTCGATCCGTCGATCCGGTCGAGCGTTATCGATATCCTGGCAGACCTTCGCGGCGACGGGCTGGCGGTGGTGTTCATTTCTCACGAACTCGACCTTGTGCGCGCTATCGCCGACCGCGTCGCCGTGCTGGAGCACGGTCAGCTACTCACCCGTGATGCATCTGCCGCAGTCTGAGACACCTCGACCTGCTTGATCGGTCCGGTGAACCATTTCTTCACCGATAGATGCCAGTAAATGTACAGCGCGATGAGGGCACCGCCGACGAGCAGCGGGGTGTAGTTGACGTACTTCCACGCGAAGCTCGGGTCCCACGGCATGCCGCCGAGCGAGGTGGGGAAGAGGGCGATGATCGATGTCACCACGATCTCGATGAGCGCGAGCGGCGCGATCCATTTGTACTTGTTACCGAGAGTCCAGCCACCAGCCTCGAATGCGTCTCCGTTCTTCCAGCGGTAGTAGATCGGCACCGCGAAGCATAGATAGAGACCGACGACGCCGATCGATACCACCGCGAAGAAGGCGACTGGTACCGGTGCGCCGTTGATATCCACCGGTACCAGCGCGGGCAGCGTGATAACGGCGGCGACGATTGCGGTGAGGATGACGGCGTTCGCGGGCATACCGTTGGCCTTCACCTTCGACCACAGCTGATGGCCGGGTACCGCGCCGTCGCGGCTGAATGCGAAGGTCATGCGCGACGCGCTGGTCTGGCATGCAGTGGCGCAGAAGAGCTGGCCTGCCGTCGAGATAAGCAACACCAGTCCGGCCCACTTGGATGTGAGTGCCTGGCTGAAGATGGCGGACACCGCGCCACCGCTCTTGGATACGTCGTCGGCATTGTGTATCGCAAAGAGGAAGCTCAGGAGTAACACCCAACCGCCGATCGCCGAGTAGGCGATGGACCTCCAAATACCTTTGGCGGCAGCGCCGGCCGCACCCTTCGTCTCCTCGGAAAGGTGTGCTGAAGCGTCGTATCCGGTGATCGTGTACTGGGTGAGGATCGCGGAGATGGGAAGCACGTAGAGGATGAAACCCGCCCCGGAGGTGTGGCTGCCGAAGATTCCTGAGTTATTGACTGTTTTGGCGAAGACGTCGGAGAAGGAAGCATGCTGGTCGGGTACGAGAAACAGGATGAGAACGACTGCGGCGGCGCCGAATACATGCCACCACACTGAAATGTTGTTGATCATCGACAGTAGATCGCCGGAGAAGATGTTGATGATCGCGGAGATCGCCAGGATGATCAGGAAGATGATGAATACGCGGTTGAGACTGTAGCCGTCGAGCCAGGACTGGCTGAAGGTGCCGATGGTCAGATCCACGAAGGTTGCTGCACCGTAGGCGACCGATGCGAGGATCGCGACAAGGCCGATCAAGTTCAGCCACCCGGTGTAGAAACCTGCCTTGGGACCACCGAGTTTTGAAGCCCACCAATAGATTCCGCCAGAGGTCGGATACGCCGATACCAGCTCGGCCATGCAGAAGCCGATCAGCAGGATGAAGACCGACACGATTGGCCAGCCCCAGGCGATTGCGGCCGGGCCGCCGTTGTTCCAGCCGAGGCCGAAGGAGGTGAAACAGCCGGACAGGATCGAGATGATGGAAAACGAGATAGCGAAGTTGGAGAATCCCGACCACGAACGGTGCAGTTCCTGCGTGTAGCCCAGCCGGGCGAGGTGGGCCTCGTCCTCACTGAGTGCTTGATTTCCATCGGTCATTGGAATCTCCTGCGGGTCGGGTCGGGTCGGGTCGGGCGACGATGCCCGATGGGAGTTCAGCAGAAGATAAGCCTTGCGCGACGGTTTCGCATGCCGAGTCCGGAGTCGACGACGAAAACACGATCACCAGGCGTCGGATCATCGCGGAAACATGGGTGATCGGGAGAGTTAACCGATGTGTGGGAGCCTGGATGCCATAAATGGCACCCAGGCTCCCACACATGCCACGGGCCCAGCGGCGCTCGAGGGAACCGAACGGCCGGCGAATTAGTCTGATGCGTATGCGCGATGACAAGTTGCTGACCCGGATTGCGGCATTGCTGCGGCAAGCCGAGAACACCGATAACCCCCACGAGGCCGAGACCTTCATGCAGGCTGCGCAACGCCTGGCGACGGCGTCGGCAATCGATCTCGCGGTGGCGCGTGAACATGATCCGGCGAGTCGAAGCGCAACCACCCCGGTGTCCCGGCAGATCGTGATAGGCGACGCGGGTAAGCGGGGTCTGAAAACCTATGTTCAGCTATTCGTCGCGATCGCACGGGCCAACGATGTGACGGTCGATGTCGCCGGGAACTCGACATTCGTGCTCGCCTACGGCTTCGCTGCCGACATCGACACCTGCCAGGCGCTCTACACCTCTCTGGTGGTGCAGATGGTTGCGGCCAGCGACGCGTACCTGCGCTCGGGTGATTACCGATCGGAGACTTCGGCGCGTGTGGTGCGTAAGGGGAGTGGTTGGAGCACGCGTCGTGTCGTCGAACGCACGCCGCTGGCGCCGATCACCGCCAGGCTTAACTTTCAGTCCGCCTTTGCCGAGCGGATCGGTGCTCGCCTGACGCAAGCGCGGGACGCAGCTCGCGCCGAGGCGATCGAGGCCGATCGGCACGCGGCAACTGCCGTAACATCGACGGAAATTGTGTTGCGTAATAAGGAGATAGAGGTAGCGGACTTCTATCGTGCGCGCTCGACCGCGCGAGGCGCGTGGCGGCCGTCGAGCGCCTCGGCGGGTTATTCGGAAGCCGCGCGCCGGGCCGGAGATCGCGCCGGACGTCGGGCAAAACTGCGTCCAGACCGTGAATTCGGTTCGCCCCGAGGGGCTTTAGAGTCCTGATGGTGTCGCCTCGTGCGCGTGATATCGGTCGCGCCCGGTTCTATGCGGCCGAGCGAATGATCATGAACATGTTCGATCGGGTTGGCAGTTCACGCACTGTAGAGATTGCCGGCACTCAACTCACCCTGCCCATCGAAGCCATCTTCGGGTCCGTCGACTCGGTTCGCGATCACATCGAACGGGTACTCGCGATGCCCGCGGTCCGCCAGCGTTTCCCCGGTGCGGCACATCCGGTGTCGGTGCGCGCCCGCAAAGGCTATCGGTCGGCGGAATACCGGCCGGCGGGGGTGGTCGGTCCCGTGGCCGAGATCGCCATTCCCGTATCGGCGGAGGGGCGCTGGGCGCTGCGTGAACTTACTGTGCTGCACGAACTTTCCCATCACTTCGATCAGTCGCATGGTGCGCCCCACGGGTCGGCCTTCATCGCGATCCTCACCGAACTCGTCGGTGTTGTTCTGGGGCCAGAAGCCGCATTCGTCTACCGGGTGATACTCGCCGATTCAGGTGTGTAGCCGAAGTCAGGCCACGGGAGGTTGGGGCTCAGGCCGGATGTTCCGGTAACACCAGGTCGACGGCGGCAGCGGCCTCCAGCACCATCCATCCCGACAACTGCACCGAGAGATCCCGCTCTGCTACATCCGATGACGTGACAGCGCCACCGACAAACGTCGCCGCGGTACCGCCACGAGAAGGTGCCTGCGCCTGCCGATGCCAGTCCGCGCTGAATATGACGGTGTCACCAACCTCGACGCGGGTCGCCCACGCCGCGTCGGCGCTGGTGCGTACGAGATTCGCGGCGCGTTGGCGCAGGTCGTCGGTACCGGGCGAGTCCGACTGCAGATCGGTGGCGACCAGGGCCAGATAGCGGGCCAGAATCCCCATGAACAGACCGCCGTCACCACCTCCCTGGCCGCGGATCACCCCGTCCGGGCATTCGTGGTTCTCCACCGCGCGCAGTAGGCGATCGATGCGTTCGAGATGGATGGCGTCACCGGTATGGCGTAACGCCTCGACCTCCGCGCCGAGTACCACGCCCTGGCAGTAGGTGTAGATCGCCGTGACACGTTCGTATCCGTCGTCATGCGGTTTTATCCCGTCGATCACCAGATGTGATGTGGGGTCGATAAGCGTCGCGTCCATCCAGTGACACATCTGCACCGCCCGTTCTGGGTGGCCGGCGCGGGCGAGCAGGATTGTCGCCGGACCATTGGCGGGCGTATTGAAAAAGGTATCGATGGTGCGCCACGGGATGCCCCCGCCCTTGTCTGGCTCCCATGCGCCGAATATGCGCGCGGTGAGCGTGCGCAGCGCCTGATCGTGATGAAGGCCGAGATGACGGTCGGCGCGCTCGATCGCCAGGCCAAGCCAGGCCATGTCGTCGTAATAGTTGTTGGTCCACCGTCCGAGATTGCGTACCCGGATGCCCCGCAATAGCCGGTTGGCGACGTATGCCAAGTTGGGATCGTACGAGCCGTAGTCGCCGGGGCGGTGGATCGCGGCGTCGACGATCAGATCCAGCAGATGCGCATGCCACCAGTAATGCCAGAACCCGAATCGGCTACGCAGGATGTCGAGCGGGAGGCGGCCCGTCGGCCATGCGATGGCCGCAACCCGGGTGCCGGGCAGCCACCATGCGGTGCGCAGGTGGCGACCGAGGACCGCGTCGGCGGCGATCGCGGCCCGATCGTTGGGCGATTTGGATGCATTCCCCATGGTCGGGTAGCGTATTACCTCGGTGTGACGTGCCGCAGGCGCGTTGTATCGGTTCAACCAGAGACCGTTGGTCATCGGGAGCGATCCCGATCGAAGGAACGACGACATGTCGGCGACCCACGCAGGGAGAACGTGGTGTATTCGGATGTGTATGGCTATGCCGTACACATGTGCATTCAACGCCCCGTGCCTTTCTGTGTGCCGGGGCGTTCGTCATGTCCGGGCTCCTTCGCCGACTCGCTGGTTGAACACGACCAAACTCGAGTGATGAGGAAGGAGGCGAAGTATGGCCAAGTCTGACAAGGTCGCCGCAGTTGCGGAGATCGCGGAGCAGTTCAGTGGCGCAACGGCAACGGTCGTCACGGAGTACCGTGGTCTGTCCGTCAGCCAGATCACCACATTGCGTCGGTCCCTAGGTGAAGGCGCAACCTACTCCGTCGCCAAGAACACCCTGGTGAAGCGTGCCGCCGAGCAGGCGGGCGTGGAGGGGCTCGACGAGCTGTTTACCGGCCCGACCGCGATTGCCTTCATCGAAGGTGAGCCGGTGGTGGCCGCAAAGGCGATCAAGAATTTCGCCAAGGACAACAAGGCTCTGGTTATCAAGGGCGGCTACATGGATGGCCGTGCGCTGTCTGTGGCCGAGATCGAACAGATCGCTGACCTTGAGACCCGTGAAGTCTTGCTGGCCAAGCTCGCCGGTGCCCTGAAGGGCAACTTGGCAAAGGCTGCCGGTCTGTTCGCGCAGCCGGCTTCGCAGGTGGCGCGCCTGGCCGCGGCCCTGCAGGAGAAGAAGAACGAAGCCGGCGAATCCGAATAATTCGGTTTCGCTGCACATTTAGCCATCCCCGCGGGGATCGACAATAACCCCCCCGCGTGGGGACTGACAGGAAGGACGCCACCATGGCGAAGCTCACCGCTGACGAGCTCATCGATCAGTTCAAGGAACTGACTCTGCTGGAGCTCAGCGATTTCGTGAAGAAGTTCGAAGAGGTCTTCGAGGTTACCGCCGCCGCTCCGGTCGCGATTGCCGCCGCCGGTGCTCCGGCTGCCGCCGCTGAAGAGGCTGCCGAGCAGGACGAGTTCGACGTCATCCTTGAGGGTGCCGGCGACAAGAAGATCCAGGTCATCAAGGTCGTGCGCGAGATCGTGTCCGGCCTCGGCCTCAAGGAAGCCAAGGACCTCGTCGAGAGCGCTCCCAAGGCCCTGCTCGAGAAGGTCGACAAGGAGGCCGCTGAGGCTGCCAAGGCCAAGCTCGAAGAGGCTGGCGCTAAGGTTTCCGTTAAGTGATCTGAGTGCCCCGACGCCGGAGTGATCTGAGCGTTGTGGCGCGGTAGATGTCGCAGGCCCGGGATGGAATTATCCATCCCGGGCCTGTTGCTGTCGGGTGCCAAAGCGATACGAGTAACATCTGAACAGGAATTGTGTGCTAAAACACCAATTTGCTTCGCTAATGCTTGCGGCATGGGTTACGCTGCTTGAGCAGCCCGGTTACTGGAGAGTAAGAAGACTTCCCGAGGAGCGCCCGCCAGGGGGTTGATCGGGGGGATCTGTTCGCTAGAGTGATCTGTGCCACATCTATGCCAGGTGGGGTCTTCGCCCGGTGGTGTCGGGGGGTTGTGGTGTGACCCGAACCGTAGATTGGGAGGTTTTAGTGGGTGTCGAGGTCAGTGTGGAGGGACTCACCAAATCGTTCGGTTCGCAGAACATCTGGCGGGATGTGACTTTTACCCTGCCATCCGGCGAGGTGTCGGCGTTGCTGGGCCCGTCGGGTACGGGCAAGTCGGTATTTCTCAAAACTTTGATTGGTTTGTTGCATCCTGAGCAGGGGTCGGTTGTTATCGACGGCACCGATATCACGCAATGTACGGCTAAAGAACTGTACGAGATTCGTAAATTGTTCGGGGTGCTGTTTCAGGATGGCGCCCTATTTGGGTCGATGAGTCTGTATGACAACATCGCCTTCCCGCTTCGTGAACACACGAAGAAGAAGGAGGATGAGGTTCGTCGGATTGTGATGGAGAAGATCGATCTGGTCGGTCTGACCGGTGCGGAAGATAAGCTGCCGGGCGAGATTTCCGGTGGTATGCGCAAGCGTGCCGGCTTGGCTCGGGCGTTGGTATTGGATCCGCAGATCATTTTGTGTGATGAGCCTGATTCCGGTTTGGATCCGGTACGTACCGCCTACATTTCGCAGCTATTGATCGATATCAACGCGCAGATCGACGCGACGATTCTGATAGTGACGCACAACATCAATATCGCTCGTACGATTCCGGACAATATCGGCATGCTGTTTCGTAAGGAGTTGGTGATGTTCGGACCCCGTGAACAACTACTGACATCGGACCAGCCGGTGGTCAAACAGTTTTTGTCCGGTGACCGATTTGGCCCGATTGGGATGAGCGAGGAAAAGGACGAAGCGGTCGCCGCACAGGAAGCGGCGATGGCTGCCGCAGGCATTTCCGGCGGTGGCACGAAGGATGACTTCACCGAGATCATCGCCCAGGTGCAACCCAACCCGGGGATGCCGGAGCGCAAGGCAGTGGCCCGGCACCGGCAGCGAGTGCTGGAGTTATTGCCGACGTTACCGCCCAAGGCCGCGCAAGCCATCCGTGAATCCATGGACCACGAAGACCAGCTTCTCGCGGAAGCCCGCGCGAACGCCGCCATCGACGATTCCACGACGGCGCCCTTTGAGGCGGTCGAGGCTGGGTTGCGCGGTCGTCACCACGGCGAAGGCGCGTAGACATGACACGTGCCACCACGCGTGGCGTCGACAAGATCGCACAGGCCGGTACGAGCGCCCTCGCCCAGACGGGCAACATCGTGCAGTTGTTTGTGGATGTCGTACGTCAAAGCGTCGCGCGCCCCTTCCAATGGCGCGAGTTCATCCAGCAGTCATGGTTCATCGCGAGCGTGACGATTCTGCCGACCGCGCTCATCGCGATTCCCTTCGGTGCGATCGTGTCATTGCAGACCGGATCATTGATCAAACAGCTCGGCGCGGAGTCATACACCGGTGCGGCGAGCGTGCTCGTCGTCATCCAGCAGGGATCGCCGCTGGTCACCTCCCTACTGGTGGCCGGTGCCGCCGGCTCGGCTGTCGCCGCCGACCTGGGCTCGCGCACCATCCGCGAGGAGATCGACGCGATGGAAGTGCTCGGAATCAATCCGGTTCAACGACTCGTCGTACCGCGCGTTCTCGCGATGGTGTTGATCGCGATGCTGCTCAACGGGCTGGTCGCCGTTGTCGGTATTGCCGGCGGCTACTTCTTCAATGTCGTGGTGCAGGGTGGCACCCCCGGCGCCTACCTCGCATCGTTCGGCGCCCTCGCGCAATTGCCTGATCTGTGGATTTCCACGCTCAAGGCGGCGGTGTTCGGTGTCATCGCCGGTGTGGTGGCCGCATATAAGGGGCTCAACCCCCGTGGCGGCCCGAAAGGGGTCGGCGACGCGGTCAACCAGAGTGTGGTCATCACCTTTCTGCTGTTGTTCCTGGCCAACCTGATCATCACTGCGGTCTATCTGCAGATCGTGCCGGCGAAGGGGAGCTGACATGGTTGGTGGCGTGACAATCTCCAAGAGCCGTCCCGAGTACTACCTCTACGAGGTGCGCAAGCAACTCGGCAAGCCGTTGAAGATCCTCGACGGTGCGGGCGAGCAAATGTCGTTCTACGGGCGGACTCTTGCCTGGATTCCGCGCACCCTCGTGCACTACACCCGCGAGGTGCTGCGCCTGCTGGCCGAGGTGGCCTTCGGCTCCGGTGGCCTCGCCGTGATCGGCGGCACCGTCGGGGTGATGGTGTTGATGTCCGGATTCACCGGTGTCGTAGTCGGCCTGCAGGGTTACGCCGCGCTCGACCAGATCGGTTCTCAGGTCCTCACCGGTTTCCTTTCCGCGTATGTCAACACCCGTGAGGTGGCCCCGCTCGTCGCCGGACTCGCATTATCGGCGACGGTGGGCTGCGGCTTCACCGCTCAGCTCGGTGCCATGCGGATATCTGAGGAGATCGACGCGCTCGAGTCGATGGCCGTGCCGTCAATCCCCTTCCTCGTCTCCACCCGCGTTATCGCCGGCTTCATCGCCGTCATCCCGCTCTACGTGCTGGGCCTGCTCTCGGCATATGTGGCCTCTCGCGTGGTCACCACGGTGTTCAACGGTCAATCCGGCGGCTCCTATGACCACTACTTCAACCTGTTCCTGCCACCGGCGGATGTGTTGTGGTCGTTCGGCAAGGTGCTGGTCTTCGCGTTCGTGATCATCCTGGTGCACTGCTACTACGGCTACTACGCCAGCGGCGGACCCGCCGGCGTGGGTGTGGCGGTCGGTCACGCGGTGCGTGCCGCATTGGTGCTGATCGCCGTTCTCGACTTCTTCCTCGGTCTGGCGATCTGGGGAACCACCACAACCGTCAGGGTGGGAGGGTAGCGTGGCAACCCTGCGCCGCAGGCTTCTCGGCCTCGCCTTCTTCGTGGTGGTTGCGTTGTTTCTGGCGGTCGCCGTGATGAAGTTCAATAAGGATTTCACCCCGTTCACCGACGTGACGTTGCGGACGGATTCGGTCGGCAACGCGCTGCCGGCCAACGCCGATGTGAAGGCTCGCGGCGTTATCGTCGGCGAGGTGCGCTCGGTCAGTCCGGCACCCGACGGCAGCGTCGAGGTAACGCTGGGGCTCAACCCGGATATGGCCAGACAACTTCCCCGCGACACCACCGCCCGCATCCTGCCTAAGACGCTCTTCGGTGAACGCTACGTGGCGCTGCAGGTGCCCAAGAACACGTCCGGACCGTCATTGACCGCAGGTTCGATCATCGAAACCGATGCCAGCGGCAATGCCAAAGAGATCGCCGACCTCCTCGACAAGCTGCTGCCGATACTGCAGGCCATTCCGCCGCAGGACCTCAACGTGACCCTGTCCGCAGTGTCGCAGGCTCTCTCGGGCCGCGGCGACCAGATCGGCACCACGATCAGCGAGTTGAACACCATCTTCAGCCAGCTGGCTGCTCCGCACACGCTCAATGCCCTTGAAGGGACGCTGCGTGGGCTGGCGACGTTCTCACATACCTATTCGCAGGCGTTGCCCGATGTCATCGACGCTCTCGACACCTTCCGGACCACCAATAAGACCATCGTCGACCGGCAGGGGGATCTGCGCACGGTGATCGCGACACTGGGGGTCGCCGCAACCGACACGAGCGGATGGTTGCAAAAAAATGGCGACAATCTGGTGGATTTGGTGACCGACTCGAAGCCGTTCCTCGTCGGCCTGGCCAAGCAGTCGCCGACATTCGCGTGCACCTTCCACAACTTCGCGACACTGATACCGGAGGCGAACAAGATCGTTGGAGTCGGTACAAAGAACCCGGGTGTGCGGGTGGACCTGAAGTTTGTCAATCCGCGCGGCCGTTACCTGCCCAATCAGGATGAGCCACGCTTCTTCGATACCGATCCGCCCGCTGTGTGCTACGAGCCCGCGACTAACGGCCGTCCATTTCCGCAGTATCCCGGAGGAGCTTTGGCCGACGGCTCCTACCAGCCGCCGTCGCGCAACCCTGGTCCGCGGACGGTAACGTCGCTGCCCCAGCCGCAGTTCACCCGTACGCCGGTCGGGACGATCCGCGCGAACAGCTTCGACGATGCGACCTATCGAGCCCAGCTCAAGGTGATTTACGGTGCCGCCAGTGGCGTCGATCCCGAAGACGTGCCCACCTGGGTCACCATGATCGGGGCCGCCCCTCTGCAGGGAGCGCAGGTGCGTATCCGATGAAATCGATCACCGGACAGCTGGTCAAGCTGATCGTCTTCGCCGTCGTCACCGTGGTGGCCACCGGCCTGCTCGGGCTGACCATCGCCAATACCGGCGGTGGTGGGGGTAAGGGCTATAAGGCGGTGTTTTCTGACGCATCGTTGCTCAACAAAGGTGACGATGTCCGGATCGCGGGTGTGCGGGTGGGTCAGGTCTCGCAGGTGGAGGTGTACGACCGTAACCGCGCGCTGGTCAGCTTCGATGTCAACCGTGAGTTACCCGAGGGCACCCAGATTTACATCCGTTACCGCAACCTGACCGGTCTGCGTTACCTCGCGCTGGAGAGAGGAGCCGGTGATCCGACGCGGACCGTGAAACCGGGTTACACCTTCGGTGCCGGTGCCAACAGCACCGATACGCATCCGGCGGTTAACCTGACCGAACTGTTCAACGGTTTCCGCCCGTTGTTTCGCGAATTATCGGCGGCGGATGTCAACAAACTCTCCGAGGAGATCATCGCGGTCTTCCAAGGTGATTCAACGCAGTCGTCGGTTACCAGTCTCGTCGCTAATACCGCGCAGCTGACCAGTGCCGTCGCCGATAAGGACGCCGTCATCGGTGACTTGATCACGAACCTCACCAAGGTGCTCAACACGGTCAACCGCAATGACACCCAGTTTGAATCGCTCCTCGATAGCACGGAGAAGCTAGTGACTGGGCTTGCCGCGCAACGTAATTCGGTGGGCCAGGCGATCACCTCGGTATCGAATCTGACGGCGGTCACCGCGTCGATCCTCACGTCGACCAGGCCATCGATCCAAGGTGATATAGCTGGTCTGAAACAACTCGCCGACCAGATCAATGCCCGCCGCAGCGACGTCGCGCAGGTGTTGACGAATTTGCCGATCAAACTGCAGAAGATCGGGCGTGCGGCCACCTTCGGCTCGTGGTTCCAGTTCTATCTCTGCGGCATCGATGTGGTGGCCGGCAACGGAAAGTCGACGCTGCTCACCCAGCCGGTGGTCGCGTTGCCCAACATCAATCACGTGCTCTACACCAGTGCGGCGAGCCGTTGCTGGCGTGACGAGAAACCAGGGGGGTGAATATGGCCGACACACCAAAGCATAAGAGATTCGGTGGGCGGCGCAGCCCGGTGAGCATCGGCGGGATCGGCGTGCTGGTCATCTTCATGCTCGCGATCTCCTCTTTCTACTTGAACTCGTTGCCGTTGATCGGCGCGGGCGCGCGCTACACAGCGAAGTTCACCGAAGCTGCCGGCCTGAAGAAGGGTGCCGAGGTACGCGTCGCCGGTGTCAAGGTCGGCGAGGTGGACGGCGTGACACTCGACGGTAACCGGGTCGACGTCTCCTTCCGGGTGGCCAACACCTGGATCGGTAATCAGACGCAGGCGTCGATCCAGATCAAGACCGTGTTAGGCCAGAAATATCTCGCGCTCAATCCGCGCGGCAGCACCCTCGCCGATCCAGACGTACCGTTGACCGACACCGTGTCACCGTATGACGTGATCCAAGCGTTTTCCGACGCCGCGGACTCCGTGGAAGACCTTGACACAGAACAGCTCACGGCCTCGATGCGGACGCTGACGGACACATTCTCGGGCACCGCCGCAGATATGGGCCCCGCCCTCGACGGTATCTCGCGGCTCTCGGCGACGATCGCGAGCCGGGATCAGCAGGTGCAGCAATTGCTGGCTGCCACCAAAAGCACCTCCAAGATCCTCGCCGATCGCAACCAGGAATTCGTCAAACTCATCGCGGGCGCTGGCCAGTTACTCGATGAACTCAACACTCGGCAGAAAAACATTTCCGCGCTATTGAGCACGACAACGGCGTTGAGTACTGCGCTCTCGGGTGTCGTCGCCGATAACCAGGCGCAGATCGGTCCCGCGCTGGACTCCCTGAAGAACGTCAATGACCTACTTAAACAACAGAATCAGAACATTGTGCAGGCCATCACCTACATGGCTCCGTTCTATCGGCTCTATGCCAATGTGCTGGGTAACGGTCGCTGGTTCGAGGCCGTGGTCACCAACCTGCTGCCGCCGGCGCTACCGCAGCAGAACACCACTCGGTTGCCGAATATGACCAAGAACCTCAACCAGGGCGGAACGGAGGCGACCCGATGACATCGACCGCTCCCGACCTCACTAACACCGCCGGTCCAGGCCGTTGGTTCACCCCTCGCCACATCGTGTTCGGGGTCCTTGGATTGGTTCTCGCACTGATCATCGCCAGCGTGTTGTGGTGGTTATTCAGCGCGATCGGCACCACGAAGATCACTGCGACTTTCAGTCGCAGCGTGGGAATTTACCCCGGTTCGGATGTGCGGGTGCTGGGGGTCGCCGTCGGCAAGGTCGATACGGTGACCCCCGACGGGATGAACGTGAAGGTCACGATGACCGTTGACCGGGGAGTGACATTGCCCGCCGATGTGCGTGCGGTGCAGGTGATTCCGTCGGTGGTCGCCGACCGCTTCGTACAACTGGCACCGGCGTACTCGGGTGGTCCGAAGGCGTCGCGAAACATCACGCTGAGCAAGGATCAGACGATGGTTCCCGTCGAGGTGGACCAGATCTATTCGAGCGTAAAGAAGCTGGCCGACGCGCTCGGCCCGCAGGGGGCCAATAAACATGGGGCGGTGAGCGATCTCGTCACGGTCGGCGCGCAGAACCTGCAGGGTAATGGTGCCAAGCTCGGGTCGGCTATCGACAATCTGTCGAAAGCGGCTACTACGCTGTCTGATTCGCGCGGGAACATCGTTGACACGATCAAAAATCTCAACGTCTTCGTCGGCGCACTACAAGAGAACGATGCGCAAGTGCGCCAGTTCAACTCGCAGATGGCGTCATTCACATCCTTCCTGGCCAACGAACGCCATAACCTGTCGGCGGCGCTCAATAAACTTTCGATCGCGCTCGGGGATGTCGCGACCTTCGTCGCCGACAACCGTGAGCAGCTCGGGCAGACGGTCAAGGATCTGCAGCCGACCGCGCAGGCGCTCGTTACCACCCAGCAGAGCCTTAAAGAGACGCTTCTTGTTCTGCCGCTGACGATCAACAACCTGATCAACGCCTATGACGCGGAGTCCGGGACGCTCGCGATGCGGGTGAATATCCCTGAATTGCAAGACCCGCTCACGGCCGGCTGCAAACTCCTCGACCTCGGCGCATTGTTGCCCGGCAATCGGGCGGCCGACCAATTCAGTAATACGCTGCGGCCTCTCATCAACCAGTGCACGGGAGTTGCCAAACAGATCACCAACGGCGTGCTCAATCCGGTACTGCCCGTCCTGCCCTTCGGGATCATGAGCAACGACAAGCTGCAACGGCGTCCGGCTCCGGGCACAACGAGCGGAAAACCCGACCCCAAGCTTGAGGTCGGGTCCGCCGCTTCGACCGTTCCCACCTCGATCGCACCGTCTGCGTCGACGGGAGACAACTGATGAACAGGCTATTCGCGGTGTCCCGGTGGAACCGCCCGGTCGCATTCGTGACGGCACTGGCCGCAGCGGTGACGGTTGCCGGATGCGCCAGCAACGGCATCCAGTCGCTACCGCTGCCCGGTGGTGTGGACACCGGTGACAACGCACGCACGTACAAGATCCAATTCGACAACATCTTGGATCTCGTACCGCAGTCGATGGTCAAAGAGAACGGCATCGCGGTCGGTCGGGTCATCAAAGTCGAGGTGCCGGACAACCAGTGGTATGCACAGGTCACCATCAAGGTGAAAAAGGACGTCGACCTCTCCAACCAGGCCACCGCTGCCGTCCAGCAGACGGCGCTGCTCGGCGAGAAATTCATCGCACTCGTCGAACCCAAGGACGCCCAGTCGCTGCCCCGACAAGACCAGTCAACACCGATCCCGACGGCCCGTACCCGCACCGCCACCGACATCGAGCAGGTGCTCGGGGCACTGGCGATGCTGCTCAACGGCGGCGGCATCAACCAACTCGAACCGATCGTCACCGAACTCAACAAGGCATTGGGTGGGTCGCGCGCGAAAAATGCCAACCGATTGCTCAACAGTGCGAGCACCCTGATCGCGGGACTCAATCGGCAGCGCGACGACATTATTGCCGCCATCGACGGCCTCGACACTCTCTCCGGTCGCGTCGCGAAACAGACCACGCAGATCGATCGCATCCTCGCCGAACTCCCCGCCGGTATTTCCGTGCTGGAACAGCAGCGGCCGCAGTTCGTCGACTTACTCTCCAAACTCGACACGCTCGGTCAGGTCGGCACCAACGTGCTGGGCCGTTCGCACGATGAACTCATCACCGATCTCAAGGCGCTGCGCCCGGTACTGACGGAGTTGGTCAAGTCGGCTCCCGACCTGATCACCTCGGCACCGTTGATGCTCACCCATCCATTCCCCGACGCGCTGCTGCCCGGTGTCAAAGGCGATTCGACCAACCTGTTCATATCCGTCGACCTGCGCACACTCAACCAGCTCGAGGCGCTCGGAGTGGGTCAGGGAACTCCCAAATACTCGCCGCCGCAACGTCATAGCGTTCCGGTGGATCCGGCTAACCCGTACTACAACGGTAACGGTGCGCGCTATGGTTGGCCGACGATCACCTTGGCGCCACCCGCGGCGAATTCGCGGCGGGGCCCCAATACGCCGCCCTCGGGCGGCCGCTACTCCGCGTCAACTAAACCCGCGTATCCGCTGCCCGCATCGAATGGCCAGACCTTCCTGGACGGTTTGTTGAGCATGCTGGGGGTGAGTCGATGATCAGCAAGCTTGTGAAGATCCAACTGATCGTGTTCGCGGTCGTCGGTGTGCTGGCGGTCGTCTATGTCGGTGCCCGGTATGCGCGACTGGAGAAGATGATCGGCGTCGGTACCTATACGGTGACGGCGCGGATGCCGGATTCTGGGGGGATTTTTGTTAATGCTGAGG
>JASGFW010000053.1:0-27565 GCA_047605305.1 Gordonia sp. (in: high G+C Gram-positive bacteria)
TCAGCAATAACTCAGGCTCAGCAATAACTCAAGAACAGCAATAACTCAAGACCAGCAATGACTAAGGACCAGTGATGACACAGACACTCGATGGCGAGGACCAGAAGCTAGTGGTGCTGGCTCGGGGAGCGCGGGCACGTGCGCAGACTCGATCGGGTGCGGCGGTTCGTGACGGAGACGGACGCACATATGCGGGTGCCGATGTGAGCACACAGACGCTCTCGCTGACGGCCCTGCAGGTGGCTCTCGCGACGGCGCTATCGAGCGGGGCGAGGACTTTCGAGGCCGCGGTGATCGTCGGCGGCGCATCTGACGATCCCGGTCGGGATACGCTGACGGAGATCGCTCCGGGTGCCTACCTCGTGCTCACCGATGCCGGCGGGGCCGTCCTTGCCCGTGTGGCATCATGACCGAGACGCAATTCCGTTCGGGCTTCGTCTGTTTCGTCGGTCGCCCGAATACCGGGAAATCGACTCTCACCAACGCGCTCGTGGGTGAGAAGATTGCGATCACATCCAATCGTCCACAGACCACGCGCCACACCATCCGGGGCATCGTCAACCGGCCCGACGCTCAGCTCATTCTCGTCGACACCCCCGGCTTGCACCGGCCCCGCACGCTGCTTGGCCAGCGACTCAATGATCTGGTTCGTGACACCTATTCCGAGGTGGACGCGATCGGGATCTGTGTGCCCGCCGACGAGGCGATCGGACCGGGGGACCGGTGGATCGTTGCGCAGGTCCGCCAGATGGCTCCGCGTACCACGGTGCTGGGTGTGGTGACCAAGATCGACCGCGTGACACCGGACCGGGTGGCCGCGCAATTGATCGCGCTGAGCGAGCTTCTCGGCGGATCGTCGGAAGTTGTTCCGGTGTCGGCGAAGTCGGGGAAGCAGCTCGATGTGCTGGGCGATGTTCTCGTATCTCTGATGGAACCGGGGCCCGCCTTCTACCCCGACGGCGAGCTCACCGATGAACCCGAGCAGGTGCTGATGGCCGAGTTCATCCGGGAGGCGGCCCTTGAGGGTGTACATGACGAATTGCCACATTCCCTCGCGGTGGTGATCGAGGAGGTAATTCCCCGCGAGGGCCGTGCCCCCCAAGCGCCCCCGATGGTTGACGTGCATGCGATCCTTTACGTCGAGAGGCCGAGTCAGAAGGGAATCATCATCGGGCACAAGGGGTCCCGCCTTAAAGAGGTGGGCACCGTCGCCCGGACCCAGATGGAGAAACTTCTCGGCGTGAAGGTGTATCTGGATCTGCATGTCAAGGTGGCCAAAGATTGGCAACGTGACCCGAAGCAATTGGGGCGGATGGGCTTTTAGGAAGGGGCTAGTGGATGGGACGACACACGGACCCGCGGGAGGCGGATGCCAGCGGTGCCGATGCCGAGCGGGAGGCGGTGTCAACTATCTCGGCGGTGTTGAGTTCGCCCAAATTCTGGCTGATGCCGCTCACGCTGGTGCTGGTCATCATGTCGTTTATGGCCGCGCTCTATATGGCGGCGATCTCCGACCCGGAAGGTAACCTGCGGGATTTCCCGATCGCGATCGTCAACCAGGACTCCGGTGGTGACGTACCCAACGCCGATAACACCACCACCAGACACAATTACGGCCGCCAGATCGCTGACGGCATCATTGCCGAGGCCGCTAAGAGTGGGATCGCGGTGCGGCCCACTGATCGCACCACCGCGCTCAATAAGCTGAACTCGGGCAAGGTGTACGGGGTGGTGGTGATCGGCCCGAACTTCACCAACCGGGCCGTCGCACTGGCGCAGTCGACGGTGTTGCAGGCGAAACCCGACAAGTTGCCGATCGATGTCTATATCAACCGCGGTTCAGGTGCTTTCGCGTCGGCGGTTACGACGACCTTCGCCGGCAGGGTGGACACGCAGGTCAATGAACAGGTCGGTGCGCAGCTCACCACTTCTGTGCGCAAGCAGCTCGACAAGGCCCATATCGGATTCTCGGGGGCGGCCCAGCTGGCTCTGGCACAACCGGTCGATGTGCGTGTCGTGGAACCCACACCATTGCCGGCGGGTGCCGCCAACGGTCTTTCTGCCTTCTACTACGCCCTGTTGTTGGTTCTCGCCGGATTCACCGGCGCCATGATGGTCAGTATTGTCGTCGATGCCGCGCTCGGCCAGACGCCGGTCGAGTTTGGCCCGTTTTATCAATTGCGGGTCCGGCTGGCCATCTCGCGCTGGGGTACGTTGGCCGCGAAGTGGGTGGTGATGGCGCTCGTGGCATTCGTGGCGTCGGCTCTCTATGTGGGAGTGTGTACCGCGGTTGGGGTTTCGTTGCCCAATGCGTTCACCCTGTGGATGTTCTCGGTGTTGAGTATCTTTGCTGTCGGTGTCTCGGCGGCGACGATGCTGGCGGTGTTCGGTAATCCGGGCCTCATTCTCAACCTGGCGTTCTTCGTGATTTTGGGTCTGCCCTCGTCGGGGGGCACATTGCCACTGGAGGCAAGTCCACGGTTATTCAGCGCGATCGCCGCGGTGGAGCCCATGCACCTGGTGTATCTCGGTGTGCGTGCCATCCTCTACTTCGACGCCGACTGGGATGCCGGGTTGAGCCGTTCGGTGTGGCAAACTCTCGTCGGGCTTGTGATCGGGTTGCTGCTTGGTTGGGGTGGCACCAAGCTTTATGACCGCAAGGGATGGCATCGATTCCCGGGCGGTATGACGCTTTCACCGCGCCTGTCGAAGGTTCTCGATGGCGGTGACGGGAGCCTGCCCACGATCACCACGCCAGCACCCGAGCATGTGGCGGCCGTCGAGGCTGTGCGGGCACTGCGGGAGAGGGAGGCGGGATTGGCGGGTCCGGGTACGTGAGCGGGCCGGATGCTTGTCCCAGCCGCTCTTGTCCCGGCAAGGTATGTCCCGGCAAGGTATGTCGCAGTCGGGGGCTGTCGGCGGCGGGTGGAACAATCAGCCGATGAGGTTTTACCGGGACGAGGCGGTGGTGCTGCGTCAGCATAAGTTGGGTGAGGCTGATCGCATCATCACGTTGTTGACCGCCGAGCACGGCTTGGTGCGTGCCGTAGCCAAGGGGGTGCGTCGCACGCGGTCGAAGTTCGGTGCGCGGCTGGAACCTTTTGCCCACGTCGACGTGCATTTGTATCCCGGACGCACTCTCGACGTGGTGACTCAGGTGCACAGTCTGCATGCGTTCGCCGATGCGATCGTCGCCGATTACGGGCGCTACACCACGGCGTGCGCGGTGCTGGAGACCGCCGAGCGACTCGCCGGTGAGGAACGCGCCCCCGCGCCGCAGTTGCATCGGCTCACCGTTGGTGCGCTGGCGGCGCTGGCGGATAATCGTCGCCCGGGTGAGCTGGTTCTCGATGCGTTTTTGCTGCGGGCCATGCATTGTGCGGGATGGATGCCTGCGCTGGATGAGTGTGCCCGGTGCGCGCAGCCGGGGCCGCATCGTGCCTTCCATGTTGCTGCGGGCGGTGCGGTGTGTTTGCATTGTCGGCCGCCCGGCGCGGCGACGCCCTCGCCCGGGGTGCTGGATTTGATGGACGCGTTGTTCCGTGGTGAGTGGGAACACACCGCCAATGCGACGGGATCTCAGCGCCGGCAGGCCAGCGGGTTGGTTGCCGCGCATCTGCAGTGGCATCTTGAGCGTCAGTTGCGGACCCTGCCGCTTATCGAGCGTTGCGCTCCCCATAGGCTGGTCGAGACAGCGTGAGAGGAGTGGATTGATGGCGTTGCGCCGCGGTTCGTCGTCGCCGGCGACCCCCGCACCTGTGGCGGTGCGAGCGCCGGATCCACATCCCAGCGGTGCCCGTCCGCCGGATCTGCCACCGGAATTCGTGCCTAAGCATGTCGCCTTGGTGATGGATGGCAACGGGCGCTGGGCCACCGAGCGTGGTCTGCCTCGGACTGAGGGGCATAAACGGGGCGAGGCGGTGCTGATGGATACCGTCTGTGGCTGTATTGAACTCGGGGTTGGGTGGTTGTCGGCGTATGCGTTTTCCACCGAAAACTGGTCCCGTAGTCCCGATGAGGTGCGGTTTTTGATGGGTTTTAACCGCGACGTGATTCGGCGCCGGCGGGATGAGATGAATGAGATGGGCGTGCGGGTGCGGTGGGCCGGTCGCAAACCCCGGCTGTGGCGCAGCGTCATCAAAGAACTTGAAATCGCCGAGGAGTTGACGAAGGACAACACGGTGATGACGTTGACGATGTGCGTCAATTATGGTGGTCGGGCCGAAATCGCCGATGCGGCAAGGGAAATCGCGCGTAGGGCGGCGGCGGGGGAGATCGACCCCGATCGGATCAACGAGTCGACGTTTGCCCGGTACCTCGATGAGCCCGACATGCCAGACGTCGATCTTTTTTTGCGTCCGTCGGGGGAGCAGCGGATCTCGAATTTCCTGCTCTGGCAGTCCGCGTATGCCGAAATGGTGTATCAGACAAAGCTTTTTCCCGATTTTGATCGCCGCGATCTGTGGGCTGCCTGTGTCGAATACGCCGCTCGTGATCGTCGCTTCGGTGGCGTGATCACCCCGAAATGAGTTGACGATGGCAGAACCTACCCCGGATACCCCCACACCGGATACTGAGCTGGCGCGGGTGGTGTCCCTGCTCGGCGAGATCGGTGAGATCGGTGAGGCCGATTCGGAATCGGTTGTCGTGCAGGTCGCTACGACGCGGGCGTCAGTGCGGGTCGTCGAGCTGGCGGAGGGTCTCGACGTCATTTCGGTTACCCAGCTGGTCGCGCTCAACCTGCCAAACACGGATACGCTGCGTGACGATGTCGAAAAACTCGGCGCGGGTGTGAGTTTCGGTAGTCTGCGGCGCTCGGATCCGGTCGGGGCGACCACCGATGTGTTGCTGTACTACACGTTTCCACTCGGCGGTCTCACCGATATCGCGTTGCTCACGGTATTGCACATCGTGCTGGGTACCGGTGCGGATGTGGGCGCACGTCTGGCGGGCGTCAACGACGACCGTGGGTGATCGATACTCAGGCCGACCGGCAGGCGGCGCAGAGTCCGAAAACCTCGACGGTGTGATGGATGTCGGTGAATCCGTGTTCGGCCGCGGTGGTGGCCGCCCAGCGCTCAACCGGCTCGGCCTGTACCTCCACGGTGGTGCCGCACCGGCGGCACACCAGGTGATGGTGGTGGCCCGATGAGCAGTTGCGGTAGCGGGTTTCCCCGGAACCATCCCACAGCACATCGATCTCGCCGGCCTGACTCAGCGCCTGCAGATTGCGGTAGACGGTGGTCAGGCCGATGGATTCGCCGCGGGCCTTGAGCTGGTCGTGCAGTTCCTGGGCAGACTGGAAATCCTTACTCGTGGCCAGCGCGTCGGCTATGGCGGCGCGCTGTCTGGTCGAGCGCTGTCTGGTTGAGCGGATACCGGTGACCGGTCCGGGATTGCCGGCGACCACCCGTGAGGTGTTGGCGGCGTTCATGACACCACCTCCTGGTGCGAGTGGGGCGCGCAACCGCGATCGGCGCGGATCTCGGTGGCATGTGCCAGGGCGTCGGTGACGATATGGGCGAGATGGTCGTCGATCAGTTCATACATGATTTCCCGGCCGGTGCGGTGTCCCCGCACGACGCCTGCGTCTTTGAGCACGCGCAGATGCTGGCTGACGAGCGGTTGGCTTAGATCGAGCAGGCCGACGAGTTCGTGCACGCATTTCGCGCTTTCCTGTAGTGACAGCACGATCGCGATCCGGGTCGGGGCGGCCAGCGCGCGCAACAACTCACTTGCCGCCTCGCGTGCGGTGAGGTTACCGCCTTCGTCAGCAGGTCCATATTGCCGCGTTGGGTGCATGACGGCCATCTTATGGGAAGTGGTTGTCATTTGGGACGGCCGATCCGCGGTGCCGGAGCTGGGGGCGGGACCCGTGGAGACGGGTCCACTATGGCGTGGTGGTGAGCCCGCCGTGTAGGTGGACAGATCGTGGCGGCTACCCTGTAGGGGGTTGCCGGTTCCCCAGATAGCCGTGCGCATAACCTCTAGTCCCAACGTTTGTGGAGAGCGATTCATCGTGGCCGCCGCCCCGTCCAAAGTCGAAGCCGTCGTCAACCTCGCCAAACGGCGTGGTCTGGTGTACCCGAGTGGTGAGATCTACGGAGGCACACGCTCGGCCTGGGATTACGGTCCGCTCGGGGTGGAGCTCAAGGAGAACATCAAGCGGCAGTGGTGGCGTGCCATGGTTACCTCTCGCGAGGACGTGGTTGGCCTGGATTCCTCGGTGATCCTGCCGCGTACGGTGTGGGAGGCCTCGGGTCACGTCGAGGTGTTCACCGATCCGCTCGTCGAATCGTTGTACACCCATAAGCGCTATCGCGCCGATCACCTGATCGAGGCGTACGAGATCAAACATGGGCATCCGCCGGAGAATGGTCTGGCCGATATCAACGATCCCGAGACCGGCCAGCCGGGAAAGTGGACCGAACCCAAGGCATTCTCGGGCCTCATGAAGACCTTCCTTGGTCCGGTCGATGACCAGGAGGGATTGCACTATCTGCGGCCGGAGACCGCGCAGGGCATCTTCGTGAACTTCAAGAACGTGATGACCACCTCGCGTAAGAAGCCGCCGTTCGGTATCGCACAGATCGGTAAGAGCTTCCGCAACGAGATCACGCCCGGCAACTTCATCTTCCGTACCCGTGAATTCGAGCAGATGGAGATGGAATTCTTCGTCAAGCCGGGCGAGGATGAGCAGTGGCATCAGTACTGGATCGATGCCCGCTACAACTGGTACGTCGATCTCGGTATCGACCCGGAGAATCTGCGACTCTATGAGCATCCGAAGGAAAAGCTGTCGCACTACTCCAAGCGGACCGTCGACGTGGAATACAAATTCGGTTTCTCCGGCAACCCGTGGGGTGAGCTTGAGGGTCTGGCCAACCGCACCGACTTCGACCTGAGCACGCATTCGAAGCATTCCGGCGAGGATTTGTCGTTCTTCGATCAGGCCAGTGGCGAGCGCTACACGCCGTACGTGATTGAGCCGGCGGCGGGTCTGACTCGTTCGGTCATGGCTTTCCTCTGTGATGCGCTGACCGAGGAGGAGGTGCCCAACGCGAAGGGCGGCACCGATACGCGTACCGTGCTCCGTCTCGACCGGCGGCTGGCCCCGGTGAAGGTCGCGGTGTTGCCGCTCTCCCGCAACGAAAATCTCTCACCGAAGGCCAAAGACCTCGCGACCGAGTTGCGCAAGCACTGGAATGTCGATTTCGACGATGCCCAGGGCATCGGCAAGCGCTACCGGCGTCAAGACGAGGTGGGCACACCGTTCTGTGTGACAGTGGATTTCGATACCCTCGATGATCATGCGGTGACCGTGCGCGAGCGCGACACCATGAGCCAGGAGCGGGTGGCGCTGGACAAGGTATCGGAGTATCTCGGCGGTAAGTTGCTCGGCGCCTGATACGCCACTGGGTGCCTGAACGCGTCGGCGAGTGATCTTGGTCTCGTCCCGATTCGGCCTGACCTGGGAAATCTGTCACAATTGGTTTAGTTTGCCGCGTATCCGTGACACGGGGTCGCTCAGCGCGCGGCGAGGAGAGTGAGTGTAGTCGTGGCGGTTAGCGGAAAAGTCGTGCATTACGACACAAATCGGGGCTTCGGATTTCTTGCGCCGGAATCCGGTGGGGCCGATGTCTTCCTGCACATCAACGATATCGACATCGATGAGCAGTCGTTGAAGCCTGGCGCCAAGGTGTCCTTCGATATCGAAGAGACCGACCGCGGGGCGAAGGCGATCAATGTGGCCGTCATCGAGGAGGCATCCGGGGATGATGCCCCCGCGTCGCGCCCGTCTCGCCGGGACAGCCATGAGCATCACGGTCGCGCACATAATTCTGATCGCGATCGTGATCGCGGCCGTCGTCCGCGGGGTGGGTCGCTGGAATCATCGGCGTTCACCGAGGAAATCACCGAACTACTGCTCGACTCGGCGGATGATCTGACGGCTGCGCAGATCATCGCGATCCGGCAGCGGATCACCGAGTTCGCGGTGGCCCGGGGATGGGTGCTTGACTAGTACCCCGCTCACCGGGCACCCCGGGATCCCGCCCACCGCGGAATACGGCGCTGAGGCCGTCGAACGTTTCGTCGTCGAGGGTCCTAAGGTTGCTTCGCTCCCGGGAACCCGCACCGATCATCGCAGTGAATATGCACGTGACCGGGCCCGTGTCTTGCATTCGGCCGCGCTGCGTCGGCTGGCGGATAAAACTCAGGTGGTTGGTCCCCGTGAGGGAGACACACCGCGCACCCGGCTGACCCATTCGTTGGAAGTGGGTCAGATCGGTCGCGGTATCGCCATCGGCCTTGGCTGCGAACCCGATCTGGTCGAATTGGCGGGCTTGGCCCACGATATCGGGCATCCGCCGTACGGACACAACGGTGAGCGCGCACTCAACGAGGTGGCCGTCGACATCGGAGGATTCGAGGGCAACGCCCAGAACCTGCGGATCCTGACCCGGCTGGAGCCGAAACTCCTTGACGCCAACGGGGTCTCGGCGGGACTCAACCTGACGCGTGCGTCGCTGGACGCCACGCTGAAATATCCGTGGACGAGGCGTCCACCGAAGGTCAAGTTCGGTGCATATGACGATGACGTGGCCGCGTTGCGGTGGATTCGGGAGTCGGCCACCGGTGACCGTCGCTGTCTTGAGGCGCAGGTGATGGACTGGTCCGACGATGTCGCCTATTCGGTGCACGACCTAGAGGATGGAGTGATCGCCAACCGTATCGATCTGCGTAGCCTTGCCGATCCCGACGACCAGCGAACCCTCGCCCAGATCGGCGTGGCGGAGTTCCCCGGACTCGAACCCGAAACGCTGATCGACGCCGCACAACGCCTGTCGCGGATGGACATCGTGCGTGGGGCGGGAGCATTCGACGGCAGCCTCTACGCGTCGGTGCGGCTTAAACGGCTGACAAGCGAACTGATCGGGCGCTTCGCTTCTGCGGCGATCACCGGTACCCGGGAGGTGGTCGGCCGCCGCTCGATCTCGCGCTATGACGCCGATCTGGCCGTCCCGCCGCTGATCGCTGCGGAGGTGGCGATTCTCAAAACTCTCGCACTGCGTTTCATCTTCTCCGATTCCCGGCACAAGGCACATCAGGCGCGGCAACGTGAACGTATTCATCGAGTCGCCGGCTGGCTCACCGCGGCGGCTCCGGGCGGTCTTGACCCGGTGTTCGTCCCGACGTGGCGTGCGGCCGATAACGACGCTGCGCGCCTTCGTGTCATCGTCGATCAGATCGCATCGATGACCGAAGGCCGCCTCGAACGGATGGATAAGCGAAATTCCGGAGCGCAGGCGCACCTCGGGTAGGACGCCGCCGCGCCCAGCTCCGTGGGTGGGGACTGGGCGCGGCGTCGCCCCGATTCGTCAGATGTTGATTTCGTCCAGCGTCGCTTGGAGTTTCGCTTCGGTGAGGTTTGCACCGGAAAGAGCAACGAGACGGCCGACCGGAATCGAACCGATCATCTGCAGCGGATCAACCCCCACACCGTTGCCCTCGCTATCGCCACCGCTGAATATGCCCTCGACTATCGCCCGCAGCGCCGGAGCGCCGCTCGGATGAGCGAGGACCTCGGCGACGGATGAATTGAGGGTGAGTGGAATCTGTACCTCGTCGCCGGTGATGTCGACGTCAGTTGTCAGCCGGATATCGCGACTGGACCGGCCCACATACACCTGGTAGGCGCCGCCTTCGAGGAGGAAGCGGTGTACCCGAGTATCCCAGTAGCGCAAGTCATCCCGCGCAATGCGGATGTTGACTCGGCGTTGCTCCCCGGCGGGAATATCGATATCGGCGAATCCCCGGAGTTCGCGTGGCGGCCGTACCACCGCCGAATCGTCCTTACCCAGGTAGATCTGAATCACTTCGCGGCCGGCGAGGGCTCCGGTGTTGGTAACCGTCAGCGCTACCTCGAGATCGCCATCGACAACCTGAACGGAGAGATCACTGTAGTCAAAGGTGGTGTAGGACAATCCATGTCCGAACGGATAGGAGACCTCGATGTCGCGTGCGTCGAACCACCGGTACCCGATGAACAGTCCTTCGCCATAGTTGACGTGTCCATTCTCTCCTGGGAAGGAGAGGAAGGACGAGGTGTCGGCCAATCGCACCGGCAGTGTTTCGGCGAGTCGGCCGGACGGGTTGACATGTCCGAACAGCACATCGGCGATCGCCGAACCGCCGCCCTGGCCAAGTAGCGCGCCGTCGAGAAGCGCGGGTGCCCCTAGCGACGAAACGCGTAGCGCGCCACCATGAGAGAGCACCACCACCGTCTTCGGATTGGCTTGGAGCACCGCATCCGCGAGCGCGATCTGATCGGCCGGCAGTTCGATATCGGGACGGTCGAAGCCTTCGGACTCCTGGCTATCGGCCAAACCGAGGAACAGTACAGCGACATCGGCGCTACTGGCGGCCGAGACCGCATTCGCCCGTAGTTCCTCGGCGGAGGAGGTAGGCGCGTCCTGTGTGGGGTTCACCGGTGCGATGGCATACCCTGCGGCGTACACCACAGAGTGTGTTGCGCGGGCACGGATTTCGTCGAGTGGAATATCGAGCTTCGTGGCATTGACATGTGATGATCCGCCGCCCTGATAGCGGGGGGTCGCAGCCAGGGCGCCGATCACCGCCAGCGTCGCAGACGACGACAACGGCAACAGGTCGTCGTCGTTGCGCAGCAAGACGATCGCCTGCGCCGCCGCCTCGCGGGCCAGTTGATGATGGGCGTCGACGTCGAAGGTCGCCGAGTCGGTGATGTGTGCGATGGACCGCTCGACAAGGTGCGCCACCCGGCTCGCACTGAGGCGAAGCGCCTCGGCATCCAGCTCGCCGGAGTGCACTGCCTCGGCCACTACGGTGTCGGATTCGGGTCCGCCGAACGGCATAGCGAGATCGAGTCCCGCGGCAACCGAGCGTACGCGGTCCACGACGGCGCCCCAGTCGCTCACCACGAGTCCCTCGAAGCCCCAGTCGTCGCGAAGGATGGATGTCAGCAGCTCCGGGTCCTCACTGGCGTGCACCCCGTTGATGCGGTTGTACGAGCACATGACTGTCCACGGCTGCGAGCGGCGCACGGTCCGTCGGAAAGCACGCAGATAGAGCTCGTGAAGGGTGCGCTCATCGATATCAGCACTCACCCGCATCCGATCGGTTTCCTGGTTGTTGGCGGCGAAATGTTTGAGCGAGGCACCGATGCCGTTGGCTTGCAGCCCATCGATCCATGCGGAGGCAAGTTCGGCGGTGAGTTGTGGATCCTCGGAGAAGTACTCGAAGTTGCGTCCGCCAAGGGGAGAGCGCTTGAGGTTGATTCCGGGTCCGAGCACCACCGACACTTGCGCCGCGAGCGCCTCGGCCGCGATCGCCGCACCGACTCGTCCGGCGAGGTCGCGATTCCAGGTTTGAGCGAGCCCGACAGCGGGCGGGAAGCAGGTTGCCGGTTGGCTTCCGCCAAGGTCAAGCGTGTCGGTAGCGCTCGCTTGTTTACGTATCCCATGAGGTCCGTCGGTCATCAGGATCGACGGGACCTCCCCCTCTGGTTTCGTGGTCCAGAAGTCCCTGCCGCTGGTGAGGCGGGCCTGCTGGTCGATACGTAATGTCGAAATGTCCACTAAACGGCTCCTCCGGTATGTGGGTGTGTGATGCGTCCCCCTAGAACCTAGCCTGTGCTGATTTTTGGCTTGGGTGTACGGGGGATGAGTTCGGGGTGTGATCACTACACTGGGTGTGTGGCAGGCCGAATCCCCGATCGTGACATCACGGCGATCCGTGAGCAGATACGTATTGAGGACATCATCGGTGAGTACGTCGCGCTGCGTCAGGCAGGCCCCGACCGGCTCAAGGGGCTGTGCCCATTTCATGATGAGCGGACGCCGTCATTTCATGTGCGCCCCAATCATGGTCATTTTCACTGTTTCGGCTGCGGGGAGGGTGGCGATGTCTACAGCTTTCTGCAGAAACAGGAGCACATCACTTTCGTCGAGGCGGTTGAGCAACTTGCCGACCGGATCGGATTCCAGATCCATTACGAGGGCGGTGGCACCGCGGTCGCCCGCGACCGTGGTACCCGGGCGCGGCTTGTCGCCGCGAATGCCGCAGCGCAGAAGTTCTATGCCGCGCAGCTGCAGACGCCCGAGGCGAAACCGGCGCGTGACTACCTGACCGAACGCGATTTTGACGCCGCCGCGGCGGGTGCTTTCGGCTGTGGGTATGCCCCGGCCGGATGGGACACGATGACGAAGACGCTGCTCGCACAGGGCTTTGAATTCGCTGAACTCGAGGCGGCGGGATTATCCAAGCAGGGCCGTAAAGGTCCCATTGACCGTTTCCACCGGAGATTACTGTGGCCCATCCGTAATTTGGGTGGCGACATCATCGGCTTCGGAGCACGAAAACTATTTGACGACGACAACCTTGGCAAATACATGAATACGCCGGAGACAATGCTGTACAAGAAGTCTCAGGTACTCTTCGGCCTCGATCACGCGAAGAAAAACATTGCCAAACGCCATCAGGTGGTTGTGGTCGAGGGCTACACCGACGTAATGGCAATGCATCTGGCGGGAGTGAGCACCGCGGTGGCCTCCTGCGGCACGGCATTCGGCGAGGATCATCTTGCGCTGGCGCGCCGACTGATGATGGATGACGCTTACTTCCGTGGCGAGGTGATTTATACCTTCGATGGTGATGCGGCGGGAAAGGCCGCTGCGCGTAAGGCTTTCGAGGGTGAGCAGTCGATCGCGGGGCAGACCTTCGTCGCGATCGCGCCCGACGGCATGGATCCCTGTGAGTTGCGTCAGCGGCGTGGCGATGTGGCGGTGCGTGACCTTATCGCACGCCGTATTCCGCTCTTCGAGTTCGCTATTAAGGCTCAGCTCGGCGAGTACAATTTGGACACCGCAGAGGGCCGGGTACATGCGCTGCGCGACACGGTGCCGATGGTGGCCCGAATCAAAGATGTCGCCCTGCGTGATGAGTACGCCCGGCAATTAGCGGGATGGGTCGGCTGGGAAGAGGTTGCGCAGGTACTGTCGCGGGTGCGGGCGGAGGGTGCGCGGATTGCTCGTATCAATGGCCGTACCCCCGCGCAGGGCGGTGGGAACATTACCCGGCGGGAACGCCCCGAGGCGGCGAAGCCTCCCGGTCCCGGGCGGCCGGCGCCCGATGACCCGCGGCTGTGGCCGCAACGCGAGGCGCTCAAGGCGGCGCTGCAACATCCCGGGATCGCGGGCACCGTCTTCGACTCGTTGCCTGAAGAATGTTTCACCGAACCGGCCTACGCCACGATTCGTAACGCGATGTCGGCGCTGGGGGGTACTTCGTCGGGTATGGGCGGCGCGCAGTGGGTGGATGCGGTGCACCATGAGGTAGACAGTCCGGTGATCGGACCATTGGTCACCGAACTTGCGGTGGAACCAATGCCGGTGAGTGAGAACAACATTGCCCGGTATATCGGTAGCGTGCAGGCTCGATTACAAGAAGTGTGGGTTGGCGCGCAGATCGCTGAGATCAAATCGAGGCTGCGGCGGATGGCACCCAGCGAAGACCCGGATGGCTATAACGCGGTGTTCGGAGATCTGGTAGCGCTGGAAGCCTACCGGCGGAGTCTGCTTGAACAGGCGGTGGACCCGAGCGCCGACGTGGGCTGACGTTACGGCGTGGTCATGCGGCCGCGGCGATGTTTCCCCCGGGCCGTAGTTCCGGTGGAAACAGGGGCCGGTGCGGGTCTTCGGCGTTGTAGGTGCATCCGCCGCCGTAGGTGTGCGCACCCGCGCAGCGGTCGGGTGCCGGTCGCGGGCGCCCCCAGATATGGCCGGGATCTCCATTCATCGCGTGACCTCCTCTGTGAATATTGGAGCCGGGGATATTCAAATCGGGTGCGTTCGAGCATCGGGTGTTCGAACATGCGGTAATGCGGCCATTACGACAGTGGAAGCGGCCGGATATGAACAAAAAGTATGGGGCACTACCTGGCCGATCGGCCAGCCGGGAGCCTCGTTTAACTCATCCTGGCCCAAGTGATGCAACTCACCGATAACGGCAATTGGCTCCGATATCGATTGCGGTAACGTTGTTTATACCGACTGGTTAGTCTAAACTAAAATTGAGGCTGGCTCTCAAGCCCGCGAGTCACGCCTTGTGGTGTCAGGCGCGTGGTCGCTTGTGGTTGCCCGTATGGCCGCGACCGTTCGTCATGCACCTCGATGGTCGGATTGGTGATCTGACATCAGCACAGATGATCACAGCAATCAATCGGCAAACATAGGAGATTACGTGGCCGAGTTGTCGGATGTACTCATCATTGGCGCGGGTGCGGCAGGGCTCTCAACATTGGAATCCTTGCGGCGTAAGGGGTTTACCGGATCGGTGACCGTTGTAGGAGCCGAGAAGTGGTTGCCCTATGATCGGCCGCCGCTATCCAAACAGGTTCTCGCCGGTACCTGGGATATTGAACGCACCCAATTGCGGGCACCGGACGCACTTGATGACCTCAATGCCGTTTTCCTGCTTGATGATCCGGTCGTTTCACTCGACTCTGTCCGACGGCATGCGCTGACTGAGTCGGGGCGGGAACTCGGCGCCGAGACGATTGTCATCGCGACGGGTGTCCGGGCGCGCACCTTGCCCGGACAGGACGGACTCGATGGGGTCTTCGCGATCCGAACACGCGATGACGCGCTCGCCCTACGGGCTCGGTTCGCGGAGAAACCGCGCGTCGTCGTTGTCGGGGAAGGTGTACTGGGTGTCGAGGCCGCGGCCACCGCGAACTCGCTGGGATTGGATGTGACGGTGGTCGGTCCGCTCGCGCATCCGATGCTTGCCCAGATCGGACCGCTGGTGGGTGCGGCATTGGGACGTGTCCACGCTGAGCACGGGGTGCGTTTGCGGCTGGGTGCAGGCGTTGCGAGACTGTCGCATTCGGATGGCAAGGTCAACGGTGTGATACTCGCCGACGGGGAAGAATTACCCGCTGACGTCGTCGTTGTGGCCATCGGCTCGATACCGGAAACCGAGTGGCTCGCCGACAGCGGCGTGACACTGGATAACGGCATCGTCTGTGACTCGTATTGCCGTGCAGCGGAATCGATTTATGCGGTCGGTGATGTATGTCGATGGTATGACGAGTCACGCGGTGCGCACATTCGATTGGAGAATCGCACCAACGCTACCGATCAGGCCGCGGCAGTGGCTGCAGCGATTGTGGGATCGGCACAGCCGTATACGCCTATACCGTATTTCTGGACCGACCAGTACGACATTAAGATCCAGGTCCACGGCGTCATCACGCCCGACGCCGATGTCGAGATCGTCGACGGCTCCCTCGATGAGGGGCGCTTCGTCGCGGCGTATCGCACCAACGGATACGTCACGGCAGTGCTCGGTTGGCGAATGCCCAAGCAAAGCCGCTTGCGCCGGCAGCTGATAGTCGACGACCTATCCCGTATCTCCGCATTGCCCTCACCTGCTGTGTAGCTGGTGCGTATCTGCGTGCCATCTGTTGTGGGAAATCAGCCCTAAAGTCCAACAATTCAGGAGCGCACAATGAGAATCGTCATTAATGAAGATAAATGTGTGGCCGCCGGTCAATGCGTTGCGGCCGCAGCGGATGTCTTCGACCAACGCGATGAAGATGGAATAGCGTTTCTCGTCAACGAGAATCCGCCGCAAGCCGAGGCCGATAATGTGCGGCATGCCGCCGCGGTGTGCCCGGCGATGGCGATTGAGGTGGAAGAGTGATGTCGCAGCAGACGAGCGAACACGTACGGATCGATGACGACATCCCACAATTTCCAACGCCGCGTGAATCGGCGTGCCCGTTTTTGCCCACTCCCGAGATCCGGGAATTGATCGATGACGGCGTCGTGTTATCGAAGGCCCGTACGTGGGACGGGCGTACTCCCTGGCTGGTGACCACGCACGCAGCTCAACGCGCGATCATGTCCGATCCCCGGGTCAGCGCTAACGACCATCTCGACGGATTCCCGCATCCCACACAGGCGCAGGCGGAGACGATTGATCAGCGCCCCAAGACCATCTTCGATTCTGATGGTGCCGATCATGCTCGGCTCCGCCGGATGCTGACCAGTTCCTTCACCAGGGGCCGGATGGAAAAGATCAGGCCGAAGATCCAAGAGGCCACCGATAACCTCATCGACGAGCTGCTCGCGGGGCCAAACCCCACCGATCTCGTTGAGGCGCTGGCATTGCCGTTGCCGTCGCTGATGATCTGCGATCTGCTCGGGGTGCCTTATGAGGATCACGATTTTTTCCAGGAGCATGCCAAGGTTGCCAATGCGCGTGAGGCGAGCGCAGAGGAAAACGGCAAGGCCATGCGAATCCTGAATGGATACGTCACCGAACTCATCGAGAAGAAGATCACCAATCCCGAGGAAGATGTGGTCTCCGATCTCGGCAAGCGTGTGACCGCGGGTGATCTCGGACTTCCCGATGCCGCTATGTTGGGCATGATCCTGCTGATCGCGGGGCATGAGACGAGCGCGAATATGATCACCCTGGGAACGGCGCTGATGCTACGCAATCCTGATCAACTCGCGGTGTTCCGTGATCTCACCGAACGTGCCGATATTGCCAAGGCGGTGGAAGAGCTGCTGCGGTATCTGACCATCCCGCACTTGCTGCAGCGCCGGATCGCGATTGAGGATATCGATTACGACGGGCAGGTCATCAAGGCGGGCGACGGTATCATCGCACCACTACCGGCGGCGAACTTCGATCCGGTGGCGTTCCCGGACCCGCAGCGGCTCGACGTTACCCGCGATGCGCGGCATCACCACGCATTCGGATGGGGCCCGCATCAGTGCATCGGACAGCAGCTGGCTCGAATCGAACTCGAAGTCGTCTATGAGACCTTGTTCCGCCGGATTCCGACGTTAGAGATCGCGGTAGGATTCGAATCGCTGAAATTCAAGGGTGATTCGCTGGCCTATGGCATCTACGAGTTACCGGTCCGCTGGTAAAAACTATCGGGGGGAGGGCAGCGCCACCGCGCCGCCCTCCCCCCGATAGTGTTATGCGGATAGTGTTATGCGTCTGTGCGCAGCGCCCGTTTGAGTACCTTGCCCGATGGCGTTCTTGGCAACTGGTCGATGAAGACGAATTCGGCCGGCACCTTGTACTTTGCCAAGCGTGCGGCGACGAATTCCCTGAGTTCGTTGACGGTGGTCGAAGATCCCTCACGCAGAACCACATATGCCTTGGGTACCTCTCCCCAGCGGGGATGCGCCATGCCGAGTACCGCGGCCTCCACGACATCGTCGTATTCGTAGAGAACTCGTTCGATCTCAGGAGTGGCGATGTTTTCCCCACCGGAGATGATCATGTCCTTTTTGCGATCTTCGATATACAGATAGCCGTCGGCATCGATACGGCCGATATCGCCGGTGTGAAACCAGCCGTCCCGGATGGTTCGGGCGGTGGCCTCGGGATCGCGCCAATATCCCTTGGTCACTTTAGGGCCCTTGATCACGATCTCGCCGAGCTGATCGGCGCCGAGCGGATGACCGTCATCGGCAACGATACGAATCGCGTTGTGTGCTACCGGTCGACCCACCGATCCGATCTTGCTACGCGAATGGGATGAATCGTTCACGCAATCCCCAGATACGGTTTCGGTCAGACCATAGGCATCGGCGAACCACGTGTTCGGGAACGCCTTACTGATCCGTTCGAAAAGCGGTATGGGCATTGTTTCGCCGCCGCCGGTGATCACCCGGAGCGAAGAGACATCGGTATGTGCCAGTTCGGGTGATCGCAGCAATTCGTTCATCATTGCGGGGGCGACCCACATGAGGGTTGGACGGTGCTCCGCGATTGCCGAAAGAACCTCGTTGACACTGAATTTCACCACGATCCGGAGTGATCCGCCGGCGTGCAGGGCGGCAATCCCGGGGAGATCCATGCCGCCAACGTGATACATGGGGCCGCAGATGAGCACGCTGTCATGTTCGGTAAGGCCGAATTCGAGAATATGGCTGAAGTTTTTCCACGCCACGTTCCCATGCGAAATCATCACGCCCTTGGGGCGCGAGGTGGTGCCGGAGGTGTACATCAGCCGCTGCAACTCGTCGGGATCGACATCGACGATATCGACACGCTCACCGCGATGAGCATCGACGAATTCGTCAAAATCCCGCCAGCCGGGCGGTGCCGCGTCCAGGCCGAGTAACAGAGTCAGCCGAGGCAGATCATCGCGAATGGAATCGATCGAAGCGATGAAGTCGTGTTCGGCCAGGACACCCACCGCGCCCGCGTGATCCAAGATGAAACGCCATTCCTGCGGTGAAAGGCGATAATTGAGCGGAACTATCGCGGCCCCGATACGGTTGGCCGCCGCCATGATCGTCACGTACTCGATGTGGTTGCGTAACAGGACGCCGATCAGTGTGCCGCGGGTGATTCCGGCGGCGGCCAGCGCCGCTGCGGTGGCGTCTACCTGATCTCGTAGCTGGCCGTGGGTTAGTCGCCGGTCGCCTTCGGTGACGGCAAGAGCTTCGGGTCGCACGTCGGCGTTGTGGTCGATGATGGAAGCAAAGTTGAACAAGGCTGAAGTCCTTTGCTGGCTGGGCCTTTGCTGGTTGAGGCGGGTCAGGGTAGGGAGTAGCCGCCGTCGACGACGATGGTCTGGCCGGTCATCCACCCTGATTCATCGCCGGCCAGAAATACCACCGCACCGACGATATCTTGCGGGGTGCCCAGTCCCAGTGGATGTTTGGCCGACAAATCGTCGAGTACCCGCTCGGGCAGGTCGGCGTGGATCGCGGTAGGGAAGGTGCCCGGTGACACCGAGTTGATGCGTAGGCCTTCCTTGGCGTACTCAAGCCCGGCCACCCGGGTCAGGTGCAGCACCCCGGCCTTAGAGGCGCAATACGCTGCCGCATACGGCCATGCGGTGAGTCCGCTAACGGATGCGATGTTGACGATCGATACCGGCCGCTTTTTGCGGAATGTGCGTGCGACAGCCCTGATTCCGTTGAAGGTACCGGTCAGGTTGACCGACAGGGTGCGGTCCCAGTCGGCAATGTCGATGTTGTGGATACGAGCGTTCGGGGACACGATGCCAGCGGTGTTGACATAGATGTCGAGTCCCCCTCCATCGGCGGTACTCCCGTTGCGGTCGTCGGCGGAAATGGTTGCCTCGACCGCCCGCTGTACGGCGGCGGCATCGGTGACGTCGAGTTCGATGACGGTGGTGGACGTGGGCCCCGCCAGCGAGTCGGCGACAGACTTCGCGGCGACGGTATCGCGGTCGGCGAGAAATAGCTGGGCGGCGCCTTCTTCGGCGAATTTGCGCGCGATCGCCGCACCGAGTGCGCCCCCGGCGCCGGTGATGAGAGCGGCTTTTCCCAGCAGTCGGCCTGCCATGTTTCCTCACCTCAATTTAGTTGACCGATCGGTACAAGAAAAGTATAGGTGACCGATCGACGCGGCGTCGAGGTTTCGGTGAGCTAGGGTTTCGGCGAGCTAGGGTTTCGCGGAGATCTGCGAACCGCGGAAGGCGGCAACCTCGGCCTCGATGGCTTCGGTATCGAATCCGGATGTCGCCAAACCCCGGAACAGGGTGCGGCAGTAGGTTTGTGAGAGTTCAGTCGCGCTCCAGCGGGTGATTCCGGGTTTGAGCCACTGATATGTGTGATTGTGCAGGTTGAAGAACTCCAGCATGGCCAGATGTGGGTCGACATGCTCGAAGTATTCGTCGCGCATGGCTTCCACGATCAAGCCCTCGATCACCATCTCGAATTCGTGCCGACGCGCCATGAAATGTTTCAGATTCTTGCCGGTGAGGTGGCGGTAGTCGTGCTCATAGACCCAGATGTGATCGAGACGGGCGAAAATGATGTCAAGCAGAGTCTCGGAGATGAGTCGCAATCGTGCTGGCGCACTGAGATCGAGGACCCGGATGGTCGCGGCATTCTCCAGCAGCGGCCCCAGCACCCGGTCCTGGATCTCGACGAGGAGGTTCTCCTTGGACTTGATGTAGTAATACAGCGCACCCTTGGCCAGTCCGGTGGCGTAACCGAGTTCGGTTGTGCCGGTTGAGGCGTAGCCGTTTTTGGCGAATAACGCGGCGGCGGTGTCGATAATGTCCTGCTTTTTCGCCTCATATCCCTGGCCATGGCCCTGTGGTCGTCCCACGTCAGTCTTCCCCCCGGCGGTGTTGCTGAAATGTCCAAATTATACCGGCCAGGTACCGGGGTCTTCTCGTACCGGGTCCGGTGTGTGTCAGGCCCGGTACGTCAGGCCCGGTGTGTACCGGGGGGCTCATCGGCGGATAAAGGCGCCGATCGCGTCGCGGGCCTGCGGGGTAGCGAACGCTGTGGTCAGTGCCGCCCGGTCGCCGGTGAGGGCTGATTGCAGCGGAGCATCGGCGCCCGCGACGATCGCTTGTTTGATCGTGCGCACCGCAACCGGTGACCACCTTGTGATCCGCTCGGCGAGATCAGTGGCGTCGGCTAGCGCGTCGTCGGAGCGGCGGCCGATACCGATAGTGCCCGCCGCGTCCGCATCCAGGCGGGCGCCGGTCATGATCAGCTCCATTGCCTGGGTCGGCCCGATGAGCCGGCTCAGCCGGGTCATGCCGCCTGCGCCGGGCACGATCGCCAACGTCACCTCCGGGAGGCCGACGGTGGCGGTGGCGGCGATGAACCGGAAGTCGGCGGCCAGCGCGATCTCCAGGCCGCCACCGAGCGCATGTCCGTTCACCGCGGCGATCACCGGGATCGGGAGCCGGGCGAGACGGTCGATGGTGCGTTCGAGGCGCCGGTTCCACACGTCCATCTCGGCGACACTGAGGTCGCTGATCTCGGCCAGGTCGGCTCCTGCGGCAAAACATCGACCGGCGCCGGTGATGATGACGGCGCGCACATCCGGAGTCGATTCGAGGACGGCCAACGCTTCGTCGAATTGAGAGATCATTGCGGCGTTGAGGGAGTTGACCGGTGGCCGTGCCAGCGTGATTCGGGCGAGTGGTCCGGGTATCTCCAGGATCACCGTGCGGGATGGTTGGGTCATCGGTGCGTACCGATCGCCGGTACCGAACGCGGATCGGGGTCAAGGCTGCGTCTGATTGCCGCGACGATATCGTCGTGGGTGGGTAACCAGCGCGCCTCAAGTTCGGGTGAATACGGGGCGGGGGAGTCGGCGGCGCCGACCCGTTCGACCGGTGCGTCCAGATACCAGAACGCCTCCGTCGCGGCACGCGCCGCAATCTCGGCGCCCACGCCGAAGTCACGAACCGCCTGATGGACAACGACTAATCGATTGGTGATGCGTACCGAATCGAGAATGGCTGCGAAATCAAGCGGAGCGACGGTCCGCAGATCGATCACCTCGACATCGATACCCTCCTCGGCAAGCTCATCGGCGACGCGCAGGCAATCGTGGACCGTCGCCGAATACGACACCACTGTGACGTCGGTGCCTTGTCGGCGCACTATCGCCTTGCCCAGCGGTACCCGATAGTCTTCGGGCGGTTGAGGCCCTTTCATGCCGTAGAGCAACCGGTTCTCGATCACCACAACGGGATTGGGGTCGGCGATCGCCGACCGCAGTAGCCCATAGGCGTCGGCCGGTGTCGACGGCATCACCACGGTGAGCCCTGGAATATGAGCGAGCAGCGCCTCCAGGCTCTGTGAATGCTGGCTACCGGAGGATTTACCGGCCGCGAATTGCGTGCGGATCACCAGATTCATGGATGCGTTGCCGCCGGTCATGAATCGCATCTTGGCTGCCTGATTCATGATCTGGTCCAGGCAGACTCCGATGAAGTCGAGGTACATGATCTCCACGACCGGGCGCATCCCGGCCATGGCCGCACCGACCGCGGTGCCCACGATGGCGCTCTCGGAGATCGGGGTGTCACGAACGCGGCCGGGGAATTGTTCCGCCAGCCCCCGGGTGAGGCCGAAGACATTGCCCCCCTTGCCGACATCTATTCCGGCGAGAAAAACACGGTCATCCTCGGCGAGTTCGCGAGTCAATGCCGAGGTGATCGCGTGCATCATCTTCACCTGGCCGTCCTCGGGTACGGCGGGCTCGGCGATATTAGGACGCGGGGCGAGGACGTTGTCGATGGCGGTCGCCGGATCGGGAAGGGGATCTGCTTGCGCGCGTAGGACTGCCGCGTCGATCCGGGCGGTGACCTCGTTGTCGATCCGGGCGAGTTCGGCGCCGAGGGAATCGTCGCGAAGCCGGCGGGCGAGCACCGCGAGCGGATCATGCGCTTGCCACCGGGTGAGTTCCTCCTCATCCCGATAACGTTGCGGATCACCTTCGTAGTGGCCGTGCCATCGATAGGTGGTCGCTTCCACGATGACCGGTCGGGTACCGCGCGTGCGAAGGTCGGCGACGAGCTGCGACTGCAATTCGACCACCGCCTCGACGTCATTTCCGTCGACGCGGTGGTAAGCGACCCCGTAACCGGCGGCGCGCTCAGCCAGCCCGGCCCGGTGCTGATCGGCCGCGGCGGAGAATTCCGCGTAGCCGTTGTTCTCGCAGAAGAAAATGATCGGCAGATCCCAGACCGCAGCGAGATTCACCGACTCGTGAAACACGCCCTGGGCGACCGCGCCGTCGCCGAAAAACGCCACAACTACCGCGTTTCTCGATCGTAACTGCGCCGCTGTCGCGGCGCCTACCGCGATGGGTAATCCGGCACCGACGATGCCGTTCGCGCCGAAGATACCCTTACGCGGATCGGCGATGTGCATCGACCCGCCCCGTCCGTGACAGGTGCCCGTCGCTTTGCCCATCAGTTCGGCGAACATCGGCTCCACGGCCAGACCCTTGGCGATGCAGTGGCCGTGACCCCGATGGGTGGAGGTGATCACGTCGTCATCGGTCAGTGGCCAGCAGGCGCCGACGGCGGTTGCCTCTTGCCCCACCGACAGATGGAGGAATCCGGGTATCTCGTTGAGCCGGTAGAGCTTAGAGGCCCGTTCCTCGAATAGTCGAATCGTGAGCATCCGCCGGTATCGCTCCAGCCGGTCGGCCGCGAGCGCGGTGGCGGCCGGTGACGGGGAGGTGACGTCGGCCGTCATGATCTCGGTGCTCATGTGTGCGTTCCACCCTTCTGCGGTGAATTTCGGGGGTGAATTTCCGGATTTTGCCCGGGGGTGCGACTGAAGAGTCGAGACCCATGGCTTATATTATACCGACTGGTCGAATTAATCGGATGGTGTGGTCGCCTTTGTGGTGGCCATGCGCCCGGGAGAGGGACGAAGATGGAATTCTCACTGCCAGAGGACGCACGCCAACTAGGCAAACTGTGCCGGGACTTCGCACAGCGGGAGATCGAGCCGTACGCCCAGCAATGGTCAGAGGATGAGGTCTTTCCCTGTGAGACGTTCCGCAAACTCGGCGCGCTCGACCTCGCGGGCTTGCTTGTGCCCGCCGAATACGGCGGCGCCGATGTCGGGTACGTGTCCTACGTTGCGGCGATGGAGGCGATCGGCGGCGCCGATCAGTCGTTCGCGGCGGCGTGGAATGCACACTCCACCATTGCGTCATTGCCGCTGCTGGCCTATGGCACCGAAGAGCAAAAGCAGCGATGGCTGCGGCCGCTGGCTACCGGGCAGGCCATCGGTGCGTTCGGGCTGACCGAACCGTCGGCCGGCTCAGATGCCGCGGCGGTGCGTACCCACGCCAAGCGGGTAGACGGCGGATGGCTGATCAACGGCACCAAGATGTTCATCACCAACGCCGGAACCGACATCACGCTGGGGGTCAGTATTCTCGCGTCGACGAAGCGACCCGGCGACGAGAATAAGCGTTTCGGCACATTCTTCGTGCCGAGCGGAACCCCCGGGTTCACCGTCGGACGCAAACTGAAGAAGCTCGGCTGGCACGCGATGGACACCCGCGAACTGATCTTCGAGGACGTCTTTCTCGGCGACGATCATCTGATCGGCGACGACGGCGGGGGATTACGCCAGTTTCTTGCGGTCCTCGACGGTGGTCGGATCAGCGTGGCCGCGCTCGCCCTCTCGTTGGCGCAACGGGTACTGGCATTGACGATTGACCACGTACGTGAACGCGAGCAGTTCGGACGTCCGCTGAGCCAATTCCAGGCCGTCCAGCACAGCATCGCCACGATGGCGACCGAGATCGACGCCGCCCGGCTATTGGTGTACCGGTCGGCATGGCTGGCCGATCAGGGGGAGGATTTCAGTGAGGCCGCGGCGATGGCGAAGCTCTATGCCTCCGAGGTGGCGAACCGTGCCGCAAGCGCAGCCGTGCAGGCGCATGGTGGCTATGGATATATCCGCGAGTCGACGGTTTCGCGCTTTTATGCTGACGCCAAGGTCCTTGAAATCGGTGAGGGCGCCAACGAAATCCAACGTAACGTGATCGCGAGGTCGGTGTTGCGTCGTTGATGTGGATGCTGGGCTGATCCGGCGGCGTGCTCGTCGGATCAGCCCATGCGGGCGGCCTCAAGTGATCTCGAAGCGCCCATGATCTCGAACGCTTAGAACAGGTAGCGGCCGCCGTTGACGCTTAGCGTCTGGCCGGTGATGTAACCGGCGTGATCGGACGCCAGATAGGCCACCGCATAACCGATATCGGCCGGCTGGCCGGCGCGTTTCATGGGCATCGAGGCCGCCACCTGCTCCACGTCGACGGGACCCTCGCGCACCAATGGGGTGTCGACGAATCCCGGGGGCACGTGGTTGACGGTGATGCCATGGGATGCGTACTCGATGGCGAGGGCTTTGGTGAAGCCGATGACACCTCCCTTGGACGCGGCGTAGTGCGCCATGGCGGGCGCACCGGTCTGAGCGGACGAGGATGAGATGTTGATGATCCGGCCGTAACTGGCCTCAAGCATGTCTGCGATGAGTTCCTGTGTGACGATGAATGTTCCGGTGAGGTTCACCCCCAACATGCGGTCCCATGATTCCTGGGATAGCGTCGCGAATGGTTCATAGGCGGTGATGCCGGCGTTATTGACCAGAATGCCGACCTTGCCCAGTTGTTGATGTGTCGCGGTCACCGCGGAGCGGACCGACTCGCGATCGGCGACATCGGCGCCGACCGCGATCGCGGTATGGCCGCGGGCTCTGATCGTGTCGGCCGTTGACGTCGCGCTGTCGATATTCCTGTCCCACACCGCTACTTGCACACCGGATTCGGCGAGTATCTCGGCAACCGCGGCGCCGATCCCGCGTCCGCCGCCGGTAACGACCGCGACCTTGTTGTTCTCCGACATCACTCTTGCTCCAATGCTGTCCGAGCCGCAGTACGGGCAACGGTGGCCGCCGGGAATCCGGCGTATCCAGCTGCGTGGTAGATGATTTCGGAGATCTCCTCATCGGTGAGGCCATTGGTCTTGCCAATACGGAAATGAGTGGTCAGCTCACGTTCGGCGTGCAGTGCGATGAGAATCCCCAGGGTGAGGATGCTCCGGTCGCGCGGCGCCAGCTGAGGACGATCCCACAGGGTGGCCCACACCGACGTGAGTCCGATCTCCAGGAGTTCATCGCCGATCCCTCCGTCACGTAGATCGATGTCTTCCTCAGGGAACACGCCGGGCAATGCGCGACGCATGGCGGCGAATCCCCGGGTACGCAGATCATCGGACATGCCAACTCCTTTCACCGGCATCGCTGAAACGACAGTAGATTAGAACACTCGGTCGGTTTCGGCAATGGTCTAGGGCGGTCGCGGGGACCGGATCTGTTGAGTCTATGGGATATAAGTGGAGGGATTTGGCGGTTTCGTTGATGTGTGCCACCGGAACGCCTACGCTATGGGACTTAAACAGACCGATTGGTCGAATCAACTGTGATCCCTGGGTGAGGAGTACCGGACATGAGTGAGCAGGAATCAGGAATCCAGGACGAGGTCGATGCGGTGGTGATCGGGACCGGGGTGACCGGTGTCTATCAGCTCTATCGACTCATTGAGGGTGGCTACACCGCGCTCGCATTGGAGGCGGGTAACGGGGTGGGCGGCACCTGGTATTGGAATCGTTACCCTCAGGCACGCTTCGACTCCGAGAGTTACAGCTATGGATATCTCTTCTCCCAGGAACTCTGGGACGAATGGGAGTGGACTGAGCACTTCGCCGGTCAGCCCGAGATTGAACGGTATTTCAACCATGTGGTCGATAAGTTCGACCTGCGCCAGCACATCCGATTCGGTGCCAAGGTGAACTCGGCGATTTTCGACGAGGGAAGCGCCCGGTGGACGATCACCGATGAGTCCGGACGCACCTACACCAGCCGCTATCTGATCGCCGCCACCGGAGTGCTGTCGGTTCCGTTCATTCCGGACATCCCCGGCCGCGAGGATTTCGCCGGCGAGGCGTATCACACGGGTCGGTGGCCAAAAGAGCCCGTCGATGTGCGGGGTAAGCGTGTCGCGCTGATCGGGACGGGTTCCAGCGGAGTGCAGATCGTTCCGGCGATCGCTGATGAGGTTGCTTCGCTGACCGTATTCCAACGGACCCCCGACTGGTGCACGCCGCTGAACAACTCGCCGATCACACCCGATGAGCAGGCTGAACTTAAGCGTGATTTCGAGCAGATTCGGGATACGTTGAACACCTCGGTCAGTGGATTTTTACACACCATGGACTTCCGCCTAGCTAGCGCGGATCCGCCGGAGGTACGTCGTGAGCGGTATGAAAAGCTCTGGGCGAGCCCGGGATTTCGTAAACTGACCCAGAACTACATTGATATGACGCTCAATCCGGAAGTTAACAAGGAGTTCTGCGAATTCCTCGAAGAACGCATTCGGGCGCTCATCGATGACCAGGCCGTCGCCGACAAGCTGATCCCGAAGGATCACCTCTATGGTGGGCGGCGTCCGCCGTTCGTGACCGGCTACTACGAGGCGTACAACAAGCCCAATGTGGAGCTTGTGTCGTTGCGGGAGACGCCGATTCGGGCGATCACGGCGGATGGGATCGACACCGGGGACACCACACGGCAGTTTGACATCATCATCTGGGCGACAGGATGGGATTTCGGTACGGGTGCTCTCAATCGACTGGGGGTGAGTGGGCGTGACGGGTTGAAGTTGAGCGACTACTGGAAAGATGGTCCGCGCACCTATCTTGGGGTGGCCGCGGCGGGTTTCCCGAATTTCTTCTTTCCGGGTGGCCCACACGGTGCGACGGGCAATAATCCGCGTTATGCCGGAGATCAGGTCGACTTTGTCATGGACGTGCTCGATCACGCTCGACGTAGTGGAGCCGACGTGGTCGAGGTGACCGAGGCTGCTGAGGATGAGTGGACGGCGACGATCAATTCCACCGGCGATCTCTCCTCGTTCCTGGAGAGTAGTTACTTCTACGGCTCCAATATTCCCGGGAAGCCGGTGAGCCAGTTGCTCAATCCGACGGGGCGGCCGGGCCTGCAGACGGCGATCCGCCAGGCCCTCGACAATGATCTAACCACCTTCCGGATCGAGAAGGTGCCATCGCGGACCTGAGGAATTAGTAGGGTGGTTCACCCTGGTCGGGTTGGCTTTCTCTGGGCCGGTTTTCCCTGCGTGGGCGTTGCCTAGGTTGGGTGCGCCGCGCCCGGTTGCGGGCGCG